>CALXYE010000030.1 GCA_944392845.1 uncultured Alphaproteobacteria bacterium
AAGCGCTACTGTTTTCCTGTCGCTCTACTTTTATATAGGCTTAAAAAAAAAAATACAATACCGTGCGCCGTTTTCTTTTAAAGGTTTTTCACGCCGCAATTTAAGTATATCACGGCCTTTACCGCCAAAAAACAAAAAACCCCGCGAAAAAGCGGGGTTTTTGCGGTTGCGGTACCGTACAGGTTAACCGAGCATGCGGCTGCCGATTCCTCCCTTGAATTTAGCCTTCTTTGCCATTTGCTGTAACTTTTTCGCCCGCTTACGCGCCAATTCGGCTTCCTTCATGATGCGGCGCATCGTTTTGATTGCCTTGTCGGATTTGTGGACAAACTGGGCAATACGAGCAAAATACATAATTGAAGCGCATCCTAACGTAAAGATGATCAAAATCAATATAATAATATCCAAAACCAAATTGATCATCATCGCCAACGCTTCCATACCGACGCTGTCCGGGAAAGACTTGCCCGAGAAATGCGACGCCAGCTTCTCCGCCTTCGGCGGCATCAGGATACCAAAGTAACACACGGCCAACAAAACGAATATTTTAGAGAAATCCGCCCCGCCGGATACGCTGTCAAAAGCATCGACGTAAGCGCCCTCCTGCATTTTTGAAATAAATTCCGGCCCCATATGCGTCATGGCGATCATAATCATTTGGACGCACATATTCATGACAAGAGCCATCACGACAAACAGGATACACGAATGCAACACGATATAAAACGCCGTTGAAGCATACTGACGGCTTGCGGGGAAAACCCAGGCGACGACCCACATCGGCACCATGCCGACCATCAACCCTATGCGGAACACGGCATCCATTAAAACCATCGGGAAGATCAGCGAAATGACCCAGAAGAACGCGCCGAGCACGCATCCCAAAGCCCACATCATCGGATTCGGCAGATATTCCCATAACCAGCTGAACAGCCATGGCATCGTGTACCAGTATCCTGCGCCGCAACGCAAGGATTGCGCCATTTTTTGAGCCTCTCGCACCCCGGCACCCAGTCCGCCGACCATGCAACGCATGGATTCGCGCGTTTCATTCGACATCGCCGTTTTTGACGAACCGCCGCTGATAATCGTATCGCCGCCGCATTCGGTCGTTCCCGTAACCAGCTGATTAGCCAGTTGCGAAGCGTCCGTAATCACGGGATTGATAAAATAATCAAAGGTTATTGCCGCGCCACCCTGCAAAAAAACCGTTGCGAAAAGAATGCGAAAGGCCATTCCTCCAACCTTGCCTGCAAATTCTCCCAAATCAGGCGCATCGGCCACCGAACTGAAAAACACGGCGACGTTAAAAGCCAACCAAACCAAGAACATCGCCCACATAAAGGTAACGGCCGGCCCCTCAAGAACGGACGCAACATGTCCCGCCAAGGAATTCGACGCATCAAAGAACATCATAAAGACTGTACAGGTCCAACATTCGTCATAATCCTTGATTTCATTAAGCATCGGGCATTCTTCAATACGTCCGTGCGTTACCCCGGCAGCCAGTACCGCAGAAGACACGAATACCCCCCACAGGACGACCAGCCCCGCCAGCAGGTTTTGTTTCGATGTCAAACGACGCATCATTCTAAAATGCCTTTCATAGCAATGGGGAGTTATCCCCGTTTTTCCTTTTGGCCTTTCGTTTTACACGCAAAGCATAAGCCGTTATTCCCGCCGCCGTCAAAAGTAGTCCTCCGATCACCCATTCTGCCGCGTTTCCGATCTCCGCCATCCTCTCAAAACCGTCCAAGCGACTTGATGCCGCCAGCCATGCCAACAATCCGAAAACGATATAATGCTTGAACAGGGACATTCCCGGTTATCTTTAAACCTCCTTTCCGTGCATATTTTTAATTCCTGCGTCCGGCTTATGATCAACAGACCAATCCTTGAACCGATCCCCCTTGCCGCCCAAACCGCGGTAAACGGCTCTTGCCGCATCGCGCATGTGCGAATTTTTCAACGTATTTGCATACTTTGCCGTCGTTTTCAGATTTCCGTTCTTATCCATTTCCATCATACCGCGATTCATAAGCTTACGTTCCAGCTTGGCGGCTTTCTTAGCCTGCTTTTCGGACTTTACCCCACCGTTCTGGCGCATTTTTTCATATTTTCTGGCAAGATGTTTATTCCGTCGCTGTTGAAATTGATTCCAACCTATTTTTCCGACGTTTTTCGCAAAAGAGCCTGCATATTTCAAAGACTGTCCGCCTGTATTAGAAGAATCCACCGCGCAAAAATTCTTGGTAAAAAGCTGCATAAGCACTTTACCGAACAACAGCAGGAAAAACGCGATAAAGATAAAAATGACAATGCCCGGACCGTTAGAAACTTGTTGTGCCGTTTTCGTATCCGTCGCCAAAGCCATTGCATTTTTAACGGTCGGAAACTTGTGGGCGATAAAAGCCTGCAGGCACCAAACGCATAACGCCGCAAACACGGCCATTGCCGCACCTTGCAGACATACGGCCAAAAAGCTGTTCCATGCTTGTTTGGTAAGCTTGCGGCTGATCGGAAAGCAAAAAGCGCAAATCCACAGCGGCATCAACGCCATGATGATTGCGAAACGGAAAACGCCGTCCAGCATAAATATCGGGAACAGGCACCCCAAAACCAAAGAAACGATATAGATTCCCGCGCCGTACATGTTCAGGATGACCGATTCTGTATTACATGTCATCAAAACATAGCCCATTTCGCGGCCTTCCGCCAATTTCGTATGGATGGCAGAAATCAGACAAGACATCCCCGTCGCGGGATCCCCCGTGCCGCAGGAAACATTGCCGCCTTCAATCGGCAGTTTGCCGACGACCATAATGCCGAAATCAATAAAACCGCTCCAAACGGGAAAGATCAGATCCTGCGTTACCTGATTGATATTCGCGGTCAAAGCGGCACACATTGCCGCCCAAAATGCCCGAACGGCCAAATCGTTCCAAAAGGAATAAATATCCAGCTCTTTTAAAGAGGCTACCTGACGCATGATGCGCAACGCCAGCCACAGGCAAAAACCGACCGCAATCACGGTATAAGCGGTCGGCGCCGTTCGGGACTGTATTTCGGTATAAACGTTGGTTGCCGTTTGAAAGAACAGCTCAAATATCGGACAAGACCAACATTCCTTTGCGTCGGCCTGAATTGATCCGATATCGCATTCCCGCTCTTCGCACGCGGATAAAAAACAAACGGTCAGGATAATCATGAAAACGCGCAGAAACATTTTCATGCCCCTCTTTATTTCCACATTATCCCAAACCGTTTTCATCAATAAATCTCCGCGAAATCAGAATGACGCCGCCCGTCAACCGCTCACCCTTGCCTCCTTAATTATTTTCTGGGAGACCACGCATCATCGGGAACATCCTCGATCATATTACGCTTCTTATCCTCTGCTCTTTGTAACCGTTCCCTGAACTTAGTGTTGCCTAACCCGACCTTATCCATCGCTTTGCCTAAAGCGCGGTAAGTAACGCGCTTCGCAGCGCGGCGGCGGCCGTTCGTCAACAGGCCTTCCATACCGTCCTTATAACGCCCCTTGGAATCCATAAAGCCGCGGGAACGCAAATAACGGGCAGCAGCTCTCTCTTTGAAAGTCGGTTTCGCCGAGGGGTCTTTTTCTCTGGCCTGACGACCTCTTTCAACCGTTCGAGCCGCAGCGCGGTCAACGCCCTGACGAACCTTTCGGGCGCCCGCACCCGCCAATTCGCCGCCGGCCTTAGCCGTATTGCCGACGGTCTGACCCGCATACTGAGTAGCCTGCCAAGCCGTATTATTTTCAAAGCTCGTCTCCGCAAAGAAGTTCGCCAACTGTCCCGCCTGTAACGTAAACAGAATTGCATAAAACACGCACACGAACGCAACAATCAAATTGTTTCCTTCTATGATCGCGTCCATAAACGCGCGTTCTTTACCGTCCCCGACTAAATCATCGCGCATGCCGGAAGCGCCCAAAATAAGCTCGACGTCCAGATCCAATATAATTTTCAGACAGATGAACAAAAACGCCACGTTTAAAACGGATTGGAAACCTTTTTTAGCAAATTCGACCGTAATCGGGAAAACCCACGCTACGATAAACAACGGGCAAAGCGCCGCCGTTACGCCCAATCGGAACATAGCGTCAAATAAAAAGAACGGGAAAACCAGCAATAATATCCAACAACCGATGTAAACGATACACCCCGACGCCATTACCTCGAATTCGGGATAGCCGTCGCGCACCCCTTCTTTTTCCAGCAGGTCTTCAAAAGGCCACGGCAGGCGTTCCCATTGAGAAAGACAGATAGCATAATCCCCGACGCCAATACCGTAAGTGATCGTATCGTGCATGTCCTGCATCAACTCTTCCAACGGAGAAACCACGGATTGCAATCCGCCGCCCGCGCCAGCATCGATTCCGACGAATCCCGCCGCCGTTGCCGTAATCGGCGATACGAACGTTCCGAAAAAGAAGCTGGAATTGATAAGCATGCAATAGGCAAACCCCGTTTTGAACATCATGCCGCCGACCTTCGTCAGCATTTCCATCGGATCAACTTCTTTTAAGGAAGACAGGTTCTTCATCATAAAGATGACCAACCATAACAAAAATCCGACGGTCATCAGCTTGACGGCGTCGGGAGCCACGGTGTTAAAAGTCGTTTCGCCGACGGTGATCGTCGCTTCGGAAACGACGCGGAAAGGTTCTTTCCACCAGGTAAACGATTTCGCGGCTCCGGCATAAACGTCCAAGTCATTTTCGCACTGCGTATTGAACTGGTCCTCCGCCCGTACTTCCGGAACGAACGCCCCGCAAACAAAAACCGCTGCAAAAAGCGCCAACAAAACACGTGCCAAGATTTTCTTTTTGGATCTTATCATGTTACAACCCTTTCCGCAGCTCTCCGAAACGGCTCCGGCCGCCCGCTCCTTAAACAGGACTCTACCATTCTTACAATATAATACAAAAAGCCGCCTTTGATTGTGACACTTTTTTGATTTTTTGACAACACCGGCACTTCATGTCGAATACATTGAAAAACCGTAAAAATTCCTGTAAAAAGTTTTTTGACAGGCGGCTTTCCTTTATTATATTCTAAGAAGTCAAAGCAATTACTCGGAATCATAGCGCATTATGGAAAAACGACCGCTTTCATCCGTATCGCCCGCGCCCAAAGGCCCCGTTCTTGTCAAAAGGATCAAGATCGTAAAGCGCCCCGTCGCTCCGGCGGCGACTCCTGTGCCGCCTCAGCCAGCGCCGCAACAAAAAACCGTTCTGGTCAAAGTTCCCGTCAAAAGAATTAAGGTTCCCGTAAAGCGCCCCGTTCCCCCTGCGGCGGCTCCCGTACAGCCTCCCGTTCCCCCCGCGCCCTCTCAGACTGCGGCTCCGTCCGTACAACCTCCCGAAATGAAGATTGCCGCCGCCGTCCAAAGCCGTCCGCAACCCGTGATTACGGGAAAAACGGCTTCTCCGATGCAACGGGCGCACAGAATCCGCTCGTCCGAAGCCGATGACCCCGTAAAATACGTTCTGCCCTCCAATCCTTTGGATAAAATCACTTCGCACGAAAGCGCGCGCGAACGCTTTTTCCTGTTTTACGTCTACGTCCGCCTGTATGCGGAAGAATTGCTGGACGAAGAGGAGTTCCTGTCCCTGCCGCCGATGGCTTTTGAACTGCCGCAAACAAAAAGAGAGTTGAGAATATTCAAAAATCAGCTCCGTTCCGAAGCAAAGGAAGGGATGATGGACGACATTTTGGACGATCTGACGACGATTCTGCCTTTGATCCCTGAAATGCAGCGCATCTTAAACACCGACGCCCCTTTGGACGATCTGATTGAGGAAGAAATCGCGTATATGGAAGATTCCGAAGATTCTTCCGTCGGCGAACAGCTTGTCGTTTCCTACCTGCTGGTCATGGCAGACATGGAAATCATGATGAGGAAGGCACAAAGCCGCCGCATGCGCGAAGAACGGGAAAATCTGATCGAAGAAATCCAAGATAACGAAAACGAAGAGTTAGAAATCCAAAAAGCGTTCGTCAATGCGCTGAAAAAGGAAAATTTCCCCGTAGATGCGGAAAAGCTGATTAAAAACTATTTCAATTTCGCCCGTAAGGAACCGGAAAAGGCTTATCAGTTACTGACGACGAATCCGCTGTTTTTCGCCCCCGTTCAAACGGAAAAGCTGCCCAAAAAGTTTTTCGGACTGGTCAAAGCGGGGCCGAAGGAAGCTTCCGCCGTTAATAAGCGGCTCGCTTCTTTCCTGAAAAAGGTTAAAATTTAAAGGCTGTTACGCCTTGTGTGACTCTTTTGTTACGAACTGGACAAAAAACCTTTTCTTTTGTATAATCAAAGAAAAAGGCTGAGATTTACGGACGGAGAAAAGCCATGGCTGATTCGCAAGACGCCCCCAACGTTGAAATTTCGCAGAATGTCCCCGAAAATACGATCTCGAACGGCGCGGAAAGAGCGTCCGGGGAACAAAACGCTTCCGACCTCGAAAACACCATAGAAAACGGCGCCGACAAGGAAGGCACTTTTGAGGGTGAAGCGGAAAACGACGGCCGCGACGGAGAAAGGGATAAAAAACCGTTTTATCTTAGAATCCGCGAAGCGGACGACGCCGCCAATTTCTTTTGCAAACTTCTGGCGGATTCTCCGTTGTTGACCATCGGTAACATCGAGCCGTTGTTCCAACGTCTGTCGGCTCCCGTCAGATTTGCCCGCGATATGTATGCCGCCCGCAAAGAATATAAAAAAGAATTGAGGGAACACGATCATCAACGTCGCATGGACGCGGCCGAAAAATTCAAAAACAACGATCCTTCCGACAATCAGGTTATCAGCGACAAAGACGGAATAAAAGTTACGGAAATCGGCAATACGGGTACGATGAAATTCGGCAAGGACGGCCGGGGCAAAATAAGCACGCTTGAAAAAATGTACGCCGTGGAGCGTACGGGAGCCGACGGCAAAACAACGACGGAATTCCTGAACAAAAAAGAAGTGGAAAAACAACTGGGCATAAAGGTTCCTCCGGTTCGCGCGACCGATGCCGAAAAACAAGAATATAAAGACCGCTATTCTTTAACGGACCGTCAGGCAAGAAGACTGAACAAACGTTATAAAGATACGGATGCGAACTTGGCGCGCAAACGGGCGGAAAAGGACAAAGCGAAGGAAGAACGCCCGCAACAGGCCGAAAAGAACAAGGAACCCGCGTCCAAAAACAACAAAAAAGAAGAAAAGGCCAAGGATCAAAAGGGCAAAGACGAAAAGAAAAAAGCCCCGAAAAAACGCGCTTCAAAGGAACAAAATCCCGAAATGAAGAAGCTGATCCGCGAGCAAAAAAGAATCGAAAAACAGATCACCGAAGCGGAAAAGAAAACGCCGAACTTCGATAAAACGCCCGAGGGTAAAAAGCTGTATAACAAACTGTTTCTGAATGACGTCAAACAGCAACAGGTCGCGGTGGAAGACAAAATTACCAAAGCGGAAAAACAAAATCCGAATTATGACAAGACGAAAGAAGGTAAAGCCGACTATAAAAAGTTGTTTGATCTGGAAAAACAGGCCAATACTCTCAACCGCCCTCCGAAGGAAAGCAAAAGCAAGGGGTTGAGCCTGCAATCCGCTCCGAAACAGATCAGCAATAAAAAAGCGTCGTCAAAGAAGGCAACGTCAAAGGCTCGAAACATCAAGACGAAAGAAGACGCAAACAACCGTTCCGTCAAAAGCCTGCAAAACAGCGCCTCGCGTCTGAAAAGCGTGGCGAAGCAAACAAACCGCTCCGCTTCGAAGCAAAGAACGTCGACACGGACGAGCGGCAGGACTCCGTTTACGGGCGGACGCAACGCGAATACGGGGCGATAACCGCGCCGCTTACGGCACAAAGGGGAAGAAATTTCTTCCCCTTTGTTTTATCCGCCCCGCCACCGCGAAAAGAGAGATTTTCCGAATATCCCGTTTCACCTCCTTTAAATCGACGCTTTTCCCGTTTTTCGATCCGTCCGAAAATGCCGAAGCGCATCTTCGCCGACATCTTATCGGCTTAAAAGACGGCGGACGTCTTAAAACTTAAACCGACACAAACGCCGTTGCGGGTGAAAACGCCGCCGCGAAAATGCCGGCTTTAAACGACTCTCTTCCCTTATGACCAAATGCGCCTCCGATAAAAAATATCGGTTAATTTCCCGTTTCCATGCGACGGTTCTTTTTTTCGGAAAAAATCCGTTTTTTTTGGCATCTTCTTGAAATTTGGTATACTCTGTTTGATATGTCCGTAAAATGATAGGAATTTTCGCGTGAAAAAAAGGAAGCTGTCTTTTTTCGTTCTTCTTTTATCCGGCCTTTTCAGCGCAGCGGTCTGTTTCTTTTTATTCAAAGCTTATTTCCATGCGGGATGGCGCTTCGACATTATGAAAGTGAGCCATTGGCAATATCTGGCGGACAAATGGAATTCCGGATGGGTCATGAGCACGCCGAAAGAAATGATGTTCTTTGCCGGCTTTGTCGCAATCATTCCCGTCTGGCTGACGACGTGGGTTCTGTGCTACATCATGCCGTGGAAGGGAATACTGCTGTTTCCTTTAACTCTGCTGAAAAAACGCAAAGCGGAAAAGTTGTTGCAAAAATCGATTGAAGCAGCCAAAGGTCCCGAAAACATACAGGCCGCCCTGGCGGCAAAGAAAGCGGCGCCGAAGGAAACCGCGCACAAAGCGCCGAAAATATCTTCGGACAAAATGACAAAGATTGACAAGCTGAGAGGGCGAACCTCTCATGCGCATTCCGCCGCGCCGCAACCGGTACAAACGGCGGGTACGTTTGAAGAACCCGTTCAAACGCAGCATCAGCCCGTTTCGCCGACGGCCCTACCCTCCGCCGAAACGCCGCAAACGGCGGCGGCGTCCGATCAAAAGTCCCGCACGTTGCAAGTTTGGGATGATTTGGCGGCTCTGATGGAAAAAAGCGGTATTTTCATTTTTCGCGAAATGAAAATCGGAGCCTACGAAACAAACATCATTGCCGTAACGAACGAAAACGTTTTCCTGCTCTCCGAAGGGCCGAAGCTCGGCTCGAACTGGACGGTCTGCGAAAACGACACGCCGCCCGTGTGGAAGGACGGCAAAGACGCTTTGGCTTCGCCCCTCCGCCCTTTGCTTGACGCGCGAAACAAGCTTAAAGAGCATCTTGACGCGGAGTTTCCTCAATATTCATCTTTAGTCGTCAACGCCTGTTTGGTTTTGGATCACGGCAACGTTACGAATACAAAAGCCTTAATCGAAAAATTGGAAGAATGGGATATGTCGGTATTGCGAACGGGAACGTGCAAAACGACAGATCTGCCCGAGGTCGGGGCTTTGCTTTCTTACATCCGTACACAGGCTCAGGCGACGCAGGAGGTCAGCGACGCAATCGCGGACACGCTTCTGTTTTTGATGGAGACGGGCAGTGATTTCTAAATTTTTCGCGGCCATCGCCCGCCTGTTCACCATTGCCTGCATCTGGACTCCCGGCTATGTGTTTTGGTTCCGCCGCTTAACGGTCGGTCTGTGGGGTTTTGACATCCTGGCAAAATCCCATTGGAACTATATTTGGGATCAGTGGCAACAGGGATGGGTTATCCAAAGCCCCCGCGAATGGTGTTTTGTCATCGCGTTATGCATGTTCGTCCCCTTATGGTTCATCGGATGGACGATTTTATGTTCCATCTCATGGATGTCTTGGTTCAAGGCTATCCTCCTGTTCCCGATCAAGCTGCTGAAAAGTATAAGAAAAAGATCGACCAAAAGCGGCGCAAAACCGAAAGTCACCCGTCGGAAATCCTATAAACAAACACGTCCGCCCGCCGTACGCGCCGGTTCGGGAAAGATCAAACCCTTGGATAAAGCGCCGGAAGAAGAAGCTAAGCATGCTTCGAAAAAACATGCTCACGCGAAAAAGCACGAAGAAAACATCTCTCCGTCGCCCGAACCGAAACGCGAAGCAAGACCTTCGTCCGCGCCGACGGGCGCCGTATCTTCGGGCGGCAGTATTGCCGACATTCTTTCCAAGGCGGGTTATCGCCTTATTTCGAATGCCAAAGCGGGGGGCAAACCTGTTGATTTTATCGGCGTTGCGGACGACCGTTTGCTTTTATGCCTGGTCGATTCCGAACCCGGCGACTGGCTGGCTGACGAAGAACGTTTCAATGACGAAGAACCGCTGTGGTTTTCCGAAAGCAATCACAGGATATCCCCCGTTCGCGTCATTTTGAACGCGCGCGACGCTCTGATGCCGAAACTTTCGGGGCGCGCAAGAGGCCTTGACGTCAGGACGATGGTCATTGTCAAACAGGGAACCATCATCAACGCCGAAGACATGTTCGAGGTTTGGGAAGGCCTGCGCGTTTCCGTCTGCCGTTATCAAGACGGCGGCCCGTCCGAAATCAAACCTTTGAACGAAGTCGTCGAACGCGTCAATGCTCCCGACGATGATCTGTTCCGCGACGTTTCTTCGGCATTGGGATAATCTTTTCTTTACTTTTAGGGCGCATCCTGAATTAAAACGAAAAGGGGAAAAAAGTGCGCCGATTTGATAAAGCGTCCTTAATAAAAAAAATATTGAAAGACGTCTTGCGCCTGACGTTGCGTTTGGCCGGGATCGGAGCGGAATGCCTGATTGCCTTTTTCTTTAAAGTCTTTATTCCGTTTTTTATCGGCTCAATTGCCTGTTTCGCGCTAACCTGCATCCTGTTGAACGGAATCGGAACGGAAGCAATCGAAACGGCAACGACATTCGCGAAAGAAACCCTTTCTTCGCCGTTGTCCCTGCTTCCGCTGTACGCCCAATGGTACGACGACGTTTTTGAAAACGGTTTCCGGACATCTTCCCGATATTTTCTGTCCCAAGTCCTGCCCGCCGTCCCGCTTTTTTACGCGGCGTTCGGCATAATCGGCATGCTTCTGCTCCGTCCCGCGGCTTCGCATTCGCGCGAAGGGCGGCGGGCGCGGTTGGATTTCATTGACGAACTGTTCCATCATATAAAAGAACAAAAACGCGGTTTTTCCGATGAAGAATTCTTTACCCGCCGCGAAGAAGCGCCGGAGTTGGAACGGGACGCCTTTGAAGAGGAATTTTTCGGCGAAGACGAAAACGAAGACGTTTCGGCGGCTTTAAAGGTACTGTACATCAGCGACGACGTTAAAATATTCGGCAAGGAAAGCCTGTACGACGAATGGGCGGACAAGACGCGTCTGGCCGTCGTATTTTGCACGCCGAAGGAAGCCAACGGCTTTTTCCTTCAGGCCTTTTACGCAAGCCGCCTGAAAAATCGGGACTGCCGCGCCTTAAAAGGTTTTTTCCGCGACCTGAAAGATGCGGACGCCGCGGAAGAAGTAAAAAAAATACGGGCGGGAGTTTTTGATTCTTCGCGTTACGACAAAATTACCTTCTGGGAAAGGCCGCCCCTTTCCTGGCGCAAGGCAAAGGTCATGTTCTGCATGATTCCCAAACTTTGGGAATCAAAGGAAAAATAGGGAAAATATTTGGATTTTCATCGGATTGCTTTTATACTAAAAAGGTATATCTTTTTTTGAAGTCAGGGAGCTGTTTGAAGAATGGCAAAACGCGGTGATGAATGGGCAGAAAGAGATGCCGCAGTAAACTGGTGTATCGCAACGGTCGCCATTTCCTGCGCGGCATTTTTTGTATTGGCAATCGCCAGCTTTGCGCTTTCTTACCTGATCGGAAAAGGCATCAGCCAGGAAACTCTGGGCATCGTATGGAAATTCCTGAAACGGCTGGCGCTTGATCCGATGTACTTGGGACAAACATATTGGAGGTGGCTCAAGCAGTTCTATGCTTTGGGCGGAGCCTTCAGCATACCGATGTGGTTGCCGACGGTGCCGTTCTTTGCCTTTTTCGTCATTTTGGTAACGGGTCTGATCATGAACCCGCACGAATGGATATCCCAAATCCACGGCAGCGGACGCATTGCCACTTATGCCGACATTAAAAAAATGGGGTTGTTCGACGGCTTTATCATCGTTTTGGGACGCTGGAAGGGTAAGCTGTTACGCCTGCCCGAAACGCTGTCCGTGCTGGTGCTGGCGCCTCCCGGAACGGGTAAGACGGTCGGCGTCGTTATGCCGACGATTTTCGAATCCAACAACATCAGCATCATCGTCAACGACCCGAAACCCGAATTGTGTTTTAAAACAAGCGGTTACCGTCAAACCATCGGTCCCGTGTTCGTCATCAACTGGGGCGCCGAAGACGAACCTGACAAGGGTATTTATTATCCCAGCTGGAACCCCTTGTCCGCAACGTGTTTGCCGCCGATGGGGCCCGCGCGCGACATGTACGTCGACAGTATGGTGACCGTGCTGGTCGAAGAACCGAAAGGCGGCGCGGATCCGCACTGGGCCAAAACGGGCCGAAACGCCCTGACGGGCTTCATCCATTTCGTCGTCGGAAAGTGCGAACGCGCCCGCGCGAACGATTACTTTATCGGAAAGCTGTATGAAGGGGCACTGGACGACAAAGACCGCGAAGTCCTTGAAGGCTATTATTTGGACATGACGGACGCCGATGCGGCGGGCGCTTTGGAAAATCTGCGCAACGGCACGTTGACTTTGGAAAACTACGTCCCCATCGGAACGTGGGAAATGTTGCCCGAATCCTGGGTCGGCGGAGAACCCTGCATCGCCATGATTCTGGACTGGCTGACCGAAGCGCAGATGCAAATGGCGGCGGACATCAAACGCCGTACCGAAGAAGGCGACCAGATGGCCGCCCTGGCCGATCCGATGCGCGACATGCTGGATCAAGCGGTCGCCGAATGTAAAAAGTACGGGTACGCTCACCGCGCCGTCGTCGAATTGAACCAGTTGTCGGGAACGCCCGATAAGGAACGCGGTTCTATTTTATCGACGGCATTAACGGGTATCGGTATTTTCAAAAACTCGGCCGTGCGCGCCAGAACAAAAATGAGCGATTTCATCTTTCGCGATTTGCGCGGCATGAAGGATCCGATCACGGGCGAAATGAAATCAATTGCCGTCTATCTGTCGGTGAACCAGGTTGACGCCCGCGCGTTGAACATCATCACGGGAACGTTCGTCGAGCTGATGTCGAACTTCCTGATCGCGAATCCGCCCAACTTCCCGCAAGCGGACGGCGGCAAAACGGGGCCGTTCCCGACGCTGTTCGTCCTCGACGAATTTCCGCAAATGCCGAAACTGGGCGCCGTTAAGGACGGCCCTGCGGTCGGACGCGGCCAAAAAGTGTCATACCTGCTGATCGGGCAAGACTTGGGCCAAATTTCGGGACAATACGGCAAGGACGATCTGGAAACCATCATTTCCACAACGGCGGCGAAAATCGTTTTGTCGCAAAACAACGAACAAACGGCTCAACGTTTCGAAAAGATGATCGGTACAAGAACGGTTGAAATCGCTTCTTCCTCCCGTACGGAAGGTTGGTCGAAACAGGCGACGCCGTTCTCTAAAAACGTATCCCGTTCGTTGCAGGGAACCGCCGTTATCGGCGCTTCGCAAATGCTCAGCCTGCCTTCGACGAAACAAATCGTTTTGATGCAAGGTTACATGAACCGCCCGATTATGGCTGATGCGCCGCGTTGGTTCTTGGATAAGGAAATGACGAAGAAATGTCAGATTCCCGCTTCGCCGAACGTGCCGTACTGGGTTGTCGCCCAACGCGAAGATTCGGACGTCAGCGCGTTGCAGGGATTGATCGACATCGCCGACGAAGAAACGGACGAAATCGAAGACGAACTTGATGAAATGGAAGACGAAGAATACGACATTGAGGATATCGACGACGAAGATGAAGATTACGACGATGACGATGAAGACGAGGATGAAGACGAAGAGTATGACGACGAAGATTACGAAGACTTCATTGAAGACGAATATGACGGCAAATAACGGAGCGACGGTTTAAGAAAACGGCATTAACAGGAACGGTGCATCATGTGGGACTGGTCGGGTTCCAAAATCCCGCCTCCGAAGCGTTCGCGCGAGGAGGCCGCCGCGGAAGCGCAGAATCAGGGAGTCACTCCCGTGCGCCGTGACGTTCGCGTCGTACCTATTTACAGGGATCCCCGTTCCTTCAGAACCCTGCCGCCGACGGCGCCCGCTTCCGCTTATCCCGATCCTTTGGATATGTCGCAGCCCGTTTATCCCAACGTGCCGATGCAACCGCCCCGTCCGAACTATCCGCCTCAGCCGCCGATGCCGCAGGCCTATCCTTATCCGCAACCGCAGCCCTACCCCGCCGCGCCCGCAGGAATGACGTCGTGGGGCAACATCCCGCCGCCGCAACCCGCATACATGCCTCAGCCGTATCAGCCTTATCCGCCGATGCCGCCGCAACCCGCTCCGTACCTTCAGCCGCAAATGCCCGGGCAACCCGAAACAATGCCGACGATGTCGGCCTACCAGCCGAATGCCGCCGCCGCCATGCCTGCGGAAGAAACGGGCGACCGTTCCATGTGGGAATGGCAAATGTCGCAGATGGAACTCCCCAACATGGACCTGATTGAAGCGAACTACATCATGTTGGATCCCCGCTGGCGGCTGGAATTGCGCAAAGCGTTCAAGCGCGCGCGCCGCGATTTCCTGAAATACGTCGGATACCACCATGTCAACGAACTGATGGCGGCGGGACTTTTAGAGGAAGACATCGCGAAAATCAAAAAAGGCAAGGCTCCCGAAAACTTTAACGTCCATGTCCGCATTCCCTTTGATTACGGCGGTACGAACGACTTTTCAAATCTTGTCCTGATACAAACGCATCCCTTCCACGTTAATATTCACAAATTGCTGGACATGCAGATTCTCAGCCGGCCGCAGGGCATGAAGCCCCGCCGCCTGTTCATCCCCGCGCCGAAGGGAAAAGTCTATTTCCCCGGCGTCATTGAAGTGTCATCGGGCGGAAAAGACAAGCACGACAGGAGCGTTTACGCCGGTTTCCTGGAAAGCACTTTTGAAATTATCGCTCAAAAATCTTCTTTAGGACGGTAACGAATGCCCGAAATGCTGAAACGGATTTTGGAAACCTTGAAAAAAGACGACGGCGTCTTTTTTCCGCCCGTTGACGACCGTTCTTTGCGCTTTGTCGCCTCCATGCTCTCCAGCCACCATTTCCCGATGATCCCCAAAGATTACATCGAGCTCTTAAAACAAACGGACGGTTTGGTGTGGAACGGCATTGAGCTTTACGGGACGCGCGCAAACGACAGGGAAACGATGGGATACACTCTGCCGGGGCTGATCGAAGCCAATCTGGAATACGCAAACGTACCGCAAATGCGCGGCAAACTGTTGCTGGGGCGCGCATCGGAAGAATTATTCGTTTACGATACGACGGACCAGAAATACCACATCCTCGATCGTTTGGACTTTCAGGTCAGCTGCAGTTTTCCGACGTTTTCGGAGGCCGTATACCTGTTCGTTGACGAGCTGTTTTAGCCCTTTTTTTGCGAAAGCGCGCGGGAATATTCCGTCAAAAAGCAAAACATATAAATAACGGTAACGATGCTTGCCGTCATAAACGTCAGATTCATTCCCAAAAATAAAGCAACCGAATTTATAACGGCAAACGGCAGAAAAGATAACGCTCCCAGCCTGAGACGCATATCAAACGGCATATCCAGCCGAAAGAACGGCGTGATAAAAAAAGATAAAACGGCGAAAAAGAACGCGCAAAGACAAAATACCGTCGAAAACATCGCGCCTAAAACGGCAAAGACCGCTACGGGAAAAGATCTGTGCAAATATGTAATCAGACGGGACAGTTGCCCGCGCACCCGTTCGCCGTCCGTTACGGAAAAGTCTCCGTACCGCTCCAGCATCCCGGCTAAGGGAACGCTGCCGGCGTAGCGGCCTCCCGCCATCAAAAGCCTGTCCTGCGTTACATAAATTCCCTTGGGCGGCAAGTCTTTGAACGAAAGAGGCTTTTGAGTCGTATCAAAAATAAAAAAGAAGTCTTTTTCGGGAGACACATAAACGTATTCATACCCTTCCGGCTTCGTGATCCGTCCGCCTTCAAAGCGGATTTCTTCATTTTGCTCCAGTATCGGCAATAAAATGTCCGCCGTCAGAGGACGAACCGCCATATACATCCCCAGCGCCCAAAACAACGACGCCAGAAACGCCAAGCGAAACAACGGGCCGAACCCCGCCCCTTTGCCGTCCGAAACGACTTTTTGAGCCAGCGTTTGATCGTAAAAGACCCGATACAAAAGGGAAAACGATCCCATTTAAATGCTATCTCCGACGGCGGGGCGGTTTTCCATACGCTTAAAGTATGTAAACATATAAACAAGGCTGATGATAAAATATATCGCGTACGAAAACGTAACGCCGAACACCCCCGTGATTATGCTTAGTACGGCCGAAGGAAGCAAAGATAGAGCCGCAATTCGCGTTCTTTGCTCCAGGGTCGGGGATTTTTTCATCACCGCCGAAAAAGCATATGAGATAAACACGAAGAACAGTAACGCGTTCATCAATCCCCAAAAGGAAAAAACAAAAAAGGCCAGGCAAAAGATCGGCAAGAAGACCTTCAATACCGCTCCTTTTACGGTATTGAAGCCGTTTTCAAAAAAAGATTCATTCAAAACGGTCGTTCCCGACGGCAGGAATTCTTTGAAAGCAAGCGAATGTATCCGTTTCCCGCCCTTAAAAAAGACATCCTTTTTCGCGACAAAGATCCCGGTATCGGGCAATCCCGAAAAATCCGCCGTTTCCGAAGACGTGTTCACGACGAAAAAGAAATCCTTGCTTTTTCCCATAACGTCCTTCGTAACAATGACGTCGCCCCGCACCTCGCCGTCCGTGACCGTCAATTCGGGCAGCCCCGTGAACAGGGGACGCAACGCGTTAAAGGAAAACGAAGAAACCAGAATATACAACAATAACGTTATCAAAGCCGTCGAGATAAAAGATACCAAAGCCAGCGGAGCGATCCCCAGCTTTTTCCCCTTCATAACGAATTCCGAAAACAGCGATGCGTCGTAAAACGATTTATATAACAGCTTGAACGAGCCCATATCTTTCCCCTTTGCGAACTTTGATCAAATATTATAAGGAACAAACCTGCATACCTGTCAAGAAAAACGCTGTTCTTCCGCTTCTTTCACGGAGCTACCGTCAAATATGCGCGGAGGGCGGAATACTGCCGCAAGGCTCTTAACCCTCTGCTTTTTTTACCTTTTACGGGAAAACGTACCGCCCTGCCCGCAAACGCCGAAGACGCCGCCACCGCCGAAAAGAAGGAAGGCATAAGTCTGCTCATTGCTTTTCAACGTTCCGCAAAAGTCCGCCATAAAAGATAAAAAAATCGGCGAAAAAATTCGAACCGTTCGAAACTTCCGTAAACCGATCCGGCTTAGCGTTCCTAAAAAAGAGCGGCTTTAAGTATATGGCGCCGACGCATAAAACCGTTGACCTTGCCCCGCATTCGTTCTATATAGAATTTTAAGGACTGTTTTGACCCTATCGTCTAACGGTTAGGACATCGCCCTCTCAAGGCGGTAACACGGGTTCAAATCCCGTTAGGGTCGCCAAAATCAACGGCAGATATAAAAGCTGCCGTTTTTCTTTTATAAATCAAACACTTAGCCAAGTTCAAACGTTCATTTTTTGAAAATTGCATTTTGGGAAGTTTTTCCGAACTAGTTTGATGATAATACTTTATTTTTCAATATGTTGAGCAAGTTTGAATCTCGCTCAAGTCTCGGGATTGACTTTTAGTTATGAATCGGATTTGAAACTTGCGATGATGAAAGTTTTTGACACCAACGACAAATTATTTTTTTTACAATCTTATTTTCATTTTAAATTAGGTTAGTTGTTTGAATTTATGTAAATATCTTGTAATAAGCCTATCCCATTAAGCTATAAACGACCCGTGGATTCAGTGATTGCTTTTTCATCATAAAACATAATCCCAATCTGAAACCGATCAAACCGGGTTGAATTTTATTTTATAACGAGTTCCTTTATATCTATTTTTTGTTTTTCATCGAACAAAGCATAACCGGACGGTGTAAAGGCAGCAGGTTTGATTTTGTTTTCTTTCATCCAATAACGAATAGAGGAAACCGGAACATTACACAGCTTTGCAAACTTGGAAATTGTCAGTAATGATTTATCTGGTTCTCGCTTATTAACATCTAATAAATCAATCATCATTTTAAGCGAACGGTTCATCGCCGAAAGCATAAATTTATAATAAGGTTCGCTGTTTTCCTTTGTCTGGTATGTTTCTAAGGCGCTTAAATATCTTCTTCTGTCAATCGTACGGATAATAATCGGCATATAACCGTTTTCAAGTAATATACTATTAAGCAACAATCTTGCCGTTCTGCCATTGCCGTCAACAAAAGGATGTATGGTTACCAATTGATAATGAGCTTCAATCGCTTTTATGAGCATATCATTTTCTTTTTTTACCAGCCAATCGGAGAAATCTTTCATTAAGTCAGGAACTTTCAACGGATTAGGTAAAATGGTTTGAGAGCCGAATATTCTGACACGGACGGAACGATAAAATCCGGCATTAGTATCATCTATCCCGGATAAAATAATTTTATGAATCTGTAAAATATAGTTTTCATCAATTTTAATGTTATTTTGTGCAGAGGTTCTTATAAACTCAAAGGCCTTGGCATGGTTAATTGCTTCCAGATAATCATTGATTGGTTTTGCGCCGGAAGTTATTTTTTCTTCAATAGCCATCTCTGTTTCTTTTCTGGTTAAAGTATTTCCCTCAATGGCGTTGGAAGTATAGGCTAATTCGGTTTTCAGCCATTTATCCAAAACCTTTTGATTGTCTTTATTTTTCAGAAGATTTTGTAAGATAGTCTTGTTTTCTTCAATTTTTAATCTGGTTTCCTGCATGGCAGCCCCATACTTCATAGTTTGAATATGTTTAAACCATAAACCTTAAAATATAGAATGTCAACATAATACTTCATAGTTTTAAAATAACCAAAGAATGAAGTGCGTTCTAAGTCTTTCAATCCGTCCCATATAATCAAAAACGGTAGAAGGTTTATAATTTTGTTCCAGCAGCCAGTTTTCAAAATTCTTTAACATCTTAAAATCTCCTTTATCAAAAAATTAGGCAATAAATACCGGCTCGGAAACCGTGAGTTAAGCATCGCCGAAACCGACGGCGGATTCTTCCGACGTGCCGCTTCGCCGCGACAAACGAGTAACCGCTCCGTTCTGCAAGACCGCGAGATGATTAAAAAGGAAAAATCGGCGAACTTCCTGAATATTCCGACAAAAAAGTCCGTTGTTGCCCGTTTAACGTCTTGACGTTTTCTTTATAAAATCAAGCGTTCGTTCTCATCTTTTTTTTACACAGGCATCCTTCCAGATGATCGTTAACGAATCCCGTCGCCTGTAAAAATGCGTAACAAATCGTCGAACCGAAAAATTTGAATCCCCGCTTTTTCATATCCTTGCTTATCGCGTCGGATTCCGCAGACACGGCGGGAATTTGATCCAGAGTCTCAAAACGGTTGACGATCGGGCGTCCGTCGGGAAAAAAGGAGAGGATATAGCGGTAAAAACTGCCGAATTCTTTTTGTACCTCTATAAAATGTTTCGCATTATCAACGGTACTCTTGATTTTCAAACGATTTTTTACAATCCCGTCAAAATGCATCAGACGTTCTGCGTCCTGCGGCGTCATACGCGCCACTTTTTTTACGTCAAATTGAAGGAAAGCCTCACGATACCCTTCCCGTTTCCTCAAAACGGTGATCCAAGACAGTCCTGCCTGAGCGCTTTCAAGAACCATAAATTCAAACAAAATTTTATCATCGGTTACGAGCCTTCCCCATTCTTCATCGTGGTATTTAACGTATAAGGCATCCGTTCCCGCCCAGCCGCAACGCGAATTTATCAAATCCCGCATTTCGTTTTCCCTCAGTGCGCGCCGTTTTTTTCAAGTTATCTCCGCGCTTGTAAAAAAACGGTTAACCCCCGCGCAAAAGGCCGTTTCTTTGTCAGACAAAAAAATATGTATATCCGAAAACGGCGAGATTTTATAAAATATCCGATGTATAAACACCGTCGGACGAATCGAATGAAAAGATACGGCCTAAAGCCCCTAAATGAGAAGCTTCCCGATACGGCAACCGCATTTTCGCAAGCCGCCCCGAAAAAACCGTTTTTCATAAAAGAAACGCGCCGTCCGAAGGAAACGTATTGTTCTTTATCCGTTTAAGGAGTTTAAAATGATCTGCGAAACGAAAACGGCCTCTCCCGTCGGCGATATCACTTTGGCTTCGGACGGGGAGAATATTATCGGCTTATGGATTGAGGGCCAAAAATATTTTTGCGACACCGTAAGCGAAGAAATGCGCCGCGATGACGGTTTGTCGGTTTTCCGCAGGGCAAAAGATTGGCTGGACAGGTATTTTCAGGGCGACCGTCCGAGTCCGTCCGAGCTTCCTTTGGCTCCGTCGGGCGGAGAATTCCGACAGGCCGTATGGCGGATTTTATGCGATATTCCGTACGGCCGCGTCATAACCTACGGCGATATCGCACGCGAGATTTCCCGTAAGCGCGGGGGCACCCGAATGTCAGCTCAGGCCGTCGGCGGAGCAGTCGGACACAATCCCGTTTCGATCATCATTCCCTGCCACCGCGTTGTCGGTTCGAACGGCAGTTTAACGGGATACGCCGGCGGATTGGACATAAAAATCAAATTGCTGGAACTGGAAGGCGTCGATATGTCCCGCTTATTCCGTCCGAAAAAGGGAACAGCCTTATGATTCATAAAAAAGTGTTGCCGCAGCCCTCAAAAAGAAGCAAAACATTCACAAAAAACGGAAACGGACATATCATGTTAAAAACTGTCGTACTTTTATTTTGCATAACCTTCGGAGCACCTGCTATGGCGGAAGAAAACGCGTTCACCTTGGAAAGCCTGTCCTTTAAAAACGGGGCCCCTCTTGCCGTACGTCACGCGTACAATGCAGGGCGATGTCGGGGACTTGGCGAAAACGCGTCGCCGGAGCTGCACTGGAAAGGCGCCCCGTCGGAAACGAAAAGTTTTGCCGTCATATCCCATGATCCCGATGCTCCCGTTGAAAACGGATGGTATCATTGGATATTGACGGATATCCCTGCCGACGTCAGCGCTCTGGCAGAAGGAATAACGCCCTACGGAGGAATGAAGGAAATCCGAAACAGTTTCGGCATTTATTCTTACGGAGGCCCGTGCCCGCCGTCGGGGACGCACCGTTATTACTTTACCGTTTATGCCATAGGCGTTGACTCTTTGGGACTTAACGAGGATACCCCGCCCGTCGATGCCGAAAGGATTATCCGCGCAAACGCCTTGGCAAGCGCAAGCATCGTCGGAATGTTTTCGGCAAGGTGATACGGAAACCTCTTTTTTTAAATGACAAAAAACGAAGATCTTTTCAGCGGCCGTTCCTTTGATCCCGAAAAGCTGAAAGCGTTCGGCTTTACGGAACGGGAGGATTTTTTTACATACTCCCGCCCTCTTGGCGTCATCGGTTTTGAAGCAAGAATCCGCATTTCAAAAAAAACGGGGAAAGTCTTCGCCGACGTTTTTGATACGGAAACGGAAGAGATTTATGTTTTGGCGAAAGTCCCCGAAGCGACGGGCGCTTTTGTCGGAAAGATTCGCGACGATTTCGAACGCCTTCTGCAGGATGCGTCGCGGGAATGTTCCGTGCCCGAAACCTTTCGGAGCGATACCGTCCGCCGTTTGATTCGCCATATCGGGAACGAATACGGCGATGAACCCGAATTCTTATGGGAGCGTTTTCCCCGAAATGCCGTTTTCAGAAGGAAAGACAATAAAAAATGGTATGCGGTTCTTTTAACGGCAAACGGAAGTAAGATCGGACTTCCGAGCGACGAAGACGTTGAAATCGTCAATCTGAAGCTTCCGCCCGAAAAAATAGCGGGCCTGATTGACGGGAAACGCTTCTTTGCGGGATACCATATGAACAAAACGCATTGGATCACAATCCTCGCAGACGGCTCCGTTCCCTTTGAAACGGTGTGTTCCCTGTCGAGCGAATCCCGTTCGGCCGCCGCGAAGAAAACAACGCGCTGAAAAAGCCCCCTTTCGGGGGCTTCGGATTTACTTATCAAACATATGCAGTTTACCCGAACGCGAAACGGCCATGCCGCTTTCGGTACCTGCGAAATGAACGATGTCGGGGCGGTTCGCCGTACCGCAATCCAAATATCTCGGTTTCGGACGCGTTTCTGATCACATGAGATCCTTTTTCATTGGCGGGAAAGCAAATCGCATCGCCCTGTTTCAAAAAGATTTCCCCGTCTAAAGTCTTAACGGCGGCCTCGCCGCTGATAATATAAAATATCTCTTCGTTAGCCTCATGCCAATGATAGCCGTAGGCCGTATTTCCCGGTTCGACCTCAACGAAGTCGGCATAGCATTTATCAACCTCCGCCGCGGATATGACGGGCTTGACGTAAAAAACGTTTCCGTCTTGTTCATGTCTGACGGCTTGGACGTAATGAACGACGAAAAAAGTAAAGCAGATATTGTTTTGTTATATAGTAACTTTTCGTAACCGTTAAGGAGAACCGCCGTGCCGCCGAGTAAAAATTTTCCAGAATGTCCCGTTTCCTGATAAAGGCGGCCGGATCGGACGAAATTTAATACAAAAATACGCCCGCGACCGCGCCGAAGGCCATAACGGCGACGGGATTGACCTTTAGCGGGCGCAACAGAACCATCGAAACGGCGGCAATCCCCAAAGCCTTATAATCAAAAACGGCCTCCCCTTCGTTTTCCCCGCCCGTCAGGGATAAAAGAAGGATTCCCGCGCCCGCCGAAGCGATCAACCCCAAGGCAACGGATTTGAGCGCTTTTAAAACGGCTTGAACCGTTGCGGATTCTCTGTGCGCGCAAAAAAAGCGGTAACATGACAGCGAAACGACGATTCCGAAAATAACGCAGCCGAAGGTCGCGACAACGGCGCCGGGAAGCCCCGCCACTTTTAACCCCGTAAAGCTTGACGCATTGACGGCCAACGGTCCCGGCGTCATTTGCGAAATTGCCAAAACGTCGGTATATTCTTTTAGCGTCAGCCACTGTTTCGCGTCAACAATCTTGTTTTGAATCAAAGCGACGACGGAATAGCCGCCGCCGATGCTAAACATCCCGACCTGTAAAAAATTCAGCCACAAATCAAACAGAAGATCCGACATTTTCCGCCCTCCGAATACGGGACGCCGCGATATAAAGGCCGAGCGTCATAAAAATCAGCAAAAAAGCATCGGCGTCAAAAACAAACGAAACGACGAACAAAACGGCGCCCGCGACAATACATCCGCTTTGTTTTTCCCGAATCAGATTTTCGCCCATGTCCCAAACGACGTCGGCCATAATCGCTCCCATACATGCCGTCATTCCCTTTAACGCCGCGTTCAATTCGGGATTCGCGATCAATTCCTTATATCCCGCCGCGACGACCGACAAAATGATCAGCGGCGGCAGAACGGCCGAAACGCAACCGACAACCGCCCCCGCAATCCCTGCCGTCGCGTATCCCGCCAATCCCGCCAGATTGATGGCGATCGCTCCGGGAACGGATTGCGCGACCGCCGTCATCTCGGTCAGCTCTTCCCTGCCGAAAACTTTCCCCTTATCGATAAAATAATCCCGAAACAGCGGAATGATCATATATCCGCCGCCCACGGCCAGACAGCTGATGCAAAAATTCACCCTGAACAGCCAAAACAGGCGCTTTAATAAAGATTCTCCGCGCATTTTCATCCTCCGTTTTCGATTATAGCGAATTGACAATATATAAATAAAATCATATTGTTTTATAGTTTTAATAAGAAAATCTTATATACATGAACCTCAGACAATTGGAAATATTCAAAGCCGTTTGCGAAGAAACGAGCTTTTCGAAAGCGGCGGAAAAACTTCACGTAACTCAACCCGCCGTTTCTCAGGCCGTGGCTCTTCTTGAAGCCGAAGCGGGATCGCCGCTGTTTGAAAGAATCGGCAAAAAAGTTTCCGTTACCGAAAACGGCAGGCTGTTTGCCTTAAAGGTTTCCGAACTGATCGAAAAATACAAAGAGGCGGAAAACGTTTTGCACGGCAAAAAAATCAAACAAACCGTACGGTTGGGATGTTGCATCACGATCGCGAACACGTTTTTGCCCGCCGTTATGAAGCGCTTTACCGCTTTGTTTCCCGACGTTTCGCTGGAAGTCGGAATTGAAATCGCCGGAAACGTCCGCGAAAAACTGTGCGACGGCCGTTTCGACATGGCGTTGATTGAAGGAGCCGTAACGGACGCGGCTTTGTATGCGGAGCCCTTTTCCTTTTTTGAGCTGAGCGTTATCGCCTCGCCTGACAATCCGCTGTCCGAAAACCGCGAAATATCGCTTGACGCTTTTTTGAAACAGCCCCTTCTCCTGCGCGAAAAGGGCAGCTCGATACGAACGGTTTTGGACAGCGCCCTGTACCTGCGCCACCGCGAAGCCCTGCCCGTCATGACCAGCGTCAATTCCCAAGCGATCATCGAAGCCGTCAAAGCGAACGTTGGCATCAGCGTCTTACCGCGGGTTATCGTCAACCGCGACGCGGAAAAAGGGCGCCTGCGCCTGTTGTCCGTCCGCGATATGCCGTTAATCAACGAAAACTTTTGGGCGGTCAGAAAGGACAAAAAGCTTACCGCGCCTCTGAAAGCCTTGCGCGACCTTGCAAAATCGGCGGCGAAAGAACGAACGGGCGTTTAAAAAGGCCTTTTTCGAATGCGACGGGGAAAAACCGACGCTTGCGCGGAGGAGCCGCGTCTTTTATGCGCACGAACGCGAATCGTCCTTCTTGATTTTTCGCGTTTTGTCTGCTTATATCAGGTTTCCGGCAGTTATTCACGCGGGATTTGAATTTTTGTTCCGCTTTCCGAAAAGCGGGAAAAACAAAACCGAACGATTTTTAAGAAAGACCGAAAAACGATGAAGATTTCTTTATTGGCCTTTTCCGCCGTCGCTTTTTGCGCCTCTTGCGCGAACGCTCTTGAATTTTCGGAAACGTTCAACGCCAAAGTCATCGAATGCGCGCCGTTTGAAGAAGAAAGTCCTTTCGAATTTTTCGGAATGAAGGGGCGCATGAAAAACGAAGTCAAAGGAACGGAAAACGGCCTATGCCGAATCGTTTCGACCAGCGATACCGATCTGGGAAAGAATGTTACCGAATGCTCCCTTTCCGCCGAAGCTCGCAAACTTTTAAAGGAAGCCGTTGCCGACGGCGCGGCAAAGCGTACCGTTACCCTCCCGCTTTACGGAGAAATCATGGGGAAACAAGCGCAAATCGGCACAAGCGAATTTACGGGAACGGCAACTCAGATCTTTTGGCAGGAAGCCTTCAACGATCCGAAAGTCTGCCGGGCAAGCTTCAAAGAATCCGATACGAAAAAAGAATTTGCAAACGCTTTGGAAAAATGCGCCCCGACGGAAAAGCAACTCGGCGTATTCGGCATGAACCTTTTGATCAAGTTCGCGCCCAGTTCAAAAAAAGAGGGCTTTTGCGATCTGATTCAAAAAACCTCCTTTCCGTCTTTCAGCGCAACAGTCAACGGCGTTTTGCAAACGACTCCCGCCTTTACGAAGGAAACGCGTTGCCGCCTGAGCTTTGATAAAATGCGCGAATTGGCCGAACGCATCAGAAACGGCGGCAACAAAGAAAGCGAAGATTTTATCCCCGACGCGTGGGAAAAAGATCCCGAACTGTGCGCTTCGCGAAAAACGGAAAAAACACCTTAGGCTCCGTCCTCGTTGCTGTGTGCCGTCGCTTTCATCGCGGCGGCCAAGGCACATAAAAGGATGCCCGTTCCGATGAGCAGCGCATAATCCGCTGAACACAACATAATGTAGAGCAATCCGTACAAAACGGCCGTCCACGCCGCGCAAACGGCGCCTGCCTTTCGGCTGCGCATGGCGGCGTTCACATACGCCGAAAGCATCAGCGTAACGACCGATGCCGACGCAAGGTACGCCGTGCCGAAAGAAATATGTTCGGCCAACGACAAAACCGCCAGAAAAAAGACGGAAACCGCCAAACCAGCAATGACATACTGGATGCTCCCGAACCTGCATCCCGCTTTCAGCTCCAGCAGAAACATCATCAAAAACGTCAGAGCGGCAAACATTAGGCCGTAATTGCACAGCCTGACGGCGCGTTTGTACACGGGCATCGGATCAAAAAGGGAAACCTCCGCCGTCTTTAATTCCAAAAGCCCCGTATCGCCTTCCGCAACCGTTTGAGGATACCCTCTGGCGATATAAGGAATGTTCCATTCTGCGACAAAGCCGCCGTCATCGATTTTCGGCGCATCGGGACGAAAAGCGCCGCCGAAAACGGGATGCGCCCAAGGAGAAGTAACCCTGAAAACGCTTTTTCGTCCGACGGGCGCGAACGCCGCGGCTCCGCTGCCGTTAAAGGAAAACGACAGGGAAAACGGCATCCGCTTCATTCCCTTTACGGCGACGGGAGCCGAAACGCCCGAAAATTTCCAACGCCGTTCCGCGGACGGCGACAAATCCAGCGGACGCCCGGCAAAGGACATTTCGAGGTTTCCGCGAACGCTTGAAGCATCCATGCCGACGTTCAGGCGGATACCGTCCTGCAGGATCTCGCCCTTTTCTTTCAAAACCGAAAGCCCTTTGTCCGTAAAGTACCCCGTCATCCGAACCGACGTCCCGTGAACCAACACGTTATAAATGCCTCTGTGTCTGATTTCAGGCGTCATCACGGCGTCAATCTTCAATTCGTCAGGCAGGACGGCGAAAACGCCGATTGAAGTTCTCGGTTCCGAAACGTACGTTTTCTTTTGCGGATCAAAAACCCTTTCAAAGACCGTCGTCCTGACGGGAACGGACAACACGGGGCCGATAATCGTCTGGCGGCTTCCCCACGCCTCGGCAATCTCCGCCGCGACGTCGCTAAAGCGCCCGGAACGGTCGTCTATAACCCCTTCAATCATTAAAAGCGGAACGTTCAACAGCAAAACGAACAAACAGACCAGCCCGAACCTGCCGCCCGTCGTTTTTAACAGCCCTTTCAAGCCTCCGTCAGCCGCCATTTCTTTTCCTTTTGCCGTTTACTGATAACGCAATGCCTCGATCGGATCAAGTTTCATCGCTTTATACGCGGGAAAAACGCCCGACACGACGCCGACGACGATCGCAACCGTAAAGGACAGAACCACGGGCCACAGACTGAAAGGCACCTTCGTGTCGTAGATATAGCCCCCCAGTTGGGAAAGCCCGACTCCCAACACCAAACCGATGATGCTGCCGATCATCGAAATCAGAATTGCTTCGAACAAAAATTGCAGCATGATCCAATCGTTCGGCGCGCCCAACGCCTTGCGGATACCGATCTCGCGCGTGCGCTCCGTAACTGACACGAGCATCATGTTCACGATGCCGATTGAACCGACGACCAGCGAAATCGAGGCGATCGCTGCCAAAAGAATTGCCAGAACCGTTCCGATCAGCTTGATGTTTTCGACGAATTCGGCGATGTTGTGAATCCTGAAATCGTCGGGATCGTCGTCGCCCAGCTTATGGCGCGCGCGCAAAAATCGGGTGATGCGCTGCTCAATAATGTTCAGATCTTCCGTTTCGACGAATTTCACGGCCATGTGATTGATGGCGTTCAGCTTTGCATAGCGGTTGAAGCGCTGTTGCACGGTTTTTAACGGCATCATGACCGAGGCATCCTGATTGGCGCCGCCCGTACTCGAACCCTTTTCCTTTAAAATGCCGACAATTTTGAAGGGTTGTTTTTTAATGCGGAACGTTTGCCCCAAAGCGTCTTCGTAAGGAAAAAGCTCGGTCATCACTTCGTGCCCGATGACGACGTTGCTGGTGCCGCGGCGGATGTCCTGCTCGTTCAGCATCCTGCCTCTTTCCAGTTCCCAGTTCGCCGTTTTCATATAATCGGGAGTCGTTCCCAAAATGCTGACCTGCCAGTTTCTGGAGCCGTTGACGGCCTGCGCCGACGCGCTTAAAACGGGCGCGACGACGTCTATGCCGTTCAATCTCTTCAAAGCCAAAGCATCGTCCAGCGTAATGGAGGTCATCGGTTCGGACTTTCTGACCGCCGTTCTTAAACGTTGCGAACGGATGATCAACAGCTTGCTGCCCATCGCGACAAAGCGTTCCTGAATGATGTTTTGCACGGTTTGTCCCGCCGCCACCATCATCACGACGGCGCAAACGCCGATGATAATCCCCAGCGTCGTCAAGAACGACCGAAGTTTGTTTCCCGTCATGGACAGGCAGGCTTCATGCAGAATCGCTTTGATCATTTCTGCTGCTCCATATAGGTTTTGACGTCGCCGTCGTATTCGATATTGCCGTCTACGATGCGCACCAAACGCTTGGCATATTGCGCCACGTCGGGTTCGTGCGTCACCAAAACGATCGTAATGCCCTGCTCTTTGTTAAGCTGTTGAAAAAAGGTCATAATTTCGTCGCTGGTCTTACTGTCCAAGTTCCCCGTCGGCTCGTCCGCCAAAATCATTTCGGGGTTGTTGACCAATGCGCGCGCAATGGCGACGCGCTGTTGCATGCCGCCCGATATCTGGTTCGGAAAGCGGTCGGCAAAACGCGCCAGCCCGACCAGTTTCAACATTTCCTTCGCGCGCGCCAGCTCTTCTTCCTTTGTCAAACGGTTATCATAGATTAAAGGCAGGGCAACATTGTCCGTCAGCGTGCGGCGCATCAAAAGGTTAAAGCCTTGAAACACAAAGCCGATCATTCTGTTTCGGATATGAGCCAATTCGTCGTCGCTCATTCCCGACACCTGTTTGCCGCCTAAAAAGTACTTGCCCGACGTCGGACGATCCAAACATCCCAAGATGTTCATAAACGTCGATTTTCCGGACCCCGAAGGCCCCATAATCGAAACGAATTCACTTTTTTCGACGGTCAGGTTGACGCCCTTCAGGACGTTTTGCTTCATCCCGCCGTCCATATAATAGGTCTTGCAAACGTTTTTAATTTCTATGACGCTCATGGAGGCCCTCTGCGTTTAGGACGAACGCGCGCCGTCAAATCTTCCAAAACGGCCTGTTCGCCTTCCTGAACGCCGCTGATGATCTCCGTAAACATTTCGTTTGTCAGGCCTTTTTTGACCGTTCTGGGAACGACCTTGCCGTTTTCCAAAATAAAGACCAAAGCTTCGTCCGGCTTCAAATCGGCGCGCTTCATGCGCAGCTGCGCGTCATACTTGCCGTCCGCGCGCACGGGACGGAATTGGAACGCCATGTTCGGCAAACGCAGAACGTTCGGCTTTTCGTCGATTTTAATTTCGACGTACGCCGTCATGCCCGGCAACAGTTTCAGGTCGTCGTTTTTAATGTCAATGATAACCGTATACATAACGACGGTTTCTTCCTCAGTCGGATTTAAACGCACCTGAGACACCGTTCCGTGAAAAATCTCGGCGGGATAGGTGTCAACCGTAAAATCGACTTTCAGTCCCGGCTTAATCATGCCGACATCGGCTTCGGAAATATAGGTTTCGATCTGCATTTTCGTCAGGTCTTCGGCGATTTGAAAAAGTTCGGGCGTCGAAAAGCTGGCCGCCACCGTTTGGCCTTCCTCAACGACCTTGGAAGTTACCGTTCCCGAAACGGGCGACGTAATGCGCGCATAGCCCAAATTCCTCTCCGCCTTTTTAACCTGCGCCAGCGCCCTGTCGTAATCGGACTGCGCCGCCACGGCGTCAACCTCGGCCTGTTCCATTTCGGAACGCGATATATAATTCGCTTCAAACATTTCCTTGTAGCGTTTGGCGTCCAGACGCGCTTTGTTGCGTTTGGATTTGGCGTCCTGCGCCTGCGCTTTGGCCTCATTCAGATCCTGTTGAAGCGTGAATCGGTCGATTTCCGCCAACAAATCGCCTTTTCTGACGACCGAATTATAATCGACGTACACGCGTTCAATAATGCCGGAAACCTGAGTCCCGACGCTGACGACGTTAATGGGCTGGATCGTCCCGCTGGCCGTTACGTCCAGCTTCAGCGTCCCGCGCGCGACGGGAACGACGTCATAGCGCGGCAACTCGCTTTGAACGCGATGGCGGTGCCAGAAAAAACCGCCTGCCGCCATTCCGATGATGATTCCTAAAATAAACAGTTTTTTCATGACGTCATAATCCCTTTTGCGGTTCAAACGGATCGATCAGCCCCATCGAGCGGATCAGGTTGCTTTTGGCAATCAGTTTTTCATAAAACGTATTGCTTTTGGTCGTTCTGGCTTCGGCCAACTTCGATTGGGCGTCCAAGACGTTCAGGATGCTTCCTTTTCCCGCCTTGTAAGCTCCCAGCGCGACTTTTTCGTTCTGTTCCGCGCTGGCATAGAGAACCAGACTGATTTTATAGCTTTTCTGCGCCGTTTTATACGACTGGAAAGCGTCCCAAACGTCGGTGCGGACTTCGTTTTCCAAACTTTTCAGTTCCTGCTCCGTCTTATCCGCCAAATAACGGCTTTGCGTAATCTTGTAAGTGTTTTTAAACCCCGTGAACAAAGGCACCGACATCGTCAGGCCGACCCTGGTATCAAGCTCCCTGTCTCCGCCTTTGGTCACGTCGTCGGCTGCGGATACGCCCGCCGACATCGAAAATGACGGAGCATTTTGTTTTTTCTGATACTCCAAATTTGCCAAAGCCTGCTTTAATTCGGCGCGCTTCGCCGTTACGTCGGAACGCTTCTCCAAAGCGGTTCGCAGCATATCCTCGACCTTGCCGTCTTTTTCTTCCTGAGCGTCGGAATAATCGACGGGCGACAGCTCCAGCCCCTTTTGCGGCGGAAAATTCAATAAAACGGCCAGTTTTCCTTTCGCCAGAATCAGTCCTTCCTCCGCCTGAGCTTCCGCCAGTTGAGACTGAGCATAGGCCGTTTCCGCCTGCAAAGCGTCGGCATACGCCGCAAGGCCGAGTTCATAACGCTTGGACGCCGCGTCATACGCCGATTTCGACGATGCGACGGAGGCTTTTGAATTTTCGTATTCCTGCTGCGCGGCCAACAGCGTGTAATAGGCCGACGTCACGTCAAAAACCAACGTTTTCAGAACATCCGCGCGCGACGACAAAGCATAGTTCAGCGCTTCCTTCATCTGTTCAACGGCCGCCGAACGCGCCCCGAAATCAAACAACAGCCAGTCCAGAGAAATGCCCGCCTCCGCCGAAGCCGCATTCCTGTCGTTTTCGCGGCGGTAATTCGTGTTGGAATGGCTTATTCCCGCCGTCAGCCCCACGGTCGGCAAATAGTCCGCCTTCGCCTCGCCGTATTGGGAAGCCGCCGCCATGGCGCTCAGATAGCTTTGTCGCGTCAAAGGATTGTTGCATAACGCCGCATTGATCACGTCGGAAAGAGACAAAGGCCCGTCGGGCAATCCCGCGGAACAGGCGTTTTCCTCAACGCGGGGAACGACGTTTTTTTCAACGTCAAAGGGATCCTCGGCTGCTTTCGCCGTTCCCGCCGCGCATAAAACCGCCAAAAAGACAAAGACACGATACATTGGCACCCAGTTCCGTTAAAGGCCGAAAACCTTAGAATTTGTTTGACAAGCGAGAAATAAATCCTTCTAATGCCGCCTGTAGACTCTACTCTATAAGGAAAAAGATTACAATCATGTTAAAGTTCCCCGCAAAACTTTCAAAAATCTTAATCGTCCTTTTCGGCGCGGCCGCTTTACTTTCTTTAAACGCATGCAAAGAAGAAAAACCTGCGCCCAAATATGTCTTTTTCTTCATCGGCGACGGATTTTCATTCTCCCAGCGCTACCTTGCGGAAACGGCGGCGGGAAGCCCGCTGTTGTCAAGTTCTTTTCCCGTTCAGGGCGTTATGACGACTGAAGCTCCGGATTCCGCAATTCCCGATTCCGCATCGGCCGCATCGGCTTTCTCAACGGGACAAAAAATTCCGAACGGCGTCATATCAATGCTGCCCGAAACGGAAGAAAAGCTCCCTCTGATTACTGATCTGGCCGCCAAAAACGGCTTTAATGCGGCCGTTGTCACGACGGCTACCGTTGACGACGCGACGCCCGCCGCTTTTTATGCGCGTTCGGCAAAACGGAACGCCTATTACGACATCGCAACCCAACTGCCCGAAAGCTCCCTGTCTTTGCTGGCGGGCGTTAAGTTCAAGCGCCCCCGTTCGTTCAAAAAAGAGGATTTGGACGTCGTTTTGAAACGCGGCGGATATAAAATCTTCAAACCGTCAAAAGACAACGTTTCTTATCCTTCGGGCAAGGTCGCCGTCACTTACGACGCGATCCCTTATGCCATAGACGCGCGGAAAAATTCTCCGAATCTGGCGGAAATGGTCAAAAAATCCATCGCGAAGCTCGGAACGGCCAAAAGCTTTTTCATGGTGGTTGAGGGCGCGAAGACGGACGTAGCGGCGCATATGCACGATACGGCGACCCTGATCAAAGAAATCCGCAGTTTTGACGATGCCGTCAAGGAAGCCTATGAATTTTACAAAACCCGTCCGAACGACACGCTTATAGTCGTCGCGGGCGACCATGAAACGGGCGGCCTGACGTTGGGTGCAAACAACGCGGAAAAAATCAACCTGTCCGTTTTCGAAAAGCAGAAAAAGTCCCTTTCTTCTTTCCGTTATGACGTCCTGCGCTTTAAATCGCGCCATGCTTCCTTCGGCGTTTTAGAAGATTTCATGCCGGCGGTAACGCGCGTTTTCGGATTAAAAATGTTCTCCGCTTCGCAAAAGGAGGCTCTGAAGCTTAAAGCCGAAGAAGGTGACGAAAGCGCTGCGGAAGACCTGAAAAATGCTTTAACGCCCGAAGAAATCGCCGTTTTGCGCGAAGGATTGCGCTACAGCATGACGGAAAAGAGCCGCCGTCCGAAAACGAAGGATTTTGACGGAAAATACGGCGATTACGAACCGATGCCGACGGCTGTTGCCAAAGTTTTGAACGCCCGCGCCGGCATCGGATATTCGACGTTCGGCCACACGGCCGCTCCCGTTCCCGTTTCCGCCGTCGGATACCGCGCCAATCTGTTTTCGGGAAGTTACCCGAATACCGATATGTTCTCAAAGCTGTTGAACGCCATGGGCATTCCGCTTCCCGCAACGTCCGTCGCCGCCCCCGCGGCCTCTCCGGACGAAAAGGCTCCGCCCGAAACCGATGCGGCAACAAAAGATACCCGAAAATAAATTTAAAGCCCTCTTGCCGAAGAGGGCTTTTTTTTCACGCCGTCGTTTCTTCTTCCTGCTTTTTAATTAACGCGCGGAACCTGCCCAACTGCTTTGCCATAACGAACAAACACAGGACGGTCGCCGAAAAATCGGCGGCGGGCATCGCGTAAAACACGCCACGAAGACCGAAAAAACGCGGCAATATGATTAAACAGGGAATCAGAAACAGCAATTGACGGCAAAGCGACAAAAACGCCGCCAAACGCGGATGCTTGGTCGCCTGTAAAAAAACGGTCGCGGCGAATTGAATGCCGATAATCGGAATCATCAAAGTCATCGTTTTCAACGCCTGTCCGCCGACGCGAATAAGTTCGGGATCGTTCGGATCGAACAAAGCCGCGACGTTCCCCGCAAAAAAGCGCAAAATAACCCACGAAACGCACATGATCGCCGTTGCAACCGCCGACGTCAGCAGAAAGATATTGATAACGCGGCGATAATTTTTGGCGCCGTAATTAAAACCGATCAGCGGCTGCGCTCCTTCGCAAACGCCCAAAACCGGCATGAACAGCAAAACGATCGTCGAAGACGCCACGCCCATCGCCGAAATGGCCAGATCTCCGCCGTATTCGACCAAAGCCTTGTTCATGATCGTTTGCATAAAGCCGTTTGCCATCTGAATCGTAAACGGCGCGATGCCGATCGACAGAATCGCCAGAACGGCTTTGGAATGAAGGCGCAAATTCTTTTTCCGTATCCGATACGGCGCACGTTTTGACATAAAGAAAGCAAAAGCCCATGCGAACGAACACATATTGGCGATCACGGTCGCAATCGCCGCCCCCGCGACGCCCATATCGAAACAAAAAATAAAAACCGGATCAAGTATCGTATTTACAATCGCTCCGACGATCATCGTCCCCATGGCGATACGCGGAAATCCGCTGGCACGGATAAAATTGTTCATCGTCATGTTGGCCGTCAGGAAAACGCTGCCCAACAAAACAATTCCCGCATACGTCCTCGCATAAGGCAGAATCGTTTCCGTCGCTCCGAAAAAACGCAACAGGTCGTCCAGAAACATCAGCTGTCCCGCGACCAGGACGACCGTCAGCAAAGAAACGAACACCAAAGAGTTACCCAGTATTTTTTCCGCAACGGCGACCTTTCTTTGTCCCAATCGTATCGAAAAGCTGACGCTGCCGCCGACGCCGACCATCATGCCGAACGCCATCATGATGACGAAGGACGGAAAACTGACGGCAATCCCCGCCAATCCGAGAGCTCCGACACCGTTACCGACAAAGATGCGGTCGACAATGTTATACAGCGCGTTGATCATCAATCCGACGATCGCGGGAACGGCAAACGTCGTCAACAGACGGGGAAGCGGATCCCTGCCCAAATCGGGGGCTTTCAGCATTGTCGTTTCCGTCGTCATTTGTCCGCCCCTTCCGTTCTTAAATACGCCGCGACTTTGTTAATCAGGCTTAAGCGCCCGTCTTCGTTTTCCTCTAAAACGTTCCGCAGCGGCGCCTGATACGGATCGTTCATATCCATGTCTTGGGGAGAAAATTCAAAATGTACGCCCGACAAAACAACGCGTCCCGCGCCGAACGGCAGGAAAACGACGGCGGCACGGCCGCCGCATTCGGGATACGACGCCGCGATCTCGTAATCCGTAAACCCGTCGTCGGGAACAAAAAAGCAGCCGCCGTTATAAAAGGTTCGAAACGGCGCGCCGTCCGCCTCAATCAAAGTCGCGCGGCATCCCGCATTCGAATTCGGATCATACGGCGGAAAAGCAGGCCCCGCCGCTTTGCCTTTGAAAAAACCAAGCTGGCATTCGTTTTCAACCGCGTCGGGCAAACCCTTGTTAAATTCGGTGCGCGCCGCGCCGAAATACGCCCCCGCACATATGCCCAAATACGCTCCGCCGCGTTTCACAAAGTCCCTGATGCATTCAATGCCCCGACCTTCCAATTTTTCGGAATACAGCGAACTCGCGCCTCCCGGCATAACGAACAGGCGGGCGTCTTCCCGCCATTTTCCTTCAACGACTTCGGCAGCGGACAGAGCGCGCACGGCATAAGCCCCCCGTCCCCAACGGCGCAGGCACCCCCTGGCACAGAAAAAGGACTGCATTCCGACGCCCTTATCCGAATAAACATAAATTTTTTCCGACACGGACCGCCTCCCTACGCCGAAACGGCCTTTAAGCCGATCAACCCGCCCAAAATCATCGCGACAAAAACAAGCCTCAAAACGTCGGCGGATTCTCCGAAAAAGAAAATGCCGTAAATAACGGCGCCCAAGGTCCCGACGCCCGTCCAAACGGCGTACGCCGTCCCCAAAGGCAAAGACCGCATCGCCAGCCCCAAAAGCCAAACGCTCAAAAACATGGCGGCGGCGACCAGCAAAGACGGATAAAGTTTCGTAAACCCTTCCGAATATTTCATGCCGACGGCCCAAACTGTTTCAAAAAGGCCCGCTATAATCAAATACACCCACGCCATACAGCCCTCCTAAAAGTCCTTTGCAATTTAGCCTTTTCCTTTTCACGGAACAAGAAGAAGATTATATTATGTTTTTTATCCTCAGGATGAAAACATGTCCGCGACACCGTACGATAACGATTCTTTTTTTGAAAAATACAGCCGGATGTCCCGCTCCGTCAAAGGCCTGGAAGGCGCGGGAGAATGGCCGACGCTGGAACCGATGCTTCCCGATTTTAAGGGAAAACGCGTGCTGGACTTGGGCTGCGGTTTCGGCTGGCATTGTCGCTATGCCGCCGAACGCGGAGCAAAAAGCGTCCTCGGCATTGACTTGTCCGAAAAAATGCTGCTTCGCGCCCGCGCCGAAAATAACGCTCCCCGAATTGAATACCGACGTCTTGCCGCAGAAGACGTTTCTTTTCCGCCGTCTTCCTTTGACGTCGTTATCAGCTCTTTGGTTTTTCATTACGTTAAGGATTTTCGCGCGCTTTGCCGCAACGTTTTCGAATGGCTCGCTTCGGGCGGCTCTTTCGTCTTTTCCGTCGAACACCCCGTCTTTACGGCTCAAGGACGGCAAACATGGATCTCCGACGAAAACGGAAAACCTCTTTTCTGGCCCGTCGACCGTTACTTTGAAGAAGGCGAAAGAATTGCCGATTTCTTAGGCGAAGACATTGTAAAATATCACCGTACTTTAACGACTTACCTCTCCGCTCCGATGCAGGCGGGCTTTGTCCTCAAAGAATTGCGCGAACCGCAACCGACCGCGGAAATGTTAAAAAGCCTGCCCGAAATGAAGGACGAACTTCGCCGGCCGATGATGCTGATCCTTTCATGGATTAAAAAGTAATAATATAACAAATCCTAAAGAATGGCTTTTTCCGCCCTGACAAAAGCCTCTAAAGCCGTAACGATCTCCCTCCGTTCTCCCAAAGCGCACAAGTCTTCTCCGTCCGCATAACCGGATACCGAAGCGGCCGTATCTTCTCCGTACGTTACGACGTTGTTCAGAATTGACGCGGTCCTGATCCCCCTGATCCTGCCGACGGTGAACAGAGCCGCCGTTTCCATGTCCGCCCCCAACACGCCCAACTTTGACCAGCGGGCTTCCTGATCGGCATTGTCGTCAATGTAAAAACTTTCGTGCGAATGGCATAAACCGACATGATGCGGGAAAGCGTTTTCTTCGGCGCTTTTTATACAATCAAACAACAGCTCCGTATCGGGCACGGCGGGATAGCGCAAATCCGCATAGGCGCGGGAGGCTCCGTCGTCGCGTACGGCGCCGCTGACGATAATCAGATCGCCGATGCCGATGCCCTTTTGCAAAGCGCCGCAAGAACCGATGCGAATAACGGCTTTGACGCCGACGTTTTTCATTTCCTCCACGGCGATCGCTGCGGAAGAACCGCCGATTCCCGTAGACAACGCCAAGACCGGCACGCCTTTGTATTCGCCGCGCAAACTGCGGAATTCCCGGTTATACGCCAATTCCCGCACGTTTTCCAGATACGGGGCGATACGGTCCAAACGGGCGGGATCTCCCGGCGTTAAAGCATACTTAATTCCAAGCGTCTCATCCAAACGAATATGCGGCTGCAACATGTTCCGTCCCTTTCAAAGCGATTTGAAACATTTTGACGTTTTCCGCAAGAGGATGCAAAGAAAATCGTTTTGTATCTTGACGCGGAAACGGAAGTATATTAGTAAGGAAAGACTTTTTCAGTTGGGGCGTAGCCAAGCGGTAAGGCAACGGACTTTGACTCCGTCATTCGCTGGTTCGAGTCCAGCCGCCCCAGCCACTCTGAGAGCCAAGTCGTTGAAAACAAACGAACTTGGCTTTTTTGTGCTCGGGGAAATGTTAGCAGTGCTAACAAAACTGCTAACAAACCTTGTTAGCACGGGCGGTTGTCATGACATTGTACAATCGCG
>CALXYE010000031.1 GCA_944392845.1 uncultured Alphaproteobacteria bacterium
CGAAGGACCGCCGATTTGCGCCGCCTTAAAGCCGTCGTTGTCGATTTCGCCTTTCGAATTCAACACGCCGCCGCCGATATTGAAAATGATTTCGCGCAACGTCGTGCCGAACGGGACTTCGATCAACCCCGTGTTCGCAACGTGCCCCGTTACGGCGAAAGTCTTCGTCCCCGGCGATTTTTCCGTACCGACGGAACGGTAATTGTCCGATCCCTTCAAAATAATCATCGGCACGGAAGCCAGCGTTTCGACGTTGTTGATGACCGTCGGACATCCCCATAATCCCGATTGCGCGGGGAACGGAGGCTTCGGACGCGGCATGCCGCGCAACCCTTCGATAGAGGCCATTAAGGCAGTTTCCTCGCCGCAAACAAAGGCGCCTGCGCCTTCCATGACGTGCAGCTTAAAGGATTTGCCCGAACCGAAAACGTTATCGCCCAAAACGCCTAAGTTTTCGGCATCGGCGATCGCCTTGCGCATCCGTTTGACCGCCAAAGGATATTCCGCGCGGACGTAAATATACCCCTCATCCGCCCCGATCGCCTTGGCGGCGATCATCATCACTTCTATGACGGAATGCGGATTGCCTTCCATAACGCTTCGATCCATAAACGCGCCCGGATCGCCTTCGTCGGCATTACAGATGACGTATTTCTTATCGCCTTTGACCTTACGGGTCAGATCCCATTTCAACCCCGTCGGGAAACCGCCGCCGCCGCGGCCGCGCAATCCCGATTCCAAAACGGTCTTGCAAACGACCTCGTCGCTCATTTGCGTATAGGCCTTTTGCGCCCCTTTGTAACCGTCGTGATATATGTATTCGCGAATGTCTTCGGGATCAACGTGCCCGCAGGCTTTCAACACCGTGCGGCGCTGGCGTTTGTAAAACGGAATCTCGTCCGTACCGCGGCACGGCGTTCCGTCATGCGGATCTTTGTACAGCAGGCGTTCGATGACCTGATTGTGTTTCAAGGTCGTATTAACGATCTCGGCCGCATCAGCCGCCTTGACATGGCAATACAAAATGCCGTCGGGTTCGACCGACAGCAGAGGTCCCATTTGGCAAAAGCCCTGACATCCGCTTTTCGACAGCAACGTTTTTTCGCGGGCGTCTTCCGCCTTGAGTTCGACGGCAACGTCAATCCCCGCCTTTTGGACTTCCTTCAACAGTTCGTCGTATAATTTCAAAGACCCGTTCGCGATGCATCCCGTTCCCGCGCACACGATCAGGCGGCGCTTGACGGAATCATGCATGCGGGCATATTCCTGAGCGATTTGTTCCAAATTCATTTCCGTCATTATTCGTTCTCCGCCTGAATGATGCCGTCAATCAGATTTAACGCCGCTTCGGGCGTCATCTGACCGTGAACCTCTTCGTTGATGACCATAACGGGCGCCAGACCGCACGCTCCCAGACAAGACACCGTTTCAACGGTAAACATCATATCATCCGTCGTCGGCTTGGCCTGAGAAACGCCTAAACGCTCGCGCAACGCCTTTAAGATCGGTTCGGAGCCGCGAACGTGGCACGCCGTCCCGTCGCACAGGCGAATCAGATACTTGCCCTTCGGCTCCAGCGCGAAGTGGGCATAAAAGGTCGCGACGCCGTACACGCGCCCGGCAGGAACGTTCAACGCCTGCGCCACGTAATTCATGATTTCCTGCGGCAGATAGCGGTAGACTTCCTGTATCTCCTGCAGAATCGGAATCAGATGGGAACTTTGGCGGCCGTACTTGTCCAGAATCTCGCCGACCTTTTCAAATTTGCGGGACGAGGACAGCTCTCGAGGAGAGGTATCGTTCATTCTAATGTTTCTCCCATTCAAAAAAACCAAACAACGCTCTGATATTTTTTAAAAAATCAGAAAAAAATAGTTCTATAAATTTTTTATAGAAGCCCTAAGAAAAGGATACTATTTGAATAAATTTTTCGTGTCAAACCCTGAAATTTTCAGGTTTATGCATTTTTAATTAAAATCTTTCTTAATTACTTTTTATCCCGTTAAAAACAAATAAAAGTTCCTTAATGTTATTGAAATTTAAATATCCTCCTTTTACGATAGCCGGGTTACGTTTTCAATCAGGAGGTCTTATGGCGGGAACGGTCGTCGTTATCGGCAACGAAAAGGGCGGAACGGGCAAATCGACGCTGGCGATGCATCTGATCGCTTCGTTTTTAAAGGAAGGCAAAAAAGTTTCGTCCGTTGACTTGGACGGGCGGCAAGGCACGCTGACCCATTATATACAGAACAGAGCCGCCTATTCCGAAAGGCACGGAATCGCGTTGGATTTGCCGCAGCACCTGTCGGTAACGGTACGGGAAAACCTGTCGGACGCGGAACGGGCGGAAGACGAAAAAACCTTTGCCGAGCAAATCGAAACGCTGGCCGAAGACGCCGACGCCGTCGTCATTGACACGCCGGGCGCCGACAATTACCTGTTCCGTCTGGCGCACGTTTACGCCGACATCCTGATCACGCCGCTGAACGACAGCCTGATTGACTTGGACGTTTTGGCAAAGATTGATCCCGAAACGCTGACGGTCAAAACGCCCGGCCACTACGCCCAAACCGTATGGCAGGCCCGCCAAAAACGAGCCGCCTTAAAGAAAAAGGCCGCTTCATGGTTCATCCTGCGCAATCGTCTGATGCACGTTTCGACGAAAAACGAAAGAATCATTTGGCGGCTTTTGGAAAGTCTGGGAAAGCGCATCAATTTCACGCCTCTGCCGGGATTGGGGGAACGCATCATCTTTCGCGAACTGTTCCTCAAAGGGCTGACCCTTTTGGACGTTGACGACAGGCGCACCGAAATAGAAATGTCGGTTTCGCACGTCGCCGCCAGACAAGAGCTGAGGACAATCCGCCGTTCTTTTCGGCTGAACGGAGAGTAAAGCGCGAAAAATCCTAACGTCTTCTTGACAGACGGGATGAAATTGCGGATTCTGTCAGTCAAACGGTTTATGACAATAAAGAGGAAAAGTCATGCATATTAAAAATGTTCCGACCAAGCCTTTTGAGGGACAGCGCCCCGGAACGTCGGGTCTGCGCAAAAAGGTAAAAGTCTTTGAACAGCGCGATTATTTGGAAAATTTCGTTCAGTCCGTTTTCGACAGCCTTGAGGACTATCAGGGCAAAACGCTGGTTATCGGCGGTGACGGCCGTTATTTTAACCGCAAGGCGATCCAAACGATCATCAAAATGGCGGCGGCAAACGGCTTCGGCGAGCTTTTGATCGGCAAGGGCGGTCTGTTGTCGACTCCCGCCGCTTCGTGCGTCATCCGCAAATACAAGGCGTTCGGCGGCATCATCCTGTCCGCCAGCCACAACCCCGGCGGCCCCGACGCGGATTTCGGCATTAAGTATAACATTTCGAACGGCGGCCCCGCCCCCGAAAAGGTAACGGAAGCCATTTACGCCCGCACTTGCGTGATTGATTCTTACAAAATCGCCGACACGCCGGACATTGATCTGGACATCATCGGCGAAAAAGTGTTGGGCGAAACGAAAATCAAAATCATTGACCCCGTTCGCGACTATGCGGAAATGATGAGCAAGCTGTTTGATTTCGACCTGATCCGCCGCCTGTTCCAAACGGGCAAATTCCGCATGCGTTATGACGCCTTGCACGCCGTAACGGGTCCCTATGCGAAATACATTCTCGAGGGAATCCTGAAAGCCCCCGCGGGTACGGTCGTCAACGGCGAACCGAAGGAAGACTTCGGCGGCGGCCATCCCGACCCGAACTTGGTCTACGCGCATGATTTGGTCGCGCACATGAACGCGCCCGATGCTCCGGATTTCGGCGCGGCGTCCGACGGCGACGGCGACAGAAACATGATTTTGGGACGCAATTTCTACGTCAACCCCAGCGACAGTCTGGCCGTCATCGTGGCTAACTTCTGGAAGGCTCCCGGCTATGACCGCGGTTTGACGGGCGTCGCGCGCTCGATGCCGACCAGCCAAGCCGTCGACCGCGTCGCCAAAGGCATGGGCATGAGCTGTTATGAAACGCCGACGGGTTGGAAGTTCTTCGGCAACCTGATGGACGCGAACAAAGTAACGATTTGCGGCGAAGAAAGTTTCGGCACGGGGTCCAACCACATCCGCGAAAAAGACGGCCTGTGGGCGATTCTGTATTGGCTGAACATTATCGCGGCGTCGAACCAGTCCGTGGAAGAGATCGTGCGCGCACATTGGAAAAAGTACGGGCGCAACTACTACGCCCGCCACGATTACGAAAACGTCAGCGCCGACGTCGCCGCAAAAATCATGGATGACATGCGCGCCGCCGCGGAAGAAAGCGTCGGCAAATTCTTCGGCGAATACGAAGTCAAAACGTTTGACGATTTTAAATATCTTGATCCCGTCGATAAAAGCGAAAGCGCTCATCAAGGCATTCGCGTCCTGTTCACGGACGGATCGCGCATCGTGTTCCGCCTGTCGGGAACGGGAACTCAGGGAGCGACGATCCGCGTCTACCTTGAAAAATACGAACCGAACGTTTCCAAGCACGACCTTGACCCGCAGAAGGCGCTGGCCGACCTGATCGCCATCGCGGAAGAAATTTCGGGCATCAAGGCAAAAACGGGACGCAAAGCTCCGGATGTTATTACCTAAAGCGCGAACGCCCCTTCCCCCTTCCCTGTTGCGCGGCAGCGACCTGCGCGGCAAGGAAGGCGACGTTGTAACGCCCGAAACGGCACGGTTGGTCGGAAGGGCATTCGGCACCGTTTTAAGGAACAGAGGGGAAGATTCGGTCTGTACGGCATATGACGGCAGGCTGTCTTCCCCCGTTTTATCGGACGCGCTGACCGAAGGGCTTTTGTCCTGCGGGTTGCGCGTTTTGCGGTCGCGCTGTTCTCCGACTCCCTTGCTTTATTTTACGATGAAAATAACGGGCGTACCGAACGGCGTTATGGTCACGGGTTCGCATAATCCCAAAGGGTATAACGGCTTTAAGCTGACGGCGGGCGGCCTTCCCTTTTGCGGCGATGATCTGGCCGAACTGGCCGAAACGGCATTGAAAGGAAAATTCGCCGAAGGAACGGGACGGGCGGAAGACGTTGACCTGACGGAACCTTATATCCACCGTTTGTTACGGGACTTTCGCGAGGGCTTTGACGCGACGATCGTCTGGGACTGCGGCAACGGCGCGGCGGGAAAGATCGTTCCCGAACTGGTCGCCAGCCTGCCGGGACGGCATATCGTCGTCAACGCCGAAGTTGACGGCACATTTCCGAACCATCACCCCGATCCGGCGGACGCCGAAAACATGAAACAGCTTCAAAATCTTGTCCTGTTGGAAAATGCCGACGCGGGCTTTGCCTTTGACGGAGACGGCGACCGTTTGGGGGCGGTCGATTCGTCGGGGCGCGTCCTTTCGGGCGACGCCCTTTTGTGCGTTTTCGCCGAACAGGTTCTCCGTTTCAACCCTCGGGCTCTGATCGTCGCCGACGTAAAGTCGGGCAAGAATTTTTCCGACGACATCCGCTCTTTGGGCGGCGTTCCCCTGATATGGAAAACGGGTCATTCCTTCATTAAGAAAAAAATGAAGGAAACAGGGGCTCTGTTGGGCGGAGAAATGAGCGGCCATTACTTTTTCGCGGATAAATATTACGGCTATGACGACGCTTTTTACGCGGCGATACGCCTGTTGGACGTCATTTCAAACGGATACGAGGCGAATCTGGCCGAACGCGCGGAAAAATACGCTCAAACCTTTCGTCTGCCGGAAATGAAATTCGACTGCCCCGACAACCGAAGGGATGCCGTGATGAAAGAAATCCGCGAAAACGTGAAGAAAAAAGGCTTGGAAACGGATGAAACGGACGGCGTCGGCATTCGATATCCCGACGGATCGCGTTTGTTAATCCGCGCCTCTAACACGATGCCGCAAATCGTCGCGTTGTGCGAAGCCTATA
>CALXYE010000032.1 GCA_944392845.1 uncultured Alphaproteobacteria bacterium
GTACTCAACGGTTTCGTTTGCCTTTTCGTCCGTCATGGTTTTACAGCTCCTCAGGAAAATAACGTGATGGAAATAATGTATTTTCCTAAAATTTAACGCAAGAAACAAGATAAAACAAAAAGAAAGGCGGAAATTTCCGCCTTTCTTCGCATAAGTTCCGTATTATTCTTTCGGTTCCCAAGTTTCGTCCGAACGTTCGAAACGCAGGGACAACAGGCTCAGTTCCGAAACAAATTCTTTGGGCAGACGCTGTTGGTCAATGAAGGGGCGGAAGTACTTTTTCTGATCTTCCGTATCCTTCAGTCCTTCGGCTTTGTCAATGGACATTAGGGCAACGAACTTGTTCTTGTTGAAATCCAGGCCTTCCCAAGTAATGTCTTTGAAATGCGGCATCATGCCGACGGGGCCTTCGACGGCGCCGACGCGGTTATGAACGCGGTCAACGATCCATTTCAGGACGCGCATGTTTTCGCCGTAACCCGGCCACATGAATTTGCCGTTTTCGTCTTTGCGGAACCAGTTGACGCGGAAGATCATCGGCGCGTTCGGAACCAGACGCTTCATTTCCAGCCAGTGAGACCAGTAATCCGCCATGTTGTAGCCGCAGAAGGGCAACATTGCAAACGGATCGCGGCGAATACCGCCGGCGCCTTCGGCCGCCGCCGTTTTTTCGGATCCCATCGTCGCGGCTAAATAAACGCCGTGGCTCCAGTTAAACGACTGGTAGACCAGCGGGGTATTGTGCGCCAAACGGCCGCCGAAAATAAAGGCGCTGATGGGCACGCCTTCCGGATTTTCCCAATTCGGGTCAATCGTCGGGCACTGACGCGCTGGAGCCGTAAAGCGGGCGTTCGGATGCGCGGCGGGCGTTTCGGAATCGGGCGTCCAGTCGTTGCCCTTCCAATCAATCAGATGGGCGGGCTTTTCTTCCGTCACGCCTTCCCACCACACGTCGCCGTCGTCCGTCAGCGCGACGTTCGTAAAGATCGTATTCGCACGGCAGGACTGCATCGCGTTGTAGTTCGTGTGTTCCGACGTCCCCGGAGCAACGCCGAAGAAACCGGCGTCGGGGTTGATCGCATCCAGGCGGCCGTCTTTGCCGGGCTTCAGCCAAGCGATGTCGTCGCCGACGGTCCAGACTTTCCACCCCTTGAACGATGCGGGCGGAATCAGCATGGCCAGATTCGTTTTACCGCAGGCGCTCGGGAAAGCCGCGGCGACGTAAGTTTTTTCGCCTTCGGGGCTTTCAATGCCGGCAATCAGCATATGTTCGGCCAACCATCCTTCGTCGCGCGCCTGAACGGTGGCGATACGCAAAGCAAGGCATTTCTTACCGAGCAGGGCATTGCCGCCGTAGCCCGATCCGAACGACCAGATTTCGCGCGTTTCGGGGAAGTGGGTTATGTAAGTGTTGTCGGGATTGCAGGGCCACGCGACGTCTTTAACGCCGTCAACCAGAGGCATGCCGACGGAGTGCATGCAGGGAACGAAAGAACCGTTTTCGCCCAGGATGTCCAGAACTTTCTGACCTGTGCGCGCCATGATCGCCATGTTGACGACGACGTACGGAGAATCGGTGATTTCAACGCCGATTTTCGCAATGTGAGAGCCCAAGGGGCCCATGGAGAACGGAATGACGTACATCGTACGGCCGCGCATGCAGCCTTTAAACAGTCCGTTCAGTTTTTCCTTCATTTCTTTGGGGTTCGCCCAGTTGTTCGTCGGGCCGGCGTCAATTTCGCGTTCCGAGCAGATAAACGTGCGGGATTCGACGCGGGCGACGTCGGAAGGGTTGGAGCGGGCCAAATAGCTGTTGGGGCGCTTCTGTTCGTTCAACTTGATGAACGTTCCCTTTTTGACCAGCAGAGCGCATAAATCATCGTATTCTTCTTTGGAGCCGTCGCACCAGTGAACGGCGTCGGGTTGGCACAGGTCGGCCATTTTTTCGACCCAGGAAACCAACGTTTGGTTCTTTGTTTTTTCAACGGAATAATTGGTTTGCATTTAATTCGCCTCTAATGTTTATAACGGCCTGAAGAAATCAGGCGGAGGGTTGGCTTGTCGGGGCTTGCGCGAGGCAAGCTTCAAAGCAAGGAAAGTCTATCCGAATTTTCGGAACAGGGATAGCTTTTTCTGTTTTTTTTAACGCGGGAAAAGCATGACGACGCGCAGGCCGCCCAGCGGGCTGTCTTCCATGAATATCTTTCCGCCGTGAGCCAAAACGATGTCGCGCGTGATCGTCAATCCTAAACCGACGCCGCCCGTTTGGGAATTGCGGGATTCGTCCAGGCGGAAAAAAGCCTTAAAGACGTCTTCGCGCTTTTCCGCGGGAATGCCGGGGCCGTTGTCTTCGACGGCGATTTCCAGATATTTTTCGGACACTTCCATGATGACGTTCACAACGTTGCCGTACCGTTCCGCGTTCGTTACCAAATTCCACAGACAGCGTTTGAAATCGCTTCGGCGCACGTCCATTTTCAACGGAGCATTGCTGGTGAATTGCAAAGCCGTTCCTTCGCGGCGCAAGGAGCGGAGCGTGTCGGAGATCAGGCGGTTGATGTCCGTCGGTTCGGCCGTTTCCTTGCCTTCGCCGCGGGCAAAGTCAAGGTATCCGTTGACCATGTGTTCCATTTCGGTGACGTCGTTGATCAGGTCTTTGACGTTTTCGTCCTCGCCCATCATTGCCAGCTGTAATCTCATGCGCGTCAAAGGCGTCCTCAAGTCGTGGGACACGCAGGCGAGCATCCGCGTTCTGTCGTCAATGTGGCGGCGGATGCGGTCGCGCATCTGGATAAAGGCTTTGGCCGCCTGGCGGACTTCGGTGGCGCCTTCGGGCTTGAAATTTTCGACGTCGCGTCCCAGTCCGAAATTTTCCGCCGCGGACGCCAGCCGCAGGATCGGGCGGATCTGGTTGCGCAAGAACAAAACGGCGATGCCGACGAACAGGAACGACGACACGAATGCCCAAATCGTAAAGATATAGG
>CALXYE010000033.1 GCA_944392845.1 uncultured Alphaproteobacteria bacterium
GCATAAAAGCAAGCGCCGCGAATAAGACGGAAAGTTTTCTCATTAAATCTCCTTTCATAAGAATCAACCTAAGATAAATATCATTTCATGTTTTCTCCGCCTTTTCAACCCCTCGGGTGTCTGAAAGACACTCTAACTTTTTGAGTCCTTCTCTGTCGCAGTTTATGGAGGTATTTTTTTCGCATCTCTGCAAAAACAAAACGCTTTCCGCTTCTTTTTGCTCAGAATACAACCGCCAAACCTTAAAAAAACGGCGGTTAAAGGCAGAACAAACTCCTTATCCTGCCCAAAACGAAAATCGCCGCATCCTTTATTACTCCGCCCGAACGAGGGCGGTTTTTTTAATAAACCTTCTTTGCCGCTTTATTTTATACAGGAGAAAAAAGAGGAGCCCAAGAAATCGTCACTTAGAAGGAAAAGCCGTTCTGCTTCGCTTAAAACCCAAGCCGCAAAAAACGTTTTCCCCCGTTTGTCCCGTGCAAAAAGGTGCGAGATGCCCCGAAACGGCTCTTTCGAAAAGGCAACGACGGAATGTTGTCGCGCAATGCAAAACAGTTTAATTCATGGATTTTGATAAAAATAAAACATAATAAATCCGCCGCAAAATGCGGCGGTATGTCGGTTTATATCGTTATGAGCGCGGATCGGGTTCGCGGAACAAAGGTTTGCCTTGGAACATTCTGGCGGATTGGGCTTCCATCAGCGTTCCCAAAGACAGCTGGCGGTCGCGAATGGCAACACGCAACTGATCCGCCGTTGTCGGATCGGGGTTGGCGAAGACGAAGCGCAATTCGGGGAACATCGTTTTAATGCCCTGCAATTTCTGATGAACGACGCCCAGAATACCGCGTCCCAACAGGTCGGCGGCCAATTCTTCGTTTAATCCGCCCGCCGTAGCGTACTTGATGACCGAATTCAGCGCGTCCTCAACGGAATTTGCATGGATCGTTGATAAGACTAAGTGACCGCTGGTGGCGGCGCGCAAAATTTGGCTGGCGCATTCGGGCGTACGGATTTCGCCGACAAGAATATAGCGCGGACGGCAACGCAAAACGGACTTTAAGGATTCGCCCCAGTCGTTGTTGATGGGTTCCGTTTGTTTGCACAATCCCAATCCGCCGCGTTTCGACGGATAAATGCCGTCCAAAGGCAATTCGGGAGGGTCTTCGATGGTATAAGCGAAGCCGCCTTCACGTTCCAAATATTTGCGCAACAGGCAGGAAATGGACGTCGTTTTGCCCGCCCCCGTCGGGCCGCCCCATAACAGCAGGCCCGATTCGCGGTTTAAGGAAATTAAATGGTTCGTCAGATTTTCCGGCAGGCCTAAACGGGCGACATCGGGCGTTTTGCGCGGCATGCGTCGGGCGGAATAGTGAATGCCCGTCAGTGTCGCGACGCGTTCGACGCGGTACATCGTGTTTCCGAAAGAAAGAGAATAACTTGAACGGCCGTTATAGCCTTCGTCCAAGGCCTTTCTGAATTCGGGCAGATCGTCGGCATATAATTCTTTCAGACCGTAACGCGTTTCGCCGTCGTGGACGTACGCGATGTTTTCCGGAGTAAAATAAATATCGGAAAAAAGTTGGTCTTCGATTTTCGCCATTTTGATAAAGCCTGCTTATTCTAATTTAGTATGCACATAACATAAACGGCGGCGCCGCTTTTCACAAGAACATTATTATAATATTTTTATGACAGCTTATGACGGCGCTCACGGATGCGCGCGAAAACGAACAAAACGGCACAGCATATTTCCATGGAAGGGGCGGCGGGAGCGTCAAAGGAAACGGACAGAAACAAACCGCCGCTGACGGCAATAATACCGATCAATGCGCCCGCGACGGCCATTTGTTCCGGCGTTCGGACTAAAAAGCGCGCGGCGGCGGGCGGAATGATCAGCAAAGCGGACACCAGCAACATTCCCGTCGTTTTCAGTGAAAGCGCGACAAACAAAGCCGTAACCGTCATGAACAGGACGGCTTGGGCGCGCAGATTGACGCCTTCGCTTTGCGCCATATCGGGGCTTACCGATATGAACACCTGTTTTTTCCAATTCGGCAGCAGCATCGCCGTACAGGCCGAAGCCGTAATGCCCGTGAAAATCAAATCGTCATTCGTTACCGACAGGACGTCGCCGAACAAATAGCCCAGAAGGTCGGAGCGAACGGCGTCGGAATAGGATAACCCGATCAATCCCGCGCACAATGCCGTCTGTCCGATGATCAGCAACAAGACGTCGATACCGACGGGAAAGCGGTCCGACACGCGGGAAAGCAACACGGCCAAACAGCAGACCAGCAGGACGACGCCCGCATTTTGCCCGATCCCCAGCGCCGCTCCGAGCAGGATGCCCGCCAGTGCCGCATGCGACAGCGCGTCGCTGAAAAAAGCCGTTTTTCGCCAAATCATCAAACAGCCGACGGGGCTGGCCAGAACGGCGGTAATCAGGGCGGCGATCCAGCTTCGCCAGAAAAAAGCCTCATCCCACACGGTCGTTTTCTCCGTTTTCGTTATGTTCGTGCTTGTGCGCGTAAAGCGCCAGGTGCGACCGTCCGCCGAACAGGGCGTCGTATCCCGACGAAGACGCGATTTCGCAAGGGCGTCCCGTACAGCAGACGCGTTTGTTGATACAGACGACGCGATACGTTTTCGCCATGACGACATGCAGATCGTGAGACACCATTAAAACGGCGCATCCGCGTTCGGCGTTCAGTTTTTCGATCAGGGCGTAAAGGTTCTCTTCGCCTGCGGGATCCAGCCCTTGAGCGGGTTCGTCCAAAACCAAAAGATCGGGGTCTTCCAGCAGGGCGCGCGCCAGCAAAAGCCGTTGCATTTCGCCGCCCGACAAATTGTGAACCTGCCGCCGCATCAGGGGGGAAATACCCGTTTCGTCCATGACGGCCAGCTTTTTTTCGTTCGGATGTTCGGCGTTCAGAGACAAAAAGCGCTTGACCGTCATCGGGACGGACAGGGGAACGTGCAGTTTTTGAGGAACATAGCCCGTCCTCAGCCCTTCACGCTTTTCAATCAGGCCCGACGTCGGCGCGACGATGCCCAACACGACCTTCAACAGCGTTGTTTTCCCCGCGCCGTTCGGTCCGATCAGCGTTACGATCTCTTTTTCGGGAATGTCCAAAGAAACGCGTTCTAAGACGGGCGTTCCGCCGAGCGTCAGGCTGACGTCTTTTACGGAAACGAGAAATCGTTCGTTCATCTGCGGCATAAGGGACAGACTCCGTACAGTTCGATAAGGGCTTTTTTCGTTTTGAATTTTAACGGCGACGCCGCTTTTTTTATTTCCTTATATGCTTTGTCCGCCTTCGTTTCCTCGGCTCTGCCGCAGACGGAACACACCAAAAAGGCGGGAACGTGGTTTTCTTCGGGATAACGGCATCCGATGAATGTTCCTTCGGCGGGCAGGCGGTGGATCAGGCTGTTTTCAATTAAAAAATCCAAAGCGCGGTAAATGCTGATCGGCGCGGCTTTCGGAAAGTCGTTTTTCAGGGATTCCAAAATGTCGTAAGCGCCGACGGGCTTTTCACAGCGCCAGATTTTTTCCAAAACGGCGAAGCGCAAATCGGTCAGGCGGATCTTTTTCGCGCGGCAGAGCTCTTCGGCGACGAACAGGGCGTTCGCGACGCACTTTTCATGATCGTGTTCCTCAAAACGCGATTTTCTGCGCTTTTTTAAAGTTTTTTCCGTTTCCATGTCTTCTCCGCCTTGTTTTTGTTCGTGAATGTAATAATATAACAAAAAAAACGGCGGCGGGAGTTTTTTTATGCGTTTTTTAATCTTTGCGGCGGTCTTTTTTTGTTGCGGGGCGGTTCGCGCGGACGGACTTCGGGTCGTTGTTTCGACCGCTCCGCTTCATTCCGTCGTTTCGTCGGTCATGAAAGGGGCGGGAAAGCCCGATCTGTTGCTGTCTCCCGCCGTTTCCGCGCACGATTACCGTTTAAAACCTTCGGATATGAAAAAATTGGCGGATGCCGACGTTGTTTTTTGGAACGGCAAAGAATTGGAAGGTTTCCTGCCGAAAGCGCTTGCGGCGGCGGGGGCGTCGGATAAAAGCGTCGCGCTGTCTTCGGCGAAGGGGGTCGTTTTGTTGCCGTCGCGTTCGGTGCGCCGAGGCGCTTCGGAAGGCGGAACGGATCCCCATTTTTGGCTGATGCCCGCCAATATGGCAGCGGCGGCACAAGCCGTCGCCGAAACGCTGGCGGCAAAAGATCCCGACCGTTCGGTGCTTTATTTTGAAAACGCCGAACGCTTCAAGCGCCGCGCAGATGCCCTGACCGCCGAAATTAAGGAAAAATTCAAAGGAATGAAAGGCGGAAACTTTCTGTTTTTCCATGACGCCTTTTTATATTTTGAAAAGACGGCGGGTCTGCCTTCTCTGGGGGCGGCGGAAGCGGGCGCGTCGGCTTCGGCGGGGGCGCGCCGTTTGTCGGAGCTGCGCGAAAAGATAAGACGGGCTGGGAAGGTGTGCCTGTTTGCCGAGCCGCAATTCCCCGACGGCCGCGCCGCCGTTTTGTCCGAAGGGCTGCCGGTTCGAATTGCCAAAGCCGACCCGACGGGCGTCGGTCTGACGGTCGGCGAAGATTTTTATACGGATTTGATCCGCAACCTGATACAGTCTTTGTACGATTGTTTAAAGGATATCGAATGACGGCGCGACTGTTTTTTACGTTTTTGTTTTGTTTGGGGGCTTT
>CALXYE010000034.1 GCA_944392845.1 uncultured Alphaproteobacteria bacterium
AGCCAAAACGGAAGAAAGGACTGCCGCGATGCCCGCCGTTTTTGAAACCTCGAAAACCTCGGAAAAAACCAGAAATTCTCCCGTAAAGGCAGGCGTCGGCGGAAAGGCGGACAAACACAGCAACGCCGCGAAAAATGCCGTTCCCAAAGCCGGAGCGACGGAATAAAGCCCCGACAACGACTTCATGTCCTTTGCGGAAAAACGCAGCGCCAACGCTCCCTCCGCCGTCAAATAAAGGACGGAGGATACGGACGCCGCGACGCACAGAAACAGACTCCCCGTCAAACCGATTTTCGTCAGCGTGAACATCCCCGCCGCGACCAACCCCGTTTGGGACAGGCAAACGTATCCCGCCGTTTTTCCGACGTCGTCCCGCGACAGAGCAACAATCGCGCCGTATAACGCCGAAAACACGGCCCACAGGCACAAATACGGCGCGTACGCCGCCAACGCGTCGGGAGCCAGTTCAAACGCCGTCCTTAAAAAAATGAAAAAAACCGTTCCCGTCAGAGCGCCCGACAATAACACGGACGTCGGAACGGGCGCTTCGGAACGGATTTCGCCGTACCAAACATGAAAGGGGAACAGAGGCGCCTTTAACGCCAGCATCAGCGTCAAACCCGCCAAAAAAGCGGACTGGACGCCGTCGTGAAGCGTCCCGTATCCGCCCAGCGTCGAATTTCCCGTCTCAACGAACGCGTAGAGCAGTACGCACAACAGCGCAAGCGATCCCGACAGATCGTAAAAGCAAAACTTGAAAGCCGAATAAGCCCTTTTTTCGACGCCCCAAAGGGCAATCATGGCGAATACGGGCAAAACGGCGGCTTCGTAAAAAACGAAACACTGGATCAGGTTGCGCGAACACAGCGCCGTCAGCAGAAAACATTCAAAGACCAGCGTCAAAAACATATATTCGCGCACCATCGTCAAAACGGACGTGCGCGCCGCAATAACGGACGCCAAAACGGTTCCCGTCACAAGCGGCAGGAACAAAACGGACAGCGCGTCAACGCCCGTATGCCATGATGCGCCGAAAACGGGCAGCCATTCGGCTTTGAATTCGAACTGAACGCCCGAAACGCCGAATTTAAAGCGCGCCAAAATGACCAAGGCCGCCAAAAACGCGCTGCCCGAACACAAATACGCAACGCGGCGGGCATTCATGGCGACGATACGTTCGTCTCCGCGAATGAACAGCAAGAACAACGCCCCCGTCAAAGGCAGGAAACACAAAGCGGAAATCAGGGAAAAATGCTCCATATCAGCCTCCCGCCGCCAAAACGGCGCAAAACGCCAGCAACAAAAACAACCCCGCGGCGATCCAAACGAACGAAAGCCCGATGCTTCCCGAATGGATGTTTTGCAAAGCCTCCGCCGATTTGCGCACAATAGCGGGCATCGCGTCCGCGAACCGCCGTTCGATCAGCCCCAAATCGGCGTGAAGCCACAAATTTCTGCCCGCGAACAAAAAAGGCCTGACGAACAAAAAGCGGAACAAAGCCGAAAATCCGAAGCCCTTGGCGCAGAACATCGAAAAGCGTTGCAAGGCGGCGGAACGCCTGCCGCCCGTTTTCTCCCGCCTTGAAAAATACCTGATGCCGATCCAAAAACCGCAACATCCCAGCAAGGCGGACAAAACGGATTCCGCCGACAGAATGCCCGTCAGCGGCGGCAAAATCGAATGTTCCGACAATTCGTCCCAAAACACGGACACTGCCGTTAAAACGATTAAAGGAAGCATCCCCGTCAGAGGCGGCTTTCGAATCTTTACGGCGATCTCGACGGGCGTTTTGGGAAAAGCGTAAAAGACATAAAACATCATCCGCGCAAAAGCGAATGCCGTCGCAAAGGATAATAACAAAAATACAAAAGTAAACGCTCTGCCGTCCGCCCGAAACAGCGCCGAATACATATCCTGTCTGGCGCCGAAGGTTCCCGCATAGGGAAAACCGACGCAGCACAGGCAAAGAACCCACATTATGCGGCACGTCGAAGCAAGCTCTTTTTTCAAACCGCCCGAACGCATAACGTCTTCTTCGCCCCACAAGGCATAGATCACGTTTCCCGCCGCCAGCATCAGCCCGACCATCGGCACGGCCACGGCAACAAACGTATACAGCGCAACCGCCTCGCCCGCCAACCCGAACGCCGCCGTTACGAAACCGAACTGAGACATCAGGATAAAGCACAATAACGCCTTAATATTCGTTTGGTTCAGCGCGATCAATATTCCCGCCGCCGCCGAAGCCGCTCCGATCACGACGAAAAACGTCCGCACGTTCGGCACGGCTTCGACGAACGGAAAACAATGATACAGCAAATACATCCCCAAGCTGCTCAAAACGGAAGGAAAACAGAACGCCGCGGCGGGCACGGGCATTTCGGCGCCGTCTTCCGTAACAAAATGAAACCCGAAACAGATCAGTTTCGCCGCCGAAGCCAAAATGATGCAAACGGCGAAAAAGCCCGCTTCCGTTCCGTTGAACGATGCGAAATACGGGCTGACGAACGGCGGTACGAAAAACATCCCCGTTTTTTCCCACAGCATGAAAAAAGCCGCGAACAACGGAATGTCGGTTGCCTTATGAGTGATCAGAAAACGGACGCCCGAACGGCGCAAAGACTGTTTGTCGTGAAAGGTGTTCAGAAGCAAATAAGCAAACAGCGCCGACATGTCCCATCCGATAACGAACTGGAACATATTTTTCGCCCCCAATCCGATCAGGGCCGAAACGACCAATCCCGCGACGTTTGCCGCGAAGCGCCCCGTTTTTTCGGCGGGCAGGTAATTTTTGGAAAACATCAGGCATAAAAAAGCCGAAAAGACTATAAAAGCCGCCAAAAACAATTCGGCGCGGTCAAAATGCAAACGCCAGGCATAGGGAACGCCTTCCCAAGTCAAAAAGGGCGCGACGAAGGAAGAATAGACCTTCGCGCGAAACACGGATTTGACGGACATGGCCGCCGTTTTTATGCATGAAAAGGCCAACGCCAGCATGACAAGCCGCCAGCCCGCCTCTCCCTTTCTTAAGCGGGGAACGAACAGAACCGCCGAAGCGGCGAACAAAAGGGCAAGAACGGCAGCCGTCATAGGGCGTCATCCTTTCGGGAAACTTCGGAACGTTTTTTATAATACAGATAAAACAAAGTCAGAGCCGTCGCCGCCTGAGCCGCCGTCACGCACACGGCAAACAGGGCAAAAACCGTCCCCGAAACGTCCCCGAACAAGGAAGCGCCCGTCACGAAATTCAGCGCGGCGCCCCAAAAAATCAGCTGAACGGACGCCAAACAGCGCATCGGATCCGAACGGCGGCACAAAATTCCCCAAACGCCGATTGACGCCAGCAGGAACGCGGCAAGCATCATATGAGCAGGTTCAACGGTCATAACGACCTCCTTTCGACGGGCAAACGGCGCAGCTCCGTTTTTCCTTCAACGGGATCGGAAAGGACGTGCGCCCGGGCGTCGTCCTTTTTATTCATCATCAGGGTCGTCACGCCGACCATCGTCCCCGTCAGGACCAAAGCCGCCGCGATCAGGCAAACGGCGTAATGCGAGTATAACAGCATTCCCAACGCCGCGAAGGAAAAATCGCCCGATGCAAGAGCGCCTTCCCCCGACGGCAGGCGGGAAAACAGCCAGGCACATTCCGCGGCGGGCAGGACGACCATCGCCGCAAAAAACGCACCCTTTCCCTTTTCGGAATCACCTTCGCGCTTAGAAGCATCGAAAATAATTAACGCGAACGTTAAAAACGTCAAAAAAACGGACACCGCCGTTGACAGCAGCGCGAATGCGATAAAACGCGCGTTCAAACAGACCATCAGCCCCGATACCGCGGCGGCCGTCTGCACCTGCCATAAAACGGCGTACAGCGTTTTTCGCGCCGAAACGGAAGCGACGGCGGAAAAAAGAGCGACCGTAACGAAAACGGCGAAATCAACTGCGGAAATCATTTTTCCTCCGCTTTTTTCAAAAACAGCCTTGACGGCGGCTCTAAAGAAGGTTCAAGCGAGAAACGGGACGCCTCCAGAGCCCTTGCGGGACAAACGTCGATACACAGCCCGCACGACACGCACCGTCCGGGATCAACGCTCAAAGACGCCGTTACCCAAGCGTTTTCCCCCCTGACGACTTCGACGGCAATCGCGTCGGACGGACAAATCCTTTCGCACAGGCGGCATCCCGTACACGGTCGCGCGTCTCCGGCCGCCGCCGGAAAACCTGATGAGCGTTCGTTTTCCGCCGCTTCGCGCATTCCGTCGCGACAGGCGCATTTCAATGCGACGACCAAAGAACGGAACACGTCGTCGGGAAAAACTTTTTTCAAAACGTCCTTCATACCGCGCCTCCCTTCCCGAACAGAACGACCGCCGCCGTCAAAAACAGCCAAACGACGGAAAACGGCAAAAAGACTTTATAGCTGATCGCCGTTACGTCCCCGGTCTTGTACGACGGCAAAGCCGCCCTAAGTACGACGAACGCGCAAAACAGCAAGAGCGTCTTTAACGCCAAAAACCAAAAGGACGGGCGGGTGGAACAAAAAAGCGGAGCGTCCCACCCCCCGAAAAACAGCAGAGCCGCCAGCAAAGCGCTTAACAACAGCAGGATATAATCGGCGCATTTGAAAAACAAAAGGGCGCCTCCCGAATATTCGGCATAAACGCCGCCCGAAAGCACCGTTCCGTCCTTTGACGTTCCGAAAGGCGCCCCTTCCGTCATCATGGACGCGCACAACATAAACAAAACAAACATCGGAAAGTGCGGGAAAACATACCACAGCCCCCGCTGAGCCTCGACAATCTCCGTCAGGTTTGCGCTGCCCGCCGTCATCAGCACGACCGCCGCCGTCATCATCATAATCAGCTGGCAGGACAGCGTCTGAGCCAAGCTGCGCACCGCCCCCAGAAACGAAAAAGACGACCCGCCCGCCAAACCTCCCAAAAAGAACGCCGTACCGCTCACCCCGCCGATGAACAGCAGGTACAGAACGCCCGAGTCTAAACGCGGCAGGGCTTTTTCGGGAACCATCGGTTGCAACAGAAAAAAGAACAGCGCGGAAACAAAAGCCAAAACGGGCATCCAAAAAAACATCGCCGCGTCGGCGCCCGACGGAACGGACGGCTTTTGCGTCATCAAACGCACCATGTCCGCAAACGCATGACGCAATTTTTTGCCCTTTCTGCGGAACAGGCGTTCGCGCATATTGCTTTCCAAAACAAACACCGCCGCCAAAGCGACCAACGTCAAAAGGCCGAACAGGGCAGCCTTTCCCGCCAAGGCCGCGATCGAAACGGCTTCCGCCCAAAAGGGGCGCATCGCGTTCAAAAACGTTTCGGCAACGCCCGTCATCCGTTGTTTTCCTTTCTGATTTTTTTCAATGACCGCAATGACGGGGAACGGCGGCAAACTTCGTTATCGTCGCCTTCTCCGCTTAAAGAAAACGGTTCGTCCGAAAGATTTCCCTCCTTCGAAACGGGTTCCAAAAGCGTGCGGCCGTCCTCGGGACTGCCGACGAACGCCGCGCTCAACGCGCCCAAACGGTCCCGAATGCCGTCCAGATCGTCATAGGGCAGCGTTTTTTCCAAATACTCCGACAAAGCCCGCAGAATCTTCCAGTCTTCCCGCGCCTGCCCCGGCGGCGGCAGAACGGGAGCCGTGCTTTTCGCCGTTCCGTTTGAACCGACGTAAGTCGCCCGCTTTTCCGTATACGCCGCTCCCGGCAGAATGACGTCCGCGCACATCGCCGTTTCCGAAGCGAACGTCCCCTGATAGATGACGAACGCGCCCCCCGTATCGGCGCGGGTCAGGCGATCCTCGCCCAGCAGGTATAAAACGTCGTAAGCTCCTTCTTCGGCTTTGGGCAACAGCGGCGTTTCCGCGACCAGCCCCAGCTCTGACGCGCCGAGCATTCCCGCCGAAACGCCGACCATATTAAAGCCGTTCCAACCGTCTTTGACGACGCCGAAGGAAACGCACGTTTCGTAAAGCTTTTCAAAAACGGCGCGGGCGTCGGAACGCCGCCAAAGCGATTTTCCCGCAACAAGCATCGGAAAGCGCGCCCGTTTCATAACCGAAGCAAAGGGATGCCTCCCCGACGCCAGTTCGTTCAGAACGTCGGAAGAATCCCCCAGATATTCGCAGGCGTAATTCTGTTCCGCCCGCGCGCCCAGCAAAGCCTTCGGCATCGGGTTTCCGCGAATCGCCGCGTTCATCAGCGACGCTTCGCGTTCGGGATCCGCGCCGACGATCAGCAAAGCGTCGGCTTTGGCGACGTCTTCCGCCGCCGTGTTGCAAAAACGCCACCGCCCCGCCCGTTTCGGCACCCGGGCATAAAAACGTCCCGCATCAACGTTCGCAGACCCGATAATCTTCATCATATCCGCCAACGCCGCCATGCTTTCGCAATCAGCCGTCGAACCGACAAACGCCGCCGTTCGCGACGGTTCCGCCTCTTTCAGTTTTGATGCCGCCGTCATCAGGGCTTCCGTCCACGAACATTCCCTGAACCTGCCGTCAACGCGAATATACGGCCTGTCAACGCGCCCGAACGCCGTACCGTCAACGCCGAAGCGCGTCCGATCGGAGATCATCCCCGCGCGCCCGTCGGGCAAAGGTGCGGGCGTTACTCTGACAATTCGCCCGTCGGCAACGTCCATAAAAACGGGCGGCAAAAAGGAATCCAAAACATCAATCGTCTTTTTCCGTTCAACGTTCCACGGACGGGTCAAAAACTTTGACGAACCGTCGGTAAACGCGCCTGCGGGACAAATGTCCGTCAGGTTGCCCGACAGCGGCGAAGAAAAGGCTCCGCTGACGAAAGGAACGATCCGCGTTTCCGCCCCCTTGCCCGATAACGCGAGTTCGGACGTTCCCGCAACGTCGCGCATAAAGCGCAGACATTCCATGCATAAAATGCAACGGCCGGGATGCATCCTGACCAAAGGCCCCGTTTCTTCGGTCTCGGCAAGCGGCGTGACGACGCCTTCGTCGCCCGAAGACAACCCCAATTCAAAGCAAACGTCCTGCAACAGGCATTCGCCCGCCTTTTCGCAAACGGAACATTCGGGGGGATGTTTCGCCAGCATCAGACGAACGGCCCGTTCGCGCATTTTTTTCAAGCGCGGGGTATCCCTTGCAATCTCCATGCCGTCCGCAGCTTTTTCCGTTCGGGCGTCGAAAACGCCGTCACGCCCGCGAATTTCAACGAAGCTCAAGCGCAAAACGCCGGGCAAAGTTTCTTCGGCGCGACGGCAAACGTTCGGCAATGGCCTTCCTGCCGCTTCACAAGCCCCGGCAATACTCAACCCTTCGGAAACTTCGGCTTCAACGCCGTCGATCGTCAGCTTAATCACGGCAGCGTTCCTCCAGCAAGGTTCTGAAATGCCTTAAAAAACCCGAAACGGGACGCACGGCGGAAATGCCGACGGGACAAAGGGCGGCATTTTCCGTATCCTCGCACAGGCGTTCCAAACGGCCGATGTCGGAGCGTTTTCCCCTCCCCGAAGCGATGCCGTCAATCAAATCGAACATCAGGCGGCATCCTTCGCGGCAAACGGCGCATTCTCCGCAGCTTTCGTTTTTAAAGAACAGGGCGATCCTTCTTAATATCCCGACAAGGTCGGACGATTTTCCGATAACGATCAAAGCCCCCGTCCCCAATCCCGAAGACACCGCCCCCAAAGAATCATAATCCATACGGACATGCTCGCAGATTTCGCGCGGCAGGCAGGGCGTCGAGATTCCCCCCGGAATGACCGCCGCCAGATTTTGCCATCCGCCGATGACGCCGCCCGCGTATTTGTCGATCAAATCGCGCATGGGAATGCCCAGCGTTTCTTCGACCAGACAAGGCCTTTCCACGTCTCCCGACACGGAAAACAGGCGCACGCCTTCGTTTCCCGCGCGCCCCAAAGAAGAAAACCAATCCGCCCCGCGCGTTAAAACGGACGGCAGCATGCACAACGTTTCGGGGTTATGCACCAAAACGGGACTGCCGAACAATTTTTCTCCGTCCGCGCCGAAATCGGGCATGGGGCGCGAACCTTCCATGCTTCTGAACATTGCCGAATCCGTGCGACAAACATACGCTTCGCCCCCGCGATGCACGGACAGGTGAAGGTCCGCCCCCGTCCTGAGGATGTTCATCCCCAAAAGCCCCGCCCTTTCGGCTTCGGCAATCGCGTTTTCCAATATTTCGATTTCTTCGGCAAAAACGCCGCGGACATAGATATATGCCCGCCTGATGCCGCAAATATAAGCCGCGATCAGACATCCTTCCAACAGGCGGTGGGCTTCATAACGCAACAGGCTTCTCGCCTTGCACGTCCCCGGTTCGCTTTCGTTGACGCTGACGACCAAATATTTGAACGCGGACGGGCGTTTAATGAACTCCGACCACTTTTCCGCCGTTTTTCGGGCGAACATCCCGCGCCCGCGCAACCCCGAACGCGCAACCGTTTCCAACAGTTCGCGGGGCGTTTTTTTCAGGTATTCCGCAGCGCCGCTCCAACATCCGCGTGCTTTGGCCTCCGCCAGGGAAGACCCGCCCGAACGTCCGTCTATGTTCGTAAAGATACGGTCGGCGTCTTTCAGCATGCGGCCTCCGCTTCGTATTTTTTCAAAATCTCCTTTGCGCTTTCGGGCGTCAGGCGGCCGTAAAGCGTACCGTTGACCAGCATTGCGGGCGCATCCGAACACGCGCCGAGACAATCCTTTTCCTCTGCGGAAAACAGGCCGTCCGCCCGCGTTTCCCCCGTTCGGATATTCATATACGCCAAACAGGCGTCCCTGACTCCGTCCGCCTTTTTCATTCCGCAACAAATGCCGCGGCAAAAGGAAACGTGAACCTTGCCCGCAGGCTTATCCCGAAAGGCTCCGTAAAACGAGCGGAGTTCCCATAATCGGGAATACGGCACGGACAAAATTTCCGAAATCGCCTCCAACGCCGCATCCGACACGCAGCCTTCCTGCTCTGCCGCCAGATACATTGCCCCCGTCGCCGCCGAAGCCGCGCGGCCTTCGGGATAGCGGCGGATCAGCGCTTCAAGTTTTTTCCTGTTTTCTTCGGTAAAGGCGAACGCGCTCATCTGTCCACCTCCGTCATAATGATGTCCAAAGACGATAAAACGGGGCCGACATCGGAAAGGCTTGCCCCTTCAAGTATCCGCGCCGCCGCCTGCAAATGCGGAAAGCCCGCCGAACGGAAACGGCAACGGTAAGGAACGGAAGAACCGTCCGAAACCAAATAGACGCCCAGCTCGCCCCACGGCGCTTCCGTCGCGACGCAGGCCTCGCCCTCAGGCAGGGGAAAACCGTCGGACAGCAGCTTGAAACGGCTGGCTTCGGCTTCGACGGAACCGTCCCCGCGATCAACGGACAAGCGCATTTCCGGCGCCAAAACCTCTCCCGCGGGCATTTTCGACAAAGCCTGAAGCGCCAAAGCCGCCGATTGCCGAATCTCCATGACGCGCAGAACGCATCGGGTATAGGCGTCCCCCGCCGTGCCGACAGGAACGTCAAATTCCAAGTTTTTATAAGCGTCATAGGGTTCGGCGCGGCGCAAATCGAACGCCCGCCCGCTTGCCCGCAGATTCACGCCCGAAAAGCCTGCGGCTTCGGCATCTTCTCCGCCGACGGTGCCGATCCCGCGCGTGCGGGACTTGAATATCCTGTTGCGCACGGTCAGACGTTCAATGTCTCTGACGCGCGCAGGCAGGCGTTTTTCTATCCAAAACGCGATCTTGTCCCCTAACCCGCGGGGCAGGTCGTTCCGCACGCCGCCCGGACGGAAAAAGGCCGACGGCCGCGCCGATCCGCACAACCGGGAAAAAAAGAAAAACAAGGCTTCACTTACGTCGTCGGCGACTCTCAGCCCCGCCGAAGCGCCGCAATCCGCCGCGCAACGCGCCAAAGCTCTGAAGTGCGAAGCGATGCGGCTCAGCTCCGCGCACAGGGCGCGGATATACGCCGCGCGTTCGGGGATGCGGATTCCCGCCAGCTTTTCGACCGCTAAAACATACGGATATTCGCAAACGCAGGGGAACGCGTAATTCAAACGCCCGCACAGGCACGCACCCTGCAAAACGCCCGTCGTTTCCGCCAGTTTTTCCAACCCCTTATGCATAAAACCGATATGCGGATCCGCCCGAACGATCCTTTCCCCGTCCAGCTCGGCGACAATGCGGCACATCCCTCCTTCAAAGGACGGAACGGGCGCAATGTTCATAAAGAAAGCGTCTTCAAACGCGCTCATGTTCCCGCCCTTCCGTTCAAATCGACGACCGCGCTGCGATTTTCGCCTTTCGCCGACGCCTTGGCGCAGCGCGTAAAGACGCGACGGGAAACATCGTAATGCATATCGTCCCGTCCCCGAACGGGAAAGTCTTTGCACAGGGGACAGGCGCGAAACTCTCCGTCCGTTAAAAGGCCGCGCATATCGGGATGATTGGAAAACACCGCGCCGAACATATCCCATATTTCGCGTTCGTACCATACGGCCGCGGGAAATATTCCCGAAACCGATGCGACGGGAAGCTCTCCGTCCGTCGTCAGCTTGATCCGAACGCGGCGGTTATGGCGGAAGCTGTGCAGATGATAAACGATTTCGAAACGTTCTTCGCGATCGGGACGGTCAACGCAGGTCAGATCCGTCAATCGCGTAAAGCGGCAGGCGGGATCGTCCCTCAAAAACTGCATCAGTTTTAAAAGCACGGCACGGATAACCGTCAAAGTCAGCTCGCCGCGGTCGATGCAAACGGATGAAACGTCCTGCGGCGCAAAACGCAGAGAAACGTACTTTGACAGTTCTTCGGGCGTTTGAAGAAAAGCTTCCTGAAGTCTCCGCATCCTAAACGGCCTCCTTCTTCTTTTCGTCAAACAGCCGCCTGATCGCCAAACGAAAATCCGCCGCAGCAACGGGACATCCGGGAACGAAGGCATCAACGGGGACAACGGAAGAAACGTCGGCGATAACGGCGTAAGAATCGGCGAACAGGCCGCCGCCGCAGGCGCACGCCCCCAAAACGATCACGCCGCGCGGTTCGGGCATTTGCTCGTACATGCGCCGCAAAACGGGAGCGGCTTTGCGGCTCAATGCGCCCGAAACGGCCAGAACGTCGGCGTACACGGGCGAAGAAACATATGTGATCCCCTCGTTTTCCGCCGACAGAACCGACGCGACCGAACGCCCGGAAAAACAGCACCCGCCGTCAAACAAATAAACGTTGACGGAATGACGTCCCGCCCAATCGGAAACGGCTCTGAAGGCTCGCGTCAAAAGTCCGTCTTTTTGCTCCGAACGCTCCGTCATTCCCGATCCAAAGCTCCCTTTTTATACTCGTAAGCATAAGCGGCCGCCCAAAAGCCCAAAAAAATCAACGCGCAACAAAATCCTTGCACGCCCGACAGGCGAAGCGACGCCGCCCAAGGCAGCAACAAAAGGATTTCGGCGTTAAACAGAACGAACAGCAAGGCAACCGTTGCGAAACGAACGGGGAAGCGTTTTTTATCGTTTTGCAAAGAAGGAAAGCCGCCGTTATAAGGTTCTCTGCCGTCGGAGAAGCGGCGGAAAGGGCGGCCGAGCTTTCGCGATAAAAAGAAAGCCGCCTTAAGCGTTCCCGCGCTCAGCAACAGCGCCGCCGGGAAAAAAAGCATAAAATAAAGATACGAATGTTTTTCCATCGCGGCTTTTTCCTTTGGCGGAAAAGAAGACCCCGCCCGCCCTACTGAGGCAACGTCGGCAGATTTTCGGGAGACAGCGGAAGTTTTTTAACAAAACGGACGGGAACTTCATATTCCCGCATTACTTCGTCGCCTTCAAATTCAACGATCAGGACGGATTCGGCATGAGCCAGCGGTGCGCGCGCGTCGGGATGAATAAAATCCAGCGTGATGGAAAACCCCTGCTGTCTGTACAGCAGAGCATGCTTTCCGCCGTCGTACACGATACGCGGATTATCAGGCTCCCCCGCACGGGCGCGAATGGAAATCAGCAAATCTCCCGCGCCGTTCTGCAAAATATCGTAAAAGCCTTCCTGTTCGGGGCCCGTTTGTTTGGCGACCATAAGAACACCTTAAAAATTTACATATTTCAGTTTTCGCTCAAATCTTCGCCCGCGTCAAGCCCCGCAATCATAAAAGGAAGGCGCGACGCCGAAAGATCCGCCGAACGAAGCCTGTCCGCCAGATCGCCCGCGGTCAGCGCATTTTCCCGAACGAACGCTAAGTCTGCAACTTCGGATAAAACGGCAAAGACTTTTCCCGCGGCCGTTGCCGTTCCGGGTTCTTCATCCGCCTCAATTCCCAAATATTCGCACAGGCAAGCCTTTATCCGCGCCGTCAACCCCGCGACGGCACCCAGCCTTTCCTCCAAACGCTCCGCATCGTCGTTTTCCGACGCTTCGGCGGCCGTTTCCAGCTGTTTCAGGTACGCATACGCTTCCGCAAGCTTCGGAGAAGCCGTTTGTACGATGTCAAATTCAAAGATCCGGTCTTCCATCTTAACGTCCCTCCTCCGGTTTATCCGCGGCTCGCGTCGGCGGCGAACGATTTTGCCAGCGTTTCGGCCAACCCCGGTCCTTTCGGAGTAACGGGGCTAAGTTCCGCGTAATCCCTGATCACGGGTTTGCGCGAAGAAAACACCGACATTTCGGCTGCCAGTTCCTTATGCGACGGATAGGCTTTTTGTGAAATATACGCGGACATCTGTTCCGTATGGCGCGTAAAGGCAACCAAGCCTTTGGCCAGATCCAGCCCGCCCTTGCGGTCAACCGCCAAAAACGCGCGGCCGCGGGAAACGCCCTGAGCCACATACAAAGGCAATGCCCACGAATGGCGCAGAGATCGCGTTTCCTTTTCGGAAATATAAACGCGCTTCTTTTTGCCGTCCAGCATCAAGCCGACGTTTCCCCCGCGAATATCGACGACGCGCGCCGTCGTGCCGGGGTTGACGGTCTCCGTATTTTTACCGTTGCGGGTTTCCAACTTTCCCGTGAACATCACGGCGTCGCCCAACCCCAATTCCATAACGGAAGAGCCCGAAACGACGGGTCTGGCCTTGCGGATGACCCCCGCCTTTTTCAGACCTTCGCGCAATTCGTCGTTCAACTCCGCCGCCGCTTTTTCATCAAGCGCCAGCACAACGGAAGACATCGCCTGCGTATCGGGAGAAGTAACGAAATCAACGTAATCTTTCGTCAGGTTTTCATACACGTCCGCCGCATCGCGATGAAAGCGCAACGCTTTCGATCCGTCGGGATAACGCTGTTGCGCATAGAAATCCAAGGCTTTATCCGCCTTTCCGTTGCGAATCCAAGCGGACGCCCTGGCCTCGCCCGGCGTTTTTTGGCGCAGAATGCGCGTCACGTTGTAGATGCTGGCTTCGGGAACGTGATTGATGATCAGGTCAAACCCGTTGCCTGCGGGCAGAGGCGGAATCTGGCGGTTGTCGCCCAGCATGAACAGCTTTGCGTGCGCCTTGTCCGCCGCCGTGATGAACTTTGCCATTTCGCGCGTCCCCATCAACCCCGCTTCGTCCACGATGATGACCGTTCCCGGCTCGACCATTCCGTCGTTCATGCTGTCAATCAGATCGCGCAAAGGCATCCCCCGCACCTGAGATTGCTCCGGCCATTTGTCGTCCAGAGCGGAAGCGGCGAACTGTACGTCGGCATGAATGGCCGCCGCCGCTTTGTCCGACGGCGCCGTCGTTATGAAATAAGGCGGCGTTTCCATATAAGCCAGCATGCAATAGGCCAGCCCCGCGCACAATCCCGATTTTCCTGCCCCCGGAGGCCCGTTAATCAGGCGCAGGTCGCCGGGTTCCAAAATAGAGGCCATCGCCGCGTCCAATTCTTTGGAACGCGACAAGCCCTGGGCGCTGTTCCAGAATACGGAAAAGTCTTCCGCAATGTCCGTCAGATCCTGATCGGGGGTAAAATAAGGAATTTTACGCGATGACATATTTTTCGCCGACGCGATGATGTCCCGTTCCGCCTTTATCAGGTCGGGCGCGGTAAACAAACGCTTTCCGTCGCGCTCGACGGAGGGGCACAAGTCGGGGCGGGCGGCCATTTCCTCGCGAATCTGCGAAGCGATGAACATGCTCGTCCTGTTAACGCCGCCCGGCGTCAGTTTCAGCTTTTCTTCGGGGGAAATGATTCGGCGAATACCCTCCGACAAATAAACGTCCAACTGCTTTTCGTCAAAAAACGTGTTGAACGCGGTCAGGTCTTTCAGCGACTTTTCCGCCAATTTCCCGAAAGGAGCGGCATACAGCGTCATCAGTTTGCGGGCGTAAATCTTTTCGGCGGTCCTTATCTCCGCCAAAGGCGCATCAGGAATCATAGCGGGACACTCCTCGATGTTGTCGGACGCATCTTTCCAAAAACGAAAGGCATAATATTTATGTCTGATTTTGGACGAAAAATCAATCCTTTTTTGAAAAACATCCTGAAATATCAAGGTGTTTTCCCCGCCGCGGAAGCGACATTCTTATTTTTTTCTTACTTTATGAAATGATCTGTGATATGCAACGCGTACAAGTTTATTTTTCTCACATCACGGAGGACTTTAAAAGTGACGAAAAAAGCGACCGAAACAAAGGCTCCCGCCATCCGTAAGGAGGTAACCGCCGAGGTTATCGCCGAAAAGATGGAGCGCCTGTTAAAGTACGTTTTGTGCAAACAGGTGTCGGAAGCCTCTAAGGACGATTTGTTCACGGCTCTGGCTCTGGCCGTCCGCGAGATCGCGACGGACCAAATGTTCGAAACGGCGGCGCGTTATGCCAAGGTCGATCCGAAAAGAGTTTATTATCTGTCCGTTGAATACCTGCTGGGGCGTTCGCTGGTCAACAACCTGGACAACCTGGGCATTCACGACCTGATTGACCAAGTTAAGCTGGACAACCCGATCCCCCTGCGCGACGTCATCGATTGCGAATACGACCCGGCTTTGGGCAACGGCGGCTTGGGACGCCTGGCGGCCTGCTTTATCGATTCCATGGCGACCCTCGGCCTGCCGGGATACGGATACGGCATTAACTATCAGTTCGGGCTGTTCAAGCAATATTTTGAAAACGGCTATCAAAAAGAACGCGCCGATTCTTGGCTTGACCGTTCTTCGCCCTGGCAGATCGAGCGCGGCGACCGCGCCTGCCATGTGCCCATTTACGGCCGAATCGTTTATGAAGAAGTCAACGGAAAGCGCAACCCCAGATGGGTTGACGCCGAATCCATCATCGGCGTGCCGTACGACATGCCCATCGTGGGCTTCGGCGGCAAGACGGTCAACTACCTGCGCCTGTTTTCCGCCCGTTCGTCCGACGAGCTGGACATCAAAACCTTTAACGAAGGCGGCTATATCAAAGCCGTTGAAAAAAAGATCAAATCCGAAACGATCTCTAAGGTTTTGTATCCCTCCGACGCCGTTGAAGCGGGAAAAGAGTTGCGCCTGATGCAACAGTATTTCTTCGTTTCCTGCGCAATCAGCGACATTATGCGCCGTTTCCTGGAAACGAATACCGACTTGCGCAAGCTGCCCGAAAAAGCCGCCATCCAACTGAACGACACGCATCCGACTTTGGCGATCGCCGAACTGATGCGCGTTTTGATGGACGTCCACGGTCTGGATTGGGATACGGCTTGGGAAATCACGGAAAAAACGATGGGCTACACGAATCACACCCTGCTTCCCGAAGCGCTGGAACGCTGGCCCGTCAAACTGCTTGAAAAAGTCGTTCCCCGCCATATGGTCATCATCTATGACATCAACGACCATCTGATGAAGCAGGTATCCAAACTATATCCGAACAACGTCGAAAAAATGCGGCGCATGTCCATCATTGAAGAAGGCGACGAAAAGAAAGTCCGTATGGGCAACTTGGCGATCGTCGGTTCTCATTCGATCAACGGCGTTGCGGCAATCCATTCGGAATTGGTCAAGAAGAATTTGGCGCCCGATTTTTATGAAATGTGGCCCGAACGCTTTAACAACAAAACGAACGGCATTACGCCGCGCCGCTGGCTGTTGAGCGCCAACCCCGAACTGGCCGATTTGATCACGTCGAAAATCGGTGATTCGTGGGTTACGAAACTGACCGATTTGAAAAAGTTGGAGCCGTACGCGACGGATCCCGAATTCGTGCGCTCTTTCTTCCGCATCAAAAAGGACAACAAGGAACGTCTGGCAAAGATTATTTTGCAGACGACGGGCAACACCGTCGATACGGATTCCCTGTTTGACGTGCAGGTTAAGCGTATGCATGAGTATAAGCGCCAGCTGTTGAACGCGCTGAACATCATCTACAACTACCTGCTGATCACGGAAGACGGGCTGACGCTGCCTTCGCCGCGCACGTTCGTTTTCGGCGGCAAGGCGGCTCCGTCTTATGACTTCGCGAAGCTGGTCATCAAGCTGATCAACAATATCGCGAACGTCGTCAACAACAATCCTAAGGTCAAGGATCAGATGAAGGTCATCTTCATCCCCGACTACAAGGTTTCGATCGCCGAACGGGTCTTCCCCGCTGCCGACGTTTCCGAACAAATCTCCACGGCAGGCTTTGAAGCTTCCGGCACGGGCAACATGAAGTTCGCCCTGAACGGTGCGCTGACCGTCGGGACGTTGGACGGCGCGAATATCGAAATCCGTGAAGAAGTCGGTCCCGAAAACTTCTATCTGTTCGGATTAACGACGCCGGAAGTCAAAAAGATTCATACGGAAGGTTCTCATAAGCCTTGGGATCTGTACAATTCCGACGTCCGTATCCGCCGCGTCATGGACGCCTTGTCGTCCAATATGTTCTCGGTGGCGGAACAGGGAATCTTCAAACCGATTTTCCAGAACATCATGACGTCGGACTACTATCTGCTTTTGGCGGATCTGGGGTCTTACATCGATATTCAGACGAAGGTCGGCAAAGACTTCCTGAACAAAGCGGCGTGGGGCGAAAAAGCCATTCTGAACATCGCCCGTTCGGGCAAGTTCTCAAGCGACCGTACGATCGCCGAATATGCAAAGGACATCTGGAACGTCAAGCCCGTTCTGTAAAAGGCTTCGGTTCTAAAAGAAAGAGGCGCTTTAAAAGCGCCTCTTTTTTTATGAATGCCTGCCGTAAGCCCCGTTTGTAAAAAGACATCCTAACGCCGCGCCGTAAAACGCTTTATTCGAATGCCCTTCAAACGGCGCGGAAGGCGTCCCTTTTAAATCCCCTTTTACAAAAGCGGTTTATTTCAGGCCGTTCGCGCAAAACCAATTCCCGGCGCGGGTATATGCCGTTAAATCGAAAAGCGCGCGCCTCAGCCGCGCTTTCGCACACTCTTAAACAAAAAGCCGCCCTTTCGGACGGCTTTTCGCTTCAGTTCTGAATCGGCAACAGCTCTATCTTTTCGTTGTTCGCATGCAATACGCGGAACAGCGTCCCCTTTAACGAAATCATCGTCGTGTTCAAAGGATAGGTGTATGTGTCAAAGGATCCTTTGCCTCCGTCCGTTCCGGGAACGGCATATTTATAGAACAGCGTGATCTTGCCGTTTTTAATGCCTTCATAGATGATTTCATAGTCGGTCGCGGGGATTTTTTCTTCTCTGAACGACATTACGCGGGTCATATAAGCTCCTTCGGGCGAAACGGAAACGGGGTCGGACAGAATGACGACCCTGTTTTCGGGCGAACTTAGCGGATGATACAGCAAGAACGGCTGCACGACACCGTCTAAATCCGTTACGAAAAGCATTTTCGCATTAATCAGGAAAGCGAAAAAGCGTTCCCCGCGCAGGTCTAAAACACCGAAAATCGGATATTCTTTCGGCGCTATCGTAAATTTTTCGATTTTCGACTTCAGGGTTATTTCCTTTTCCAAAAGCATTTTTGCATGAATGTAATTATGCTTTCGGAACCCTTTGACCCGAATCATCGATTCGCCGTTATTGATGACCAATCGTTCATTCATTTTATAATTTTTTTGATAGATTGTTTCGGATCCGATAAAAACGGTTGCGGGCGGCGGGGGAAGCAAGTCATACTCGTTGGCCGAGCCGGCATACAGTGACTGAGCCAGCGTTTCCCCGGACGGATTGGGGAACAAAACGCACCCCGAAACCAAAAGCAACAGACCTACGGCCCAAAAAGGCTTAAACATAAAAAACTCCTTGAGATATTTTTAAGAATATCAAACTTCAGACATTGACATTACACGAGAATCCGAGTAATGTCACCTGACTTCATCAAGAAGGCGTCTAGATTGAGGATTTAAGTTATGAAAGTTCGTAATTCCCTGAAATCCGCGAAACTGCGCGATAAAGACTGCAAGGTCGTGCGCAGAAAAGGTCGCGTTTACGTTATCAATAAGAAGAACCCGCGCATGAAGGCTCGCCAGGGCTAATTTGCGGACTTGCTTATTACGGATCGATTAAAGCCTGCGTTTTCGCGGGCTTTTTCGTTATCCGTTCCGTAATGCGTCAGCCGTTTGCCGCATATCCTCGGGCAAAGGCAGTTCGAAGCGCATTGTTTCATGCGTCCGCGGATGTTCAAAGCTCATTTTATAGGAATGAAGCGCTTGTCTGGGGAAACGGGCGGCAACATTGAACGATTCGGCGGACATTTTTTGTTTTGCCGCTTTGGGCGTTTTGCCGTACAACGCATCGCCCAACAAAGGATGGCCGATATGGGCCATATGGACGCGCACCTGATGCGTCCGCCCCGTTTTGAGCGAGCATTCCACAAGCGATACGGCGCCGCCTTCAAATATTTCCAAGACCTTATAATTCGTCAAAGCGCGCTTTCCCGCGTTTTGAACGACCGCCATTTTTTTGCGGTCGAAACAGCTGCGTCCGATCTGCGTTTCTATTGAACCGCTCAGCGGTTGCGGCGTCCCCCAAACCAGCGCTTTATAACACCGTTCCAAGCTGTGAACGGCAAATTGTTCCGACAAAGCCTGATGCGCGAAGTCGTTTTTCGCGACGACCATCAGACCGCTGGTATCCTTATCCAAACGGTGAACGATGCCGGGGCGCGCAACGCCGCCGATCCCCGACAGGGTTCCCGCGCACTTGGACAACAGAGCGTTGACGAGCGTTCCTTCATAATTCCCCGCCGCGGGATGCACGACCATGCCCGCCGCTTTGTTTAAAACGATCAGGTCGTCGTCTTCAAAAACAACATCAAGGGGGATGTCTTCGGGTTCGGGAGTTGCGGACACGGGAGCGGGAACGCGTATTTCGTAAACGTCTCCCGCCGCCGTTTTTTTGTCCTGCGCCGACACGGGAACGCCGTTAAGCAAAACGGCGCCCTCGCCGATCAAAGCGGATACGCGGCTTCGGGACAGCTCCGTACGGGAAGCCAGCCATCTGTCAAGCCTGATTCCTGCGCTTTCCTGCGGCACGGGAGGCGCGAATATGATGTTTTCACCGTTCATAACGCCGTTGTAACATGCCGAACCGCCGAAAGTCCACGCCTTACTTATCCGCCGATCGGACTTCGGGCGTTTTCCCCCTACCGAAAAACGGTCGTTTTTATTGTTTCCGATATACGCGCATGCCAAAGAAAAAGCGGCCGAAAGCCGCTTTTTTGTTTTTCGATTTATAAATGCTTAACGGTCGCGTTTTTTATTCGCCAAAGCATTATGGACGAAGCCGCCGCTCGGACCGCCGAATTTTGCGTACAGCTCGGCGACTTCTTCTTTATAAGAGGATTTTTTCGGCGCTTTTTTCGATTCGGGCGTAACGGCTTCGCGTTTTGTTTCATCCTTTGAATACGGAACCGTTACCATGCCGCCCGGATTGCCGTAGCCTTCGGCAATCAACTTTTTCACCTGATCCCAGTAAGACGTTTTTCCTTCCGTCTTGTTTTCGGATTGCGGCGCGGGCGCCTCTTTTGAATACGGCACCGTTACCATGCCGCCGGGGTTGCCGTAGCCGTCCGCAAACAGCTTTCCGACCCGTTCCATATAAGACGGTTCGCCCGTCAAAGCTTTCTTCATCTTTTTCAAGGCGATCTGCGCATGTTTGATCTGCGTGTATTCATGCAGTTCTATTTTATCTTCCGCCTTGCCCGCGGGCGTATAACTGTCGATATAAGTACAAAAAGCTCCCGCCCCTAAAATCAGGGAAGCCGCCATCATCGGCTCGGCTCCGTGAGCCCCCATAACGCCCGCGACGGCGGCGGCAGCCCCCAGGACGTATGCGCGCGCCCTCTCGGCACCGCCCAAAGCATAAGCGACCTTCGTCCCGACGTCATACTTCTCCGCCGCCTTACCCAGCGTTTTTTCAACTTTTCCCATCATTTGAAGCGTATGATCCGCATCTTTTTTAAATTCGGACATATCCGCCGCGCGCGCATAAGCGTCCGCACGTTTCGCCGCGCCGCCCTTTGTAAACGTTTCGCCCATCACGGCAACGGCGCCGCTCAGATATTTTTCAATGTTGCGAACCTTTTCCAGATCTTTTAACGCGACCGCCCCGTTTTTATCCATCAGCTCTACAACGGGAGTACGAAAAAGCTCTATCGACATGTGAAACTCCTATTTCTGTAACACTTTTCTTAATATATTACCCGCACCCGTTTCTTTTATCAAGATTATTTTAGACAAAAATAATGTTTTTGTCCCGATTATAAAAAACGCGTTTGCGCCGAAGCCCGTTTTGCGGTTATAAAAAGAAAAGGCGTTTTATCAGTATCGGATGAACAATGAACAAAATCTTTTTTTTAAAAGTCCTGATCGCTTTTATGACTTTGCTGATTTTTTTGGGAATGGGCGGCGTCGTCTACGGATTGCTGTTTTATAAAAAAACGCCGAAACTGCTTCCCCGCCCGTCCGCCGCTGAAACGCAAGACGTTTGGCTGGGATGCGGGAACGGCGCCCAGATTGCCGATATGACGGCCTGCGGCGGGCGTTTATGCGTTCGGGTATCAACGAACGCGGAAGCCGATGTGATCGCCGTCATTGACCCCGCCTCCAAAAAAGTCGAAGCATGGATCCGCGTCGGAAAGCCGCCGAAAAAGGACGATAAAAAATAAAGGAACGGCGCCTTTAACGGCGCCGCTTCGATATTATCTGATAAAGTTCGTGCGTTTCGGCTCTTCCCGTGCGGGAAGCTCCAAGCCTGCTTTTCTGCCGTACTCGACGGATTTCAACAACCATGCCGTATTGTCCGCCAACGTCCGCATGATTTGCAGCCCCTCCTCGTCTTTTTCGACTTCTTCGGGCGTATTGCCGTGAACCATGTTCCAATATTGCGAAGAAACGACGGGCATTCCGCTGATTGCGAAGTATTTGTTGATTTGGTCAAGCGCGGCCGTTGCGCCTCCGCGGCGACAGCTGACGACGGCGGCGGCGGGTTTGCCGCGAAATGCCGAACCGCCCGCGTAAAACACCCTGTCCATAAAAGACGTCAGCGCGCCGCAGGCCGAAGCATAATGGACGGGAGAACCGAAAATAAAGCCGTCCGCGGAAGCCGCCTTGTCAAGAAATTCGTTGACGCAATCGTTTCTGAAACATTTTCCCGTCGCTTTGCACGCGCCGCAACCGATACATCCCGCGACGGGCTGAACGCCTAAATGAAAGATCTCCGTTTCAACGCCGTTTTGTTCCAAGCGTTCCGCAACTTCCGTCAAGGCTCTGAACGTACATCCTTTCGGGTGGGGACCGCCGTTGACCAAAATGACCTTCATTCCTATTCTCCTTCCTGCGTTTCGGGAACTTTTGAAGCTTTCATTTCCCATTGCCCCCTGTCGTTTTGCTGCCAATAATAAGCCTCAAATCCTTCGGCGACGACGGCTTTCCATAATTCGCGCGCCTTTTGAACGGCTTCTTCATCCCTGCCGTCAAACAGGTTCAGACAGCGCTCGAAAGGCCGAATTTCGTCCAAAGCGCCGCCTTCGGTCAGCATCACGACCGTCGCGCCGTTCGGATTCGCTTCGCCCGTCGTGATAAAGACGGGTTGCTCCGTTTCGTTCCCGTCCTTTTCCGAACCGTGCGGAATCCACGAATTGGGATCAAAGGTCCATAACAGGCCGTTCAAATGCTCCGCACGGTCGGACAGCGACGTTTTTATCAGCAGGCGCAATCCGCGCGAATAACACAGGCTTGCCAATTTCGGCAAAGCCTGTTCCAGAGTGCTGCGCTGCAAATGATAAAAATCGACCCGCATCAGCCCTCCGGCATTGAAAATTTCACGACCATGAAAAAGCGTTCGCCGCCGCGTTCAATCAGCAGAAAAGCTGAATCCTGCCCCGTTTCGGCAGCTTCAAGTTTCCATTCCGCAACGCTTTTCGTCGTACGCATCGGCTTTCTGTCGGCCTCAACGATCAGATCGCCCGCGCGAAGCCCCTTTCCCGCCGCATCCGTATTCGGCGCGACGCTTGTGATCAGGACGCCTTCCGCGCTTTTGGACAGGCGGAACTTCTGACGCACGGCCGGCGACAAGTCCGCGACCGTAACGCCTAAAAATTCTATCGGCTCCACGTTCGTTTCATCCGCTTCCGTAACGGCGCGGGCTTTCGGAGCGGGCGCGGGCTCTTTCATTTCGTCAAGGACCGTCGACACCTTAAAGACTTTTCCGTCCCGCCAAACGCCCAAAACAGCTGTCTTTCCGACGGGGGCTTCCGCCGCCATGCGGGGCAGCATGCGCATTGAAGAAACTTCCCTGCCGTTAAAAGAAACGATCACGTCCCCCGTCCTGACGTCCGACGAAGCGGCGGGCGACTTGGGATCCACCCCCGCCACCAAAGCGCCGTACGCGCGCGGCATGTTCAGGCTTTTTGCGATCTCGGGTGATACCGTTTGAACTTTCAGTCCCAGCCTGCCGCGGCGCACGCGCCCGTCCTTTATCAAAGAATCCGCCACCCATTTCGCCATATTCGACGGAACGGCAAAGGCAATGCCCACACTGCCGCCCGACGGAGAAAAGATTGCCGTATTGACGCCGACGAGTTCGCCTTTGGTGTTGAAAAGTGGGCCGCCCGAATTGCCGCGGTTGATGGCGGCATCGGTCTGTAAAAAATCATCGTAAGGCCCGACCTGAATATCGCGCGAACGGGCGGAAATGATGCCCGACGTTACCGTATTACCCAAACCGAAAGGATTGCCGATCGCCAAAACGACGTCCCCGACGCGCGAGGCGTCGGAATCGGCGAAGACGACGGGCGTCAACGGTTCCTTGCTTTCCACCTTAATCAAAGCGATGTCCGTCTTCGGATCTTTGCCGACAACCTTGCCTTTCAGCGCTTTGCCGCCGTTCATCGTTACCATGACCTCGCCCATGTTTTCGACGACGTGAGAGCTGGTAACGATATAGCCGTCCGCGCTGTAAACAAAGCCCGAGCCCAGCAGGATGGCTTTTTGCGCGTTCATGCCGCCGTTTTTATAAAATTCTCGGAAAAATTCTTCAAAGGGCGAGCCCGGAGGAACCCGCAGCATTTCGGGCGGCAAAGGTCCCGTTACTTTCGTCGCAGAAACGCTGACGACCGAAGGCAAAAGCCTTTCCGCCGCGTCCGCGTAAGAATCGGCGACGGGCAAAGCGGCGCGCGCGAAAAACGGCGCGAAAAACGTCAAAGCGAAAACGACGCGGCGCAACAGCATGCTACCTCCTCAACAAAATGACGCAGACCGTTCCGAACAGCGCCAAAATCATCCCCGCCGTGCTTAAAACGGCGGGCGGTACGGAAGACAGGCGGCGCATGGCTTCCTGAGCCTTATCGGGCGCAAGGGCATAATACAGCCCTTCAATCACCATCGCCAAAGCAATCGCCTGCAACAGTTCGCCCATCCGTGCCCCCGCCCGCTATTTTGCAGACCGGGGCAATTTCCCGAAAAAGCGGAAGAAATCCGATTCGGGCGACAAAACCATTGACGTTCCTTCCGCCCCCATTGAATTGCGGTAGGCTTCCAGAGAACGGTAAAAAGCATAAAACTCTTTATCCTTTGAGGACGCTTCCGCCCAAATGCGCGCCGCCTCTTTATCGCCTTGTCCGCGAATGACCTGAGCTTCCTTCTGTGCCTGAGCCAATATTTTAACCCTGTCGCGGTCGGCTTCGGCCTTAATCTTTTGATTCATCTGCTGTCCCTCGGCGCGAAACTCTTTAGCTTCGCGTTCGCGCTCGGAACGCATGCGCGCATACACGGCCTGAGACGTTTCCTCGGGCAGGTCGGCGCGACGGATGCGCACGTCAATAACGTTGACGCCGAACGCCTTTGCCTTCGAGTTCACCTCGTCGCGGATCTGAGCCATAATTTCCGTACGCTTCGGAGACAAAATCGTTTTCATGTCGTGTTGCCCCAAAACGTCGCGCAAAGACGACGCGATCGCGTCGCTTAAACGGGAATGGGCGTTTTCCTCGGTCTGCAAAGCCTGATAAAACAGCAGCGGATCAACGATCCTAAAACGCGAAAACGTATCGACGACTATGCGCTTCTTGTCGCCCAAGGGCACTTCCTGCGCGGGCGGGTCAAGGCTCAACAGGCGGTTGTCATACATAACGACGCGCTGGATAAACGGCACTTTCACATGAAGTCCGGGTTCCTGAACGACGCGCTTGGGTTCGCCGAACTGAATAACGATTGCCTGGCGGGTCTGCGGCACGATGTACAGCGAATCCAGCAAAACAATCAAAACGACGGCCAAAAGCGTCAGGGAAACGATTTTGATTCGGGATTTCATCGGGCTTCTCCTTGTTTCTTAACGTCCAACCCGTTCAGGGGCATATACGGCAAAACGCCCGACTTTGCCGCCGCGGAGTCAATGATGACTTTGTTGACGCGGCCGTAAACGTCTTCCATCGTTTCCAGATACAGACGGCGGGCGACGACTTCCTTGGCGTTTTTATATTCGTTGTACACGGCCTTGAAACGCGCCGTATCGCCCTTTGCCGCATCAATAACGCGGGATTTGTAGGCCTCGGCTTCGCTCAAAATGCGGGACGCTTCGCCGCGGGCGCGGGGAAGAATGTCGTTGCGATACGCTTCGGCTTCGTTGCTCAGGCGTTCCTTGTCCGCCTTAGCCCTTTGCACGTCGTTGAAAGCGTCGATCACCTGCGCGGGGGCGTCCGCCTTCGTCAGCTGGACGGACGTAACGGCAATGCCCGTCTTATACTCGTCCAACAAACGCTGAAGCGTTTTTTCCGCCTGATCCTGAACGCCTTTTCGGTCGTCGGCGATGATTTGCATGATCGGGGTCATGCCGATGGCGTCGCGCATGGCGCTTTCCGCCGCGATGCGCACCGTCGCTTCGGGATCGCGGACGTTAAACAGGTAATCGCCCGCGTTTTTGACCTTCCACGTTACGGTGAAATTCATTTCGACGATATTTTCATCGCCCGTCAAAGCGATATTTTCGGAACGCACGTCGCGCAGGGAAGTCCCTCTGTAACGGATACGTCCGTTATCGGAACGGAAGCCGATTTCAATGCGGTTTTCGCGCGACACGTTCGGCGTCAGCACGGTTTCGATCGGATACGGCCAATGATAATGCAGCCCCGACGCCGTCGTATAGGCGTACTTTCCGAAACGAAGGACGACGCCCTGTTCTTCGGGCTGAACCTGATAAAATCCCGTCAGCGCCCACAACCCGACGGCCAGAGCGACAATGCCCCACGCGCTGAATTTAAAGCCGCCCGAAGTTTTCTTGCCGCCCGTCATAATGCGGCGAACCTTATCCTGACTTTTTTTGAACAGGACTTCTATTTCCGGAGACGCTTCGCCGTCCCAGGGAGATTTACCGTCGTTATCGTTACCGCCCCAAGGGCTTTGAGAATTTGCCATTATTTGTTCTCTCCGCTTTGCGTGTCGATGCCCAAAGCATCCGTCAGTTCAATCCATTCGCGTTTGGAAATCCCGGTATCTTCGCGGTTGACCTTTTCGCCTTTGAGCAAGCGGCGCACGACTTCCATCCCGCGATGCGAAATATGCGTTCCGCCGCGCAGATATTCTTCAAAAGCGTCGGCCGCCATCGGCACCCAAAGGTGTACGATGTCCAATATTTTTTCGGCGTACATCCTGATTTCTTTCTGGGCGTGCCGTTCGGCGCGCAACGCCAAAAAGTGAAACAGATTGTGCAAATCGATTTTCCAATACCACTGCGTATAAATGTTCAGGGGCAAATTCATGCGCGCCAACTCGCGGGCCAGCCCCTGACGGTTCGGGTCAACCTTGTTTCCCAGGTTGTCCTCGTTCAGCATATATTCGTAATCGTCATAGCACTTTTCCGCGTCTTCCTTGAGAATGCGAAAGACCTCGGCGGCCTCTTCCCCCGACAAAAGGTTGCCGCGCCCCTGACGGTTGTCGGTTGACTGGGCGGCCAAATCTTCGGCGGCGGGGAAATAAAATTCGCGATCCAGAATCGAATAGCGCGCCGAATATTCGTTGACGCTGGCCATCCTGTGACGAATCCAATGGCGCGCGACAAAAATCGGCAGCTTGACGTGCAGTTTGATTTCGCACATTTCGAACGGAGTCGTATGGCGGTGACGCATCAGATAGTTAATCAATCCCCTGTCTTCGCTGACTTTTTTCGTGCCGCGCCCGTAGGAAACGCGCGCCGCCTGAACGATGGCGGAATCGTCGCCCATATAGTCAATGACGCGGATAAAGCCGTGATCCAGAACGGGAAAGGGCGTATACAGGATCTCTTCCAAAGCCGTTACCGTCGCGCGCTTCGTCGAATGCGGCGTTTGGCGCAAGCGTTCTATTTCGGTCAGCTGGTCGGTCGTCAGTTCCATAACAAAAAACTCCGGTAAAAATAAAACCACGGGCAGTTTAATGCAGGATGCCGGGGCGCGCAATAAATAAAGATATCTTGATTCGCTCCGGCCGATCCTTATATAATACGAGCGCCGGTTTTGCCGGCTATGATGCTAAACGCCCTGCGGAATAGGCGTTGCGGACCCGGGGGCGGTACCCGGCGCCTCCACCATTTACGGGGGCGAAACAGGATCGACGCGCGTAGTAAAGACAGGATCTGCATCCGGCATGGTACCGCCGTTATCGGGCTAAATCTTTGAATGCGAACGATAATCGCACTCAGGTTGCTCTCGCTGCCTAATCGGCGGTCGGAACGACCAAACTTAATTCCCGTGCCTTGAGCGGTACGGGTGGGGCGGGGACTTGCCTAGCAACAGAAGTGTCCCGTTTAATTTTATCCGAAGGGGACAAGATGACGGCTGACGCGATCTCTTACGAACATTTGGTGGAAAAGGCTTTGCTTTCCGTCGTGCGCGATGCGCTGAAGATTACCTGCGACAACGGCGGCCTGCCGGGGAATCATCATTTCTACATTTCGTTCAAGACAAAATTCGACGGCGTCGTCCTTTCGCCGCGTCTGACGGAAGCCTATCCCGAAGACATGACGATCGTCCTGCAACATGAATTTTCCGACCTTGAGGTTTCGGAGAACTCCTTTTCCGTAAAGCTCAGCTTTTCCAACATTCCCGAACGGATCACCGTACCTTTTGACGCGATCACGTCTTTTGCCGATCCGCACGCCCGATTCGCCGTCAGTTTTAAGGTTGAACCTCCGCCCGCCGCGAAAGAACCGAAAGCCCCTGCGCGCAAAAAAGCCGCCAAAAACGAAGAAAACGTCCCCGCGGACGGCGGCAACGTCGTCAGCCTGAGCGCTTTTCGCAAAAAGAAATAAACCGATGCTTTTTCCTGCTCCCGTTTCGTGGCGGCGCGTCGAAACAACGGAAAAGCCGTTTGTCAAAGACGGGCTTTTACACGTTCCGCGTTCCGTTTTTCGGGAATTGAGCTTTGAAGCGTTCCGCGACGTTTCCTTTTTTTTGAGGGCGTCGCATTTAAAGGCGCTCCGAGATATTTTTGACGCGCCCGACGCTTCGCCGAACGAGCGTTTCGTCGTTTTGGAACTGTTAAAAAACGCCTGCGTCGCGGCGGGAGGAATCCTGCCTTTGTGCCAAGATACGGGAACGGCCGCCGTTATCGGAGAAAAAGGGCACGCCGTTTTGACCGACGGTTTCGAAGCCGAAGCCCTGACGGACGGAATCAAAAAAGCGTATGCGGAACTGAACCTGCGCCATTCTCAAAACGCGCCGTCTTCCATGTTCGGGGAATCAAACACAAAGACCAACCTGCCCGCGCAAATCGATTTAAGCGCGGTACGGGGCGATTCCTTCGATTTTCTTTTTATTGCCAAAGGCGGCGGTTCGGCGAACAAGACTTTTTTGTTTCAGGAAACGAAAGCTCTTTTAAACGAAAGCGCCCTCTTCCCGTTCCTGTTTGAAAAAATAAAATCTTTGGGCGTTTCGGCGTGTCCGCCCTATCACTTGGCCGTCGTTGTCGGCGGCCCGTCGGCGGAAACGACCCTGAAAACGGTCAAACTGTCCTCTGCCCGCGCCTTGGATTCCTTCCCCGCATCCGAATTCGGCTTCAGGGACGAAGAAACGGAAAAAAAGCTTCTCGGGCTTGTCAACAAAAACGGTTTGGGCGCGCAATTCGGCGGCAGGCATTTTTGCATTGACGTTCGCGTCATCCGTTTGGCGCGCCACGGCGCCTCTTTGCCGATCGGCATCGGCGTTTCGTGCGCCGCCGACAGGAACGTTTTGGCAAAAATCTCGGCGGACGGCGTTTTTCTGGAACGTTTGGAAACCGATCCCGCCCGATATCTTCCCGACGTCAAAGCCGAAAAGCTGCCTGTCGAAACGACGGAGATTGACCTTGACAGACCGTTGACGGAAACGCTCAAAGACTTGTCGGCGTTACCCGTCGGCGCAAGAGTTTCGCTGAACGGCACGATGATCGTCGCCCGCGACATTGCTCACGCCCGCTTCAAAGAACTGTTGCAAAGCGGAAAACCGCTTCCCGATTATTTGAAACGTTATCCCGTTTTTTACGCGGGTCCCGCCCAAAAACCCGACGGCTTCGCGTGCGGCTCTCTGGGGCCGACGACGGCGGGACGAATGGATCCTTATACGGAGCTTTTGCAAAAAAACGGCGCTTCCCTGATCATGCTGGCCAAAGGAAACCGTTCGGCGGCGGTTGCGGAATCCTGCCGCAGATACGGCGGATTCTATCTGGGAACGGTCGGCGGCGCGGCGGCGCAAACGGCGGCGAAATACATAACTTCCTGCGAATATATCGATTATCCGGAACTGGGCATGGAAGCCGTATGGAAAATCACCGTAAAATCTCTGCCCGCCTTTATCGTAACGGATGACAAAGGAAACGATTTTTATCGAAACGTCGCATCGGTGCGTTGATTCAATTTTTCCTTTGAACCTTTGCTATTTTTTGCTGTATTATATAGCCAGTGTAACAGATTGTCGCCGTTTTGCATACAGCACGAAGGACCGCCATGGATACCCCATCCCCGACCGAAGACGTTTCGTTGACGTTTGCCGATATTGAAAAATTGCTTTCCGATCATTCCGTTGACGTCAGAGGCGATACAATTCGCAAGTTGTCGCTTATGTATGCCGAAAATGATTTCGTGGAAAAAGAAAAACAGATCGCGGAAGACATATTCCGTTTGGCGGCAAAAGACGTTGAAGAACGCATTCGCGAAACGCTTTCCGTCAATCTGGCCGTCAGTAAGGAATTGCCGAAGGACGTCGTAAAGACGTTGGCGACGGATCCTTCGGACGCCGTGGCAACCCCGGTTTTGCAATATTCTCCCGCTTTAAGCAGCGAAGACTTAATCGAAATCGTCAAAACGGGAAACGACGCCCGCCAAACGGCCGTTGCATCGCGCGCCGTTGTCGAAGAAGAGGTCGCTTCGGCCATCGCCGCACACGGGCGTGAACAAGCCGTGCAGACCCTTGTCAAAAACGAAGGGGCGCAGATTACCGAAAAAACGTTTCATACGGTCGTTGACCGTTTCGGCGAAAACACAAAAATCCAAAGAAGCATCGCCGAACGCAAAACCGTCCCCGAATCCATCACCGTCCGCGTGTTGGAACACGCGTCGGAAGGATTGCAAAAATTCATCCTTTCAAAGCACAAGGTCGATCCGAAAAAAGTAAAGGACATTGTCAAATTTTCGTATGAAAAAGCAATGATCAACGTCAGCAGCACGGCCACCGATGAAGAAGTACAGGCCGTCATCTACGGGCTGGCGCAAAAAAACAAGCTGACCCCGACGCTGGTTCTGCGGGCTTTGTGCACGGGCGAAACCGTTTTTTTTGAAAATGCCGTCGCTTTTTTAACGGGAATGCCGCTTGCCAATATCCGCAAGCTGATTTACGACAAGGGATTACTGGGGCTTCCCGCCCTTTACGAGCGGGCGAAACTGCCGCCGAAAATGTTTCCCGCCGCGCGCATCGCCGTCGGCCTGATCCAAGAGATCGGGTACAAAGGCGGTGACCCCGACATTCAGGAATCATTCGCGCGCATGGTTGTCGGGCGCCTGATGGAACAAATGGGCGAAACGGACGAAGACATCGATATCGATATGCTTCTTGAAACCTTATTGACGGAAGAGGAAAACGAAGCGGCGGAATAATCTCCGCTCGCCTTTTGCGACGATTTCGGTAAACGTCATGAGCATAAAAAAATATTCCGTCATGATATCGGGGCATCGAACCAGCATTTCCCTTGAGCCCGAATTTTGGGAAGAAATCAAGCGTCTGGCGAAAGAAAAAAATGTTTCCGTACCGGCGCTTGTCGCCGAAATTGATGACGCCAGAAACGGCGGTTTGTCCTCGGCTCTCAGGCTTTATGTTTTGAACGCACTAAAAAACGCATAGCCGACTTTGAATATATCCGACAGATTGTACAGATAAGGTTTGACTTTTACGCAAAACTTCCTTAATTTTTTGCTTACCGGAAATCTGTTTCTTATTTTTTAATAAATAAGGAAATTTATTTCTCAAACAAGCCGTAAAAAATGCCTGATATGATGACAAAAATATATGTAACGCGCCCGTATTTGCCGCCGTATGAAGAATATGCGGCAAGGCTGGCGGATATTTTTGCAAGAGGCATATTGACAAACCAAGGACCGGAAGTTTCGGCTTTGGAAGAACGCTTGCGTTCGTTTTTGGGCGTTTCGTACCTGCATTACGTTACGAACGGGACAATCGCGCTACAGTTGGCATTAAAGGCTTTGAACATTGACGGGGGTGAAGTCATTACGACGCCTTTTTCCTATGTTGCGACGACTTCCTCTCTGCTGTGGGAACGATGCACGCCCGTTTTTTGTGATATCGAAACGGATAATTTCACGATTGACCCCGAAAAAATCGAAGGGCTGATTACGCCGAATACAAAAGCCGTCATGCCCGTTCATGTTTTCGGATATGCCTGTGACGTTGAAAAAATTCAAAAAATCGCCGAAAAGCATCATCTGAAAGTCATTTATGATGCCGCTCATGCTTTCGGTTCGGTTTATAAGGGCAAGGCATTGGCTTCTTACGGCGATGCGTCAACGTTGTCTTTTCATGCGACAAAGCTGTTTCATACAGTGGAAGGCGGCGCGATTATCGTAAAAAACGAAGCCGAAGACAAAGCGTTAAACCTGATCAAACGTTTCGGACATTTGGGAGACGAACATTTCCGTTTGGGCATCAACGGCAAGCAATCGGAATTCCATGCGGCGATGGGATTGGCGGTTTTTGCTCATTTAAAAGAAATTTTGGCAGAAAGAAAACAAA
>CALXYE010000035.1 GCA_944392845.1 uncultured Alphaproteobacteria bacterium
GCGACGACGCGTCCCGAAACGTTGTTCGGGGATACGGCCGTCGCCGTTTCCGCGGATGACGAACGTTATAAGGACCTGATTGCCAAAAACGTTGTTATTCCCGTTTGCAATCGCGCGATTCCCGTCATTGCCGACGAACACGCCGACCCGACGAAAGGGACGGGCGCGGTCAAAATTACGCCCGCGCACGATTTCAACGACTATGAAGTCGGAAAGCGCCATAACCTGCCGATGATCAATATTTTGGATGCGACGGCGCATTTGAACGAAAACGTGCCCGAAGCATACAGGGGGCTTTCGACGGCGGACGCCCGCGTTAAGGTGTTGGAAGAGGTGAAGGCTTTAGGTTTGTTCGTCAAGGAAGAAGACAATCCGATGACGATTCCTTACGGCGACCGTTCGGGTGTCGTTATAGAGCCTTGGCTGACCGATCAATGGTTTGTTGATGCGCCGAAGCTGGCGGTTGAGGCGATTAAGGTCGTTGAGGACGGCAGGCTGAAATTTGTTCCGAAGGCTTGGGAAAAGACGTATTTTGAATGGATGCGCAATATTCAGCCGTGGTGCGTGTCGCGCCAGCTGTGGTGGGGGCATCAGATTCCCGTTTGGTACGGTCCCGACGGACATTATTTTGTGGAAGAAAACGTCGGGCTGGCTCAGGTCGAAGCGGATAAATATTACGGCAAGCACGTTGAGTTAAAGCAGGATCCCGATGTTTTTGATACATGGTTTTCTTCGGGAATTTGGCCGTTTTCAACGCTCGGCTGGCCCGACAAGACCAAAGAATTGGAACGTTATTATCCGACGAACGTTTTGTTGACGGCGTTTGACATCATCTTTTTCTGGGTCGCCCGCATGGTGATGCTGGGATTGCATTTTATGAAGGACGTTCCGTTCAGAACCGTCTATATTCATGCATTGGTGCGCGACGAACAGGGACGCAAGATGTCAAAGTCAAAGGGGAACGTTGTTGATCCTTTGATTCTGGCGGACAAATACGGCGTGGACGCTTTGCGTTTTACGCTGGCGGCAATGGCGGCGCAAGGGCGCGACGTGTGCATGAGCGAAAGCCGCGTCGAGGGATACAGAAACTTCGTAACGAAGCTGTGGAATGCGGCGCGTTTCTGCGAAATGAACGAATGTAAGCCCGTTGACGGATTCGATCCGAAAACGGTCAAAAATCCTCTGAACCGATGGATTATTTCCAAGACGGCGGCAGCCGTACGCAAAGCGACGGCCGCTTTGGACGAGTATAAGTTCAATGAAGCCGCCGACGCGGGATATCAGTTCACATGGGGGACGTTCTGCGATTGGTATTTGGAATTTGCAAAGCCTCTGTTTTACGGCGATGACGAAAGCGTCAAAGCGGAAACGCGCGCGACGGCGGCTTGGGTTTTGGACAGGATTTTGATTTTGTTGCATCCGATTATGCCGTTCGTTACCGAAGAGCTGTGGGGCAAGATTTCCGATAACCGTCCGCAAAAGCTGATCGTAACGCCTTGGCCTGAGTTAAGCGGATTGGAAAATCCCGAAGCGGAAGCGGATCTGGATTGGGTCGTTGACCTGATCGCGGCGGTGCGTTCGCTGCGCGCGGAAATGAACGTTCCGCCCGCCGCAAAAATTACGATGTATCTGCGCGACGCGTCCGAAACCGAAGCCGAACGCCTGAAAAACTTTAATTTGTTGATCAGAACGCTGGCGCGTTTGGAAAAGGCGGAGATTTCTTCTTCGGCCGATGACGCCAAGGGCGCGGCGCAAAGCGTTTTCGGAACGGCAACGATTTTGTTGCCTTTAGCGGGCGTTATTGACGTTGCTAAGGAAAACGAACGCCTGAGCAAGGAAAAGGCCAAACTGGAAAAAGAGATTTCTTCTTTGACGGGGCGTTTGGGCAACGAAGGCTTTATCGCCAAAGCTCCCGCCAATGTCGTTGAGGAGCAGAAAGCCAGGCTGGCCGAGGCCAAGAAGGCCGCCCTCAAGGTTGACGAAGCGTTGAAGCGTTTAAAGGATTTGTAAGTTTCCGAACGGAGAGAAAAAGAAATGAAAGCGTATTTTTCTTTTGTCGCCGTGTGTGTCGCCGCCGTTTCATACGTTTCCGCAGCGGCGGCGCAGGCTGTCGTTACGCAGGCCGAAGTCGTCGCCGTTTCCGAAGCGGCGCCGAAAACGGCGACGGAAACGATGCGGGATTTTATGCGTTCTGAAGAATCCCGCGTTTGTTCGGAGCTTAAAAAATTTGCCAGGCAAACCGTATTGAAGGATCCCGCTGTTTTGGATGCGGCGCGGGAACGCAACACGTCGGACATGATGGCCGCGGCGGACAGGTATGCCTTGATTTTGGCCAAGGATTTCGATGCTGATTATTTGTTTTACCATCCGAACACGCGCTTTTTCGTCAGGATCGGGGACGAAAACTATCGCGGCAGGATGAGGATTCCTTCTGAAATCGCGGAATCGTCTTCTTCCTGTTTTTGGGAACGTTTGCCCTCCGACGACGTTGTGTACAGCGTCCTTTTAAAAATTAAAGGAGAAAAGACGGGGTATTTAAAACTTTCCAAAACTCTGCCGCGAATGGTGAATAATCTGCCCGACGCGTTGTCTTCTTACGGAAAGGTGCGGGTCTATACGGCTTTGGATAAGATCGGGCTGAACAAAATGGCTTGGTTCAAAATGCGCCGCCGCGAACCGAACCCGACCGTCGGAGCGGGATGGTGCACGGCTGAAAATCTGGCATTTTTAAGCTCCGTCGGCCCGGGAATGAAGTTGCCTCCGAAAACGCAGAAAAAAATTCTGTCCTTGATTGATCTGAACGAGGATTTTTCTTACGGTGAAACGGGGTTGACGGGCGGTTCTTTGCCGATTGTCGGTACGGACGGCGAGCGCTTGGGCGCGATTGTCTATACGTTGACCCCGACGCCTTCCGAAAAACCCCGGCCGACCGAAAAAAAGTAAAAAAAGGGGGCGCATCCCCCTTTTTATTTGTCCGAAACGGCCTATGTAATTCTGTGAATGATAAAAAAAACGGGAGAAAGAATGTTTAAGCGTATCGGTCTGTTTTTAGGATTGAATTTCGTCGTCTTAATGACGATTTCCGTACTGGTCAAGTTGTTGGGCGTTGATCGTTGGCTGACGGCGAACGGGATTGATTATGCTCAATTATTGGGATTTTCGGCCGTTTGCGGATTTACGGGGTCGTTCATTTCCCTGATGTTGTCAAAAAGCATCGCAAAAATGACGACGGGCGCCGTTGTGATCTCTTCGCCGCGAAACGAAACGGAAGCGTGGTTATTGTCAACGGTGCGCGATCTGGCTGACGGCGCGGGGTTGAAAATGCCCGAGGTTGCGATTTATCAGGGAACGCCGAATGCCTTTGCGACGGGAGCATTCAAGGACGATGCTTTGGTCGCGGTGTCTACGGGGTTGATGCAATCCATGACGCGCCCGCAGGTCCGCGCCGTTCTGGCGCACGAAGTTTCCCATATCCGTAACGGCGATATGGTGACAATGACTTTATTGCAGGGCGTATTGAACACGTTCGTTTTCTTCTTCGCCCGCGTTGCCGCGCTGTTTTTGCAAAACAGGAACAACGACGGAGAAGAACGCCGCGGTTACGGCTTCGGTTATTACATGGTTGTGCAGATCTTTGAACTGTTGTTCGGCATTCTGGCAAGCATTCTGGCTTGTGCCTTTTCCCGGCACAGGGAATATCGCGCCGACGCAGGGGCGGCGGAATTAACGGGAAGCCCCGACGATATGATCGGCGCTTTGCAGGCTCTGGGGCGTTCCGAAACCGATCCTTTGCCTTCGGAAATGAAAGCGTTCGGTATCGTCGATTTGCCTTCGTTTTCCGAATTGTTCTCGACCCACCCGCCTTTGGAGGACAGGATACGGGCATTGAGTTCTCAAACGTCGGGGAAGGGCGGTACGGAAGCGCCTGAAGGCAAGCGGCGTTCTTCGGGAGGCTTGTTCGGAAACGTCAATTCGGACGGCGATTTCCCGCGGTCATAAAAAAAGCCTCCTTCGGGAGGCTCTTTTTTTAAATCATTCCTTTGACGGCCTTATCCAAAGTAATGAACATTTCTTTGAACATTTCAGGCGTCAGTTTACCCGTATTTACGTTGTAGCGCGAACTGTGGTAACTGTCGACCAGTTTGACCGTTCGCCCTTTGTACGGCACGTCATGGACAACGTTATGGCCGAATTTAAAGGCGCTTTTCCTTTGTCCCATGGCGGCCAAAACGGCGCCGTGAGAAACCGTTCCCAAAGCCAGAACGGCTTTCAGATTCGGCATTGCCGCGATTTCTGCCGTCAAAAAACGTCCGCAGGTTGATGTTTCCGCTCCCGTAACTTTATTTTCGGGCGGAACGCACCGAACGGCATTGGTCAGGCGCGCATTGACCAATTTGACGCCGTCGTCGGGGCGCGCCTGATAAACGCCTTCGGCATAACCGAATTCGATCAGCATGTCATACAACAGGTTTCCCGCGAAATCGCCCGTAAAAGGACGACCCGTTTGGTTGGCTCCTTTCAGTCCGGGGGCAAGCCCGACGATAAAAAGCTCTCCGTCCAAATTGCCGAACGACGGAACGGGCGCATTCCAAAACGACGGATATAATTGCCTGTTTTTATCAAGAAATGCCGCCAGCCTGGGGCATAGGCGGCAGTTCTTATCGGGCAGAACGGGAAATTCAGGGGACATAGTCGGAATTTTCGTCGCTGACGTCGCCGTCATACAAAGCGCTTTGGGCTTTCAAAAAAGCGGGATCCGGCTTGCCGCTTTGAGGCGTGCGCGAAATATTCGGCGCCAGATCGGACAAGTCCGTATAATGATCGGCTTGGCGGCGCAATTCGTCCGCGACCATCGGCGGCTGGGACTGAACCGTGCTGACGACGGTTACCCGAACGCCTTTGCGCTGGACGGCTTCTACCACACTGCTGAAATCGCCGTCGCCCGAAAACAGGATGGCGTGGTAGATGTTTTCCGCCATTTTCATCAGATCAACGGCCAGCTCTATATCCATATTGCCCTTGATTTTGCGGCGGCCGAAAGCATCCGTAAATTCCTTCGTAGGCTTCGTCACCATGGTATAGCCGTTATAATCCAGCCAATCAACCAAAGGACGGATGGGGGAATATTCCTGATCTTCGACCAAAGCCGTATAATAAAAGGCGCGGATCAAACGTCCCTTCGTCGAGAAGAAATCCAACAGCTTTTTGTAGTCGATGTCAAATCCCAAGGATCTCGCGGCCGCGTAAAGGTTCGAACCGTCAATGAACAAAGCGATTTTTTCGCCGGCATAACAACGCATAAAATTATTCCTTTCAATATGTTGTTCATGTAAGTATAAGAGTAATCAGGATAACGGCAAAAAAGGAAAAATCCAAGATGATTCTTATCGGGACGGGCGGTAATTTGGACAGCGCTTTCGGAACGGTGCCCCAAACCTTGGAAAAGGCTTTCGAATTATTGGAAAAACGCGGCGTTTTTATTGAAAAAACGTCGGGGTGGTACCGAACGGCTCCCGTTCCCGTTTCCGACCAGCCGTGGTATAAAAACCGCGTTTTTTCCGTCAGGACGGAACAAGAGCCGCGGACGCTGATAAAAACGCTTTTGGACGTCGAGGCCGAACTGGGACGCGTCAGGACCGTCAGGAACGCCGCGCGGGTGCTTGATTTGGACCTGTTGGCCTATAACGGAGAAATCATTGACGAACCGCCCGAAACGATCGTGCCGCATCCGCGCATGCATTTGCGGGCGTTCGTTTTATATCCGCTTCGCGAAATCGCGCCCGATTGGACGCATCCCGTTTCGGGGTTAAGCGTTTCCGAGCTGATTCGCCGTTTGCCGGACGGACAGGAAATATTTAAAGAATAAACTTGCAATTTCGACAAAAAAAGTCGATATATGCAATATGCCCTAAGGCTCACATCTGTTATTTTTATCGAGAGAAAAGACCATGGCACGCGTTACCGTAGAAGATTGCGTTTTAAAAGTACCCAACCGTTTTGAATTGGTTTTGATGGCCGCGCAGCGCGCTAAAGACATCAGCGCGGGATCGCCCCTGACGATTGACCGCGACCGCGATAAAAACCCCGTTGTCGCCCTGCGTGAGATTGCCGACGAAACGATCAATTTGGATAATTTGGAAAATTCTTTGATTTCGGGCATGCAGAAATTCGTCAAGACCGAGGAAACGTCTTCCGAACAGAACGAGATCAAGGAAGCGGAAGCCGAATTGGCCGCTTTGAACGAACAGTTCGCCTATGTGAACGATGCCCAATCCGAAGTCGTTGAGGCGGGCTCTTTTGAGGTGTCCGAAGAACCCTGAGCGTTCTTCGGCGAAGGACGGCAAAGATGCTCCGACAATTTGAGTTGGTCGAACGCGTCCGTTCCTATGATCCCGACGTTGACGAGGAAGGTCTGGATCGGGCGTATGTTTTTGCCGTAAAGATGCACGGATCCCAGAAGCGCGCTTCCGGAGATCCGTATTTTTCCCATCCCGTAGAGGTCGCGGGAATCCTGACGGAATATAAGCTGGATTATGCTTCGATCGTAACAGCTTTGTTGCACGATACGATTGAGGATACGGCCGCGACCTACGAAGACATTAAGGATCTGTTCGGCGAAGAGATCGCCAAGCTGGTCGAAGGCGTTACGAAGCTCAGCAAATTGCAGCTTCAGTCCGACCAAACGAAGCAGGCGGAAAATTTCCGCAAGCTGTTGCTGGCCATGTCGGACGATATCCGCGTCCTGTTGGTCAAGTTGGCCGACCGCGTCCACAATATGCGGACGCTCCATTTCTTTAAAAATCCCGAAAAGCGCCGCCGCATCGCGACCGAAACGATGGAAATTTACGCTCCTTTGGCGGAACGCATCGGCATGCAGGAAATGAAAAACGAGCTGGAAGAACTGGCCTTCAAAGAACTGCATCCCGAAGCCTATGAATCGATTAAGGCGCGCCTGTCATTTTTGCGGGAACAGGGCGGCGACCTTGTTCGGCGGATCATTGACGCCTTATATGACGACCTGAAAGATTCGGGCATTCAGGTTGAGATTACGGGGCGCGAAAAGACGCCTTATTCCATTTGGCGAAAAATGCAGCGCCAAAACGCGACGTTTGAACAGCTTTCCGATATTATCGCCTTTCGCGTCATCGTTCCGACGGTCGCCGACTGTTACCACGTTTTAGGCATCATCCACACCAAATATCCGATGGTGCCCGGGCGTTACAAGGATTACATATCGACGCCGAAGCCCAACGGGTACAAATCTTTGCACACGGGGGTCATCGGCCCCGAAAAGCACCGTATCGAGATTCAGATTCGGACGCGGGAAATGCACGAGGTAGCGGAGATCGGCGTTGCGGCGCACTGGCGCTATAAACAGGGGGATTATAAAACCGACGGCCGCCAGTTCCGCTGGATGCGCGAATTGTTGGACATTATGGAACAGGCCGACAATCCCGAGGAGTTCTTAGAACATACAAAGCTGGAGATGTATCAGGACCAGGTGTTCTGTTTTTCTCCGAAGGGCGATTTGATCACGTTGCCGAAAAACGCGACGCCCGTTGATTTCGCGTATGCCGTTCATTCGGGGGTCGGAAACCGTTGCGTCGGAGCAAAGATTAACGGAAAGATCCGTCCTTTGCGTACGCCTTTGAACAACGGCGATCAGGTTGAGATACTGACGTCGAAAACGCAGAATCCGTCTCCCGAATGGGAACGTTTCGTCGTGACGGGGAAGGCCCGCGCGGCGATCCGCCGTTTTATACGCGCCCAAAAACGGGAACAGTATTTGGAGGCGGGACGCCAGATTCTTCAGCGCGCGTATAAAAATGAAGGCTATGAATATACGGACAAAAGCCTTGAAAACGTCTTGTCCAACTTTAAGCAGAACGAGCCCGAAGATCTGATCGCCGCCGTCGGCGAAGGGCTTGTCCAGGCTTCCGACGTGGTGGACGCCGTTTTCCCCGGTCATAAGTCGCGCTTCGTCCGCGTCGTGGATGCGATTAAGCGTTCGGCGAAGAAGATCAGCGACAAAGTTCCCGACCATAAAAAACACAATATGCCGATCAACGGGCTGATTCCCGGTTTGGCGGTCAATTTTGCAAAATGTTGCCATCCGTTGCCGGGGGATCGCATCGTCGTTATTGTGACGACGGGCAAAGGCGTTACCGTTCATACGATTGACTGCGTAACGCTGGAGAAATATTCCGCGGAACCCGAACGCTGGCTGGATATTTCCTGGAACGAAGACGTCGTTTCGGGGGAAAGCCATATCTCGCGCATTCGTTTGGTTCTTGTCAACCAACCCGGAAGTTTGGGGACGCTGTCTACGGTTATCGCCAAGAACCACGGCAACATCAGCAATTTGAAAATATTGAGCCGAACGGCGGGATTTTTTGAACTGACCGTCGATATAGAAGTTCAGGACGTGCGGCATTTGAATGACATTATGGCGGCTTTGAGGGCTTGTCCCGGCATCAGCTCCGTCCGCAGGTCGCAGGATTAACGATGATTATCGGAATCGGAACGGATCTGGTAGACATTCGGCGTATCGAGCGTATTTTGGAACGTTCGGGCGATGCTTTTTGCCGCAGGATATATACGCCCCGCGAACGGGCATTGTGTGATGCGCGGGGAGCGGGATCCGCCAGGAAGAGGGCTTCGGCTTACGCAATGCGTTTCGCGGCGAAGGAGGCTTGTTCCAAAGCGTTGGGAACGGGGTTGTCCCGGGGCGTTTATTGGCGCGACATGGAAAATTCAAACCTGCCGACGGGGCAGCCCGTTATGAATTTGACGGGCGGCGCTTTAAGGCGTTTGGAAGCCTTGACGCCCGACGGAAAACGCACCGTGATACACGTTTCCATGACGGACGAATATCCGACGGCGCATGCGATTGTCGTTTTAAGCGCGGAAGACGCTTCCGCTTAAGTTTGAAGGAATACGGTAAAATGGAAGAAAAATCCGGATTTTGGGAAACAACGAAAACTTTGTTTTACGCCGTTCTGATCGCTTTGTTTGTCAGAACCGTTTTCGCCGAACCCTTCAGCATCCCTTCGGGATCAATGATTCCGTCTCTGTTGGTCGGGGACTATTTGTTTGTTTCCAAAATGTCTTACGGATACAGTCGCCATTCCATGCCTTTAAGCATGCCGTTGGTCAAGGGGCGCATCTTTTACGAAGAACCGAAGCGCGGCGACGTTATTGTTTTTAAGCTGCCTTCGGACAACAGCACCGATTACATCAAGCGTCTGATCGGTATGCCCGGTGATAAAATTCAGGTTAAAAAAGGGCGCCTTTACATCAACGGCAAAATGCTGGAACGTATTCCCGACGGACAGTATGTCATGAGGGACGAGCGCGGAAAAGCCGTACGTTTTGACCGTTATATCGAGGTTTTGCCCGAAGGATTCCGCCATCCGATCATTGAAATGTCCGATGAGGGGCCCTTTGACGATACCGAAGAGTTTACCGTTCCCGACGGGCATTTCTTTATGATGGGGGATAACCGCGATAACTCTTTGGACAGCCGTTCCGTCAAAGTCGGCTACGTTCCCGCCGTTAATTTGGTCGGACGGGCGAAATTTTTGTTTTTCTCGAACGACGGTACGGCGCGCTGGTGGGAAATCTGGAAATGGCCGATGGCGGTGCGTTGGTCGCGCTTGTTTAACGGAATACACTGATGAACGCCGGAAAAGATTATAAAGAGCTTTACGCGCCGCTTGAATATCGCTTTAAAAACGATTCCTTGTTGAAACAGGCGGTTACGCTGGGGTTCGGCAATTATTTCGTCGGTTATGAGCGGTTGGAATTTTTGGGCGATCGCGTTTTGGGGCTGATCGTGGCGGATATGTTGTTTCATGCGTACCCCAAGGAACCCGAGGGGGATTTGGCAAAACGCCATTCCAAGCTGGTTCGCGCGGAAACATTGGCGGTTGTTGCCGAGGAACTGCGGTTGGGGGACTATTTCATTTTTCCCAAAAGCGAAGCCAACGCGATTGACAAGCATTCAAAAACGCTTCTTTCCGACGTATGCGAAGCAATCATCGCGGCGTTGTATCTGGACGGAGGATTGGAGGCGGCCGAACGTTTCGTCAGGCGTTTTTGGACGCCGTTAATGCAAGAGGCGGCCAGCCCTCCCGTTGACCCGAAAACGGCGTTGCAGGAATGGGCTCAAGGCAAAAAGCTGCCGTTGCCCGTTTATAAGGTTTTGAGCGTTACGGGGCCCGATCATGATCCCGTTTTTGTGATGGAGGTTTCCGTAAAGGGGGAAAAACCCGTTACGGCCAGGGGAAGCTCGAAACGCGCGGCGGGACAGGCGGCGGCGGCCGAGTTGTTAAAAGCGGTGTGTCCGAATGGCTGAAACGAAGTGCGGCTTCGCGACGTTGCTGGGGGCTCCGAACGCGGGAAAATCAACGCTGGTCAATTATATGGTCGGGGCGAAAGTGTCAATCGTTTCTCCGAAGGTTCAAACGACGCGTTCCCGCGTCCGCGGCATTTTCGTCAAAGACGGTTGCGAGGTCGTTTTAGTCGATACTCCGGGAATATTCAAGCCTAAAAGGCGCTTGGACAGGGCTATGGTTGCTTCGGCGTGGACGGAGGCCGAATATTCCGATCTGCGCCTGTTGGTCGTTGACGCGCGCCGCGGGCTTGACGACGATACGCGTTCCATTGTCGCTTCTTTGAAAAAGAACGGGGAAAAGGCGACGCTGGTTCTCAATAAAGTCGATTTGGCAAAACGCGAAAATTTGTTGAAATTATCGCAAGAGCTGAACGCTTTGTATTCTTTTGATGCGACCTTTATGGTTTCCGCGTTGAACGGAGACGGAATCAATGATTTGGAAGCATATCTGATTTCCCGTATGCCCGAAGGACCTTTCATGTTTCCCGAAGATCAGGTTTCCGATTTGCCGAACCGTTTGCTGGCGGCGGAGATCACGCGGGAAAAACTGTATTTGAACCTGCGTGATGAGTTGCCTTACGTCCTGACGGTCGAAACGGATATGTGGAAGGACGCCCCCGACGGCAGCGCGCGTTTGGAACAAACGATATTCGTCGAAAAGGAAAACCAGCGGCGCATCATTTTGGGCAAGGGCGGCGCGATGATTAAAAAAATCGGCTCTCAGGCGCGTCAGGAACTTGAGGAGCTGTTTGAATGCCGCGTGCACCTGTTCTTATTCGTCAAGGTTCGGGAAAAATGGGGGGACGATCCCGCCAGATACCGCGAATGGGGCTTGGATTTCAATGCCTGAATGGACGGATACGGGAATCGTTTTGTCCGTCAAAAGATACGGCGAAAACGATGCCGTCGTTTCGTTTTTAACGACGGAACACGGACGGCATGCGGGATTGTGCAAAGGAGCCTTCGGCAAACGCAACGCCGCCGTTTTTCAACAGGGAAACCTTGTTAAGCTGCGTTGGAAGGCGCGCTTGGAGGAGCATTTGGGAACCGTTTCCGCAGAATTGGCGGAGGCTTATTCCGTCCGCGTGATGAACGATCCCGCGCGTTTAACGGCGTTATCGTGCATATGCGCCATGGCGGATATGTTGCCCGAACGCGAACCTCTCGGCGGCATTTTTGAAAAAACGCTGGAACAGATCGTTCTGTTGGCTTTTAACGATTGGGAAGAACGTTACGTCCGCTGGGAAATCGACCTGTTGGCGGCTTTGGGATTCGGGCTGGATCTGTCCGAATGCGCCTTGACGGGAAAAAGGGAAGGGCTGGCCTACGTTTCGCCGAGGACGGGGCGTGCGGTTTGTTTCGATGCGGGCGCGCCGTGGAAGGAAAAACTGTTGCCGTTGCCCGAATTTCTAACGGTATCGGGAATGCCGCCGAAAAACGGGGAAGACTTAAAAAACGCTTTCTTTTTGACGGGTTTTTTTCTTGAAAATCACCTTTCAAAAACGCTAGACTGCCGTATCCCTGCAGTCAGGGCGCGTTTGATCGCCGCCGTTTGCGAAAAATACGGGCGACAGGAAATTAAAGGCTGATGAAATGAGCGAAAACGAACAGATCAAAGAAACTAAAATGGCCGAAGCATTGGGCGAACGCTATCTGGCGTACGCGATGTCGACGATCGTGTCGCGTTCTTTGCCCGACGTGCGCGACGGCCTGAAGCCCGTTCACCGCCGTTTGCTTTATGCCATGAGCCTTTTGAAACTGGATCCGTCTTCGGGGTTTAAAAAATGCGCCCGCGTCGTCGGCGACGTTATCGGTAAATACCATCCGCACGGCGATACGGCCGTTTATGAAGCGATGGTGCGTCTGGCTCAGGACTTTGCCGTCCGTTATCCTTTGGTCGAAGGGCAGGGTAACTTCGGCAATATTGACGGTGACAACGCTGCCGCCATGCGTTATACGGAGGCTCGCCTGACTTCCGTCGCTTTGTCGATTATGGAAAATTTGAACGACGGCACGGTCGATTTTCGTCCCACCTATTCGGGCGAAGAGGAAGAACCCATCGTCATGCCCTCCGCTTTTCCGAATTTATTGGCGAACGGGTCTTCGGGCATCGCCGTCGGCATGGCGACAAACATCGCCCCGCATAACGTCGCGGAGTTGGCGGACGCTTTGTTGGTGCTGATCAAAAAGCCCGACAGCGATGTCAGGGATCTGTTGAAGTTTGTGAAAGGTCCCGATTTCCCGACGGGCGGCATCATCACCGAGCGTCCCGAAAATATTTTAAAGGCTTACGAAACGGGGCGCGGCGCCATCCGCGTCCGCGCGAAATGGGAAAAAGAACAGCTTTCGCACGGCCTGTATCAGATTGTCGTGACGGAGATCCCGTATCAGGTCAGAAAAGCCGATCTGATCGCCCGCATCGCCAAGCTGCTTTTAGAGAAAAAATTGCCGTTTTTGGCGGATGTCCGCGATGAATCGGCGGAAAACGTCCGCATCGTTCTGGAACCCCGCAACCGTACGGTCGAAGCCGAACAACTGATGGAACACCTGTTCCGTCAGACGGATTTGCAGGTCAACTTCAACCTGAATATGAACGTTTTGGACAAGGACGGCGTTCCCCGCGTCATGAGCCTGAAAGACGTTTTGAAGGCGTTTTTAGATCACCGTCAGGACGTTTTGATCCGCCGTTCAAAGCACCGTTTGGGAAAGATCAACAACCGTATGGAAATTTTGAACGGTTTGCTGATCGCTTACCTGAATCTGGATGAAGTCATCCGCATCATCCGCGAAGAAGACGAGCCCAAACCCGTTTTGATGAAGCGTTTTAATCTGACGGAATTGCAAACGGAATCGATCCTGAACATGCGTTTGCGTTCTTTGCGCAAGCTGGAAGAAATGCAGATCCGTACCGAACACGACAAGCTTGCCGAGGAAAAGGCGGGGTTGGAAGCGTTGCTCGGTGATGAAGCGTTGCGTTGGAAGGCGATCGCTTCGGAAATCAGGGATATGAAGAAAAAGTACGGGCAGGATACCGCGCTCGGAAAGCGGCGTACCGAGGTTACGGGCGCGCCCGAAGTCATAGAGGTTCCTTTGGAAGCGATGATTGAAAAGGAACCGATCACCGTTATTCTGTCCGAAAAGGGCTGGATACGCGCTTTGAAGGGGCATGTCGACATAAATGACGACATCAAATTTAAGGAAGGCGATTCTCTGCAATTCGGCATGCATGTCCAAACGACGGATAAAATCCTGTTGTTTGCGACGAACGGGCGCTTTTATACGCTGGGGGCGGACAAGCTTCCGCGCGGCCGCGGGTTCGGCGAACCGTTGCGTTTGTCGATAGATTTGCCCGAAGACGATGAAATCGTCAGCATGTTCGTTTATAAGGCGGGCGAAAAACGCCTGATCGTTTCCAAACGCGGCAAGGGGTTTGTCGTTAAGGAAGACGATTTAATCGCCCAAACGAAAAACGGCAAGATCATTTTGAATTTGACCGAAGGGGACAAGGCGCATTTCTGCCTGCCGTATCAGGGAGATACGGTCGCCGTTATCGGCGAAAACCGCAAGCTGCTGATCTTTGATATTCGGGAGATTCCCGAAATGACGCGCGGGCAGGGCGTGTTTATGCAAAAGTATAAAGAAGAAAACTGCGGCGTTTCGGACATCAAGCTCTTTAACAAAGACGACGGGTTGGCGTATCCGTGCGGAAACGGCACGCGTATCGAAACCAACCTGGTCGGTTGGACGGGACATCGCGCACAAGTCGGAAAGCTGCCGCCCGTCGGTTTCCCCAAAGCCAATAAGTTCTAAAGAAAACACCCCCGTTCGGGGGTGTTTTTTTATCGGACTTCGCGGAGGAAAGACGATATGTGCCGCGGAAACGAAAATTGCGGATGCTGTCGGAAAACGCGGCCTGTTTGACGGCGGGCCGTCGTATAGGAGTGTTTGAAACCAAACCGGGGAGGGCGGGGAGTTTCGCTTGCACGCCGTTCTTACGGTTTCGGGGGGAAGTTCTTTTTGTCGGGAACGGGAGGCAACAAAGCATCCGTTAAGGCGTTTTCAAAAAAACGGCGGTTTTTCGCATACCATTTCAAATAAACACGCCTGTCGGCGGGGGGAAGGGCATTCAGCGCGGCATCCCAATATGTTCCCGTC
>CALXYE010000036.1 GCA_944392845.1 uncultured Alphaproteobacteria bacterium
CGTTACACGAACATGTATAGTTCAATCCGTCGCCTGCGGCTTCGCAGACGGGCGTCGGATTTTTACAAGGATTGGGAGTGCACACGTCGATGCGTTCACATTTTTTTGTGACGCGGTTATAGACGAGGCCTTCGTTTCTGTCGCAAAATTCTTCGAGATCGCCCGTGTTTTTATCGTCGCCCGTCAGGGCTTTTTTGGGTTTAAGGGCGAGGCCGTCTTTGTTTAAGCCGAGTTTGACGGCATCGGCAACTTGGAAAGATTGAGAATCACTTAAAAGTCGTGGGGGGGGGGGGCATCAATTCTATTGCCGATGCCGAAAGCGGCAGAAACATCGCCGCTAAGGCGAATAAATAGCGTTTGTTCATGGCGCGTCTCCTAAAATTAAATGTCTATCATCAACCTTAGATAATCATTATCGCATGTTTCGAATCGTTTTTCAAGTGCCTGAAAGGCACTTTAACTTTTTGAGTCTTTTACGGCCGCAGTTTTTATAGTCTTAAATGCTTGAAAAGGTGTCCGAAGGACACACTTTAACTTTTCAAGGGGTGTGTCTGAAAGACACTTTAATCTTTTTAAGGAGCAAGTGCCTTTCAGGCACCTCTCGGGCACACGTTGATTTTTTGAAAGGAGCAAGTGCCTTTCAGGCACTTAATTTACGGCTAAAACATAAAAAAAATCCGCCGACCGTTGAGGGCGGCGGATCTTAACAAGGAAAAAATCAGATAATTCCTTCGGATTTAAGGCGGGAAATTTCGTCCGCACTCATTCCCAGCCATTGCGTCAGTATTTCAAAGTTGTGTTCTCCGATTTCGGGCGCGTGAGGGCGGGAAGCCATTTCGGGGATGTTCGTCATCTTGATCGGGTTTCCCGTAACCTGAATGTCGGGCAACGTCGGGTCGTCCATGTTGACAAGCATGTTACGCGCCAGAATTTGCGGATCTTCGGCAACATAAGACAGGTCGTTGATCGGGGAAACGGGGACGCCGATGCTTTCAATTTGAGCGATCCATTCGTCCGCCGTTTTCGTAATAAATATCCGTTGCAGGCGGCGTTCCAATTCGTCCCTGTTGTCATAGCGCAGGGCGTTCGTCAGAAAAAGAGGATCGTCCGCCAGTTCGGGAGCGCCGATACCGTCACACAATTTCCTGAACAGAGAATCGTTGGCAACGGCAATAACGAAATACCTGTCCGAGGCTTTGAACGATTGGAACGGAGCAACCGTCGGATGCTTGCATCCCTGAGGCTTCGGCGCCGTGTGAGTCGCCTGATAGCGCGCCATCGCGTTTTCCATGATGGCGACTTGGCAATCCAACATGGAAACGTCAATCTTTTGTCCCAATCCCGTTTTTTCGCGCTGGTACAAGGCCGTCGTTACGCCCGTCGCCGTAAAGACCCCGGCCAAAATATCGCCGATCGAAACGCCGACGATCGTCGGGTCGGCGTCGGGCTGTCCCGTCAGACTCATCAAGCCGCCGCGCGCCTGCACCAAAATATCGTAAGCGGGCTTTGCCGAATCGGGGCCCGTGTGGCCGAAGCCCGACGTCGCGGCATAAATCAGGCGCGGATTGATCTCTTTAAGCGTTTCATAGCCCAAGCCGAATTTTTCCATCGTGCCGGGGCGGAAATTTTCCAACAGAACGTCGGCTTTTTTGACCATGTCCGATAATATTTTTTTTGCTTCGGGCGTCTTCAGGTTCAGGGAAACGCTTTTTTTACCGCAGTTGATCGCCGTAAAATACAGGCTTTTCCCGTTTTTATAAGGGCCGAAAGAACGGGAATCGTCGCCCGTTTTCGGATTTTCGATCTTAATAACTTCCGCGCCCAGATCTTGCAAGACCATCGCGCAATAAGGCCCCGCCAAGACGCGGGTCATATCAATGACTTTTATGCCTTCCAAGGGTTTTGTTTTATTGTCTGTCATTTTTTACACCTTTATTTAAGCCGAAAAAGTTGCCGAGAAGATATAAAGAACCGCAGATCAGAATTCTGCCCGCTTCATATTGCCCCGACGTCAAAGCGTTTAAAACGTCGGGAATATTATCTCCGTATTTCGGAGAATGAAAACCTGACTTTTTAGCGATCTTCGCTAAGTCTGCGGGGTGTCGCCCGGGATGCGCCGCATCGGGGACGGGGACGGCGTGAAAGGATGTCGCGAAAGGCGCAAGTTGCGTTAAAAAGCCTTCCGAATCTTTTGTCGTCAGCATGCCGCAAACGATATGAAGCGGCTTGTCCCTCCATTCGGGAAGAAATGAGGCCAGCGCCTTTCCCGCGCCGGGATTATGCCCGCCGTCCGCCCACAGTTCCCACCCGTCGGGCAAAGGATAATCTTTCAGGCGTTCCAAGCGTCCCGGCCAGCAAACCGAACGCAATCCTTTCGCGATATGCCCGTCCGAAACGCGGGCAAGCCCTTTGGCATTTAAGGCCTTGACCGCAGCGATTGCCAGAGCGGCGTTTGAATATTGGTGAATTCCCGGCAGGGCGGGATGCGGGAACGAAACGCCGTTATAATAAAAAACGTCTTTGGAAACGGAAAACGTCCAGTCTTTGCCTTCGCTTTTCAACGAAACGTTTCGTTCTTTAGCGAAACGCTCAAGGACTTTTTGCGCTTCGGGAGATTGCTTTTCCGTCAGAGCCTTCGCGCCCGTTTTGAAAATGGCCGCTTTTTCCGCGGCGATTTCCGTCAGCGTGCGACCCAAGAAATCTTCGTGATCCATGGATAGGGAAGCGATCAGCGTCAAAACGGGATGTTTAACGACGTTCGTCGCGTCCAAACGCCCGCCCATGCCCGTTTCCAGCAGGGTAAAATCCGCAGGATGCGAAGCAAAAGCCAAAAAAGCCGCCGCCGTCGTCGCTTCAAAGAACGTCAGAGGCTTTCCGTTATTCGCCTTTTCGACCCGTAACAGACAGTCCGTCAAAAAATCATCGGAAATTTCGCGGCCGTTCAAAACGATGCGCTCGTTGAATTTAACCAGATGGGGCGAGGTATATACATGGACGGAACAGCCGCTCTGTTCCAAAAAAGCGCGGATAAAGGCCAGAGTCGAACCCTTTCCGTTCGTCCCCGCGATATGGATGACGGGCGGCAGGCCGTCATGCGGCGCGCCCATAGCGTCTAAAAGCGCGTTTATCCTGTCCAAAGACAGGTCTATACTGTTCGGATGCAGGCGGGACAACCGTTCCAAAACGGCGGAAACGGAAACCTTTGCCATTTATTTTTGAGCGGCTTTCGGCCGCGCGAAAGGAACGGGCGCGACGGCGGGGCGCGTATTGCGGATCATGCCGATCAGTTTGATCAGGGTCGACCTGATTTCGCGGCGGTCGACGACCATGTCCACCATGCCGTGGTCAAGCAGGTATTCCGACTTTTGGAATCCTTCGGGCAGGCTGGCGCGAATCGTCTGTTCAATAACGCGCGCGCCGGCAAAAGCGATGGTCGCGTCGGGTTCCGCAAGGGTGATGTCGCCCAGCATGGCGAATGATGCCGTAACGCCGCCGCAGGTCGGGTCGGTCAGGACGACGAAGTAGGGCAAGCCTTTTTCCTTAACCTTGCGGATGGCCATCGTCGTCCGCGCCATTTGCATCAGGGACAGGATTCCTTCCTGCATGCGCGCGCCGCCCGAAGCGGGAATCAGGATCAGGGCCGCATCCTGTAAAATCGCCAGTTCGGCGGCGGCGATGATGCCTTCGCCGACAAGCGTGCCCATGGAACCGCCCATAAAGGAAAAATCAAACACGCCGACAACGACGTTCATGCCGTCCATCGTGCCGTGGGCAACCATCAGGGCGTCGTCGCGCTTCGTTTTACGGCGCGCGTCCTTCAACCTGTCTTCGTAATCCTTCAGATCGCTGAAATTTAAGGGGTCTTCCTTGACTTCGGGCAACTCGATCAGGGTATACTTCCCTTCGTCAAACATCATTTCCAAACGTTTGTCGGGAGGCAGGCGCATATGATGGCCGCATTGGTTACAAATGCGGTAATTCTGTTCCAATTCGCGGTGATAGATCATACTGCCGCATGCGGGACATTTTTCCCACAGGTTATCAGGGATTTCCTTGGCACCGACCAGCCCTTGGAGCTTGGGGCGAACATAGCTTGTCAACCAATTCATGAAGACACCATTCCTGTTGCCGAAATAATCTTTCTTTTAACAGAAAAAAAAACGCAATGCGATAAATAATTTTTATGCGTTTTCTTTTTCGTCTTTCTTTTCCGCGGCGGCTTCCAACTCCGCCACTTTTTTTGTCAGATCCCTGATTTTTTTCGCCTGTTGAAAGCGGTCGTTCCTGACGGGAATGCTTAAAGCCCAGCCGTACGCTCCGCCGATGATGAAAAACAGCAGCGCCATAGCCAGAACCGCAAAACTGACGGGCAGGACGACCTCGAACGGGAAAGGCCAAAGGGAAAAAGGCATTTCCCGTCCGTTTGACACCGCAAAAGAGATCGTGAGGAGTAAAACGGGAATGCTTAACAGAAAATGAAGCAGTTTCAACGCAGTGATTCCTTAAGAAGGGTTATTTTTCGGCGTTCAGGCGGTCTTTCAGCTTTTTTCCCGCTTTGAAAAAGGGGACGTTTTTGGCTTCGACGCGGACTTTTTCGCCCGTGCGGGGGTTGCGGCCGCTGCGCGCGTTGCGCCCTCTGACGGAAAAAACCCCGAAGCCGCGCAATTCAACGCGGTTCCCTTCCGCCAAAGCGGCGGAAATCTCGTCAAAAACGGTCGAAACAATGCGTTCCGCATCGCTTTGGTACAAATGAGGGTTCAACTCTGCAATGCGGGCGATCAATTCTGATTTTGTCATTTGTTCCTCAACACTTGAAGCTCCGACTACTTTGTAATGATGACAGACAAACCCGTTAAGGTCAATCGGAGTTGATAAAAAATGCGGAATCCGTTTATTTTTTTACTGATTTTAAAAGCAAAAAAATATATCTTTAAACATAAAGCGTCAGAAGGGCGTTTCTTTAAGGACGGAGGCCGGACATGCACGGAAATCAGGTTTGGGAAATAATCGCATTTTTGGCCGCCGTCGTTATCTTTATCCCCGTTTTTTACAAGTTAAAAGTCAATCCCCTTTTGGCATTCATCGGCGCGGGCATTCTTTTGGGGCCGCAGGTGATGGGGCTGATCCGCGACGTCAAGGTCGCCGAAAACATCGGCAATTTGGGTTTGCTGTTTTTGATGTTCTCCATCGGCCTTGATCTGTCCTTCCACCGCTTCAAAGTGATGCGCCTGTATATTTTCGGCTTGGGCGTGGCGCAGCTTTTGGGAACGGCTCTGATTATCGGCGGCGCGGCGTTCATGATGAACAAAAATCTGCACGAAGCCGTCATTATCGGTTTGGCTCTGGCGATGTCTTCGACGGCGGTGGCGCTCCGCCTGATGCAGGCCAGAGGAGAAATGCACACGTTGCAGGGGCGCGCGTCGGTCGGCATCCTGCTGTTGCAGGATTTGGCCGTCATCCCCATCATGGTTCTGTTGCCTCAGATGGCGTCGTCAAATACGTCGGTCGTGAACGATTTGGGGTCTTCCGTACTGAAGGCCGTCGGCGCCGTCACCCTGATCATTTTGATCGGCCGCATGATTATGCGCCCCCTGTTTCGCGCGGTCGTCGCAACCAAAAGCCCCGAAGCCTTTACGGCGACAATCCTGTTGGTGTTTTTGGGAACGTCGTGGGCGACCCAAATGGCGGGGCTGTCCATTTCCTTAGGGGCGTTTTTGGGCGGGATGCTGATTGCCGAAACGGAATTCGGCCACGAGGTCGAAGCCGAAATCTCTTCTTTCAGTTCTTTGCTGCTCGGCGTGTTTTTCCTGTCGGTCGGGATGATGATTGACGTTCATTACGCCCTGAGTCACATTCCTCAGATCATATTGCTGACGGTTGTCGTTATGGCGGCGAAGATCGTCATTATTTACTTCCTTGAAATGCGTTTCGGTTTGAAGCGTTACGGCGCCGTATCTTCCGCGGTCGTTTTGTGTCAGGCGGGCGAATTCGGTTTCGTCATCTTTAACATGGCGGCTCAAAGTTTCAATTTGTTGAGCAAATCAACGTCCAGCCAGCTCCAGATCGTAATCGCCCTGTCGATGGCGTTGACGCCGTTCGTGTTTTCCTTTGTAACAAAACGCTTGGATGCCGTCGCGGAACAGGAAGAACCCGCGGCTTCGGAGGAAGAATTCGCCGAGGATGACGATATTCCGACGAACCATGTTTTGCTGATCGGCTACGGTCGAGTCGGACAGACAACGGCCCGCATGCTGGCGCGCAACAATATTCCGTTTTTGGTTCTTGACGCCGACATTCGCCGCGTTGAGGAAGCCAAAGGCAACGAAAGAAAGTGCATTTTCGGGAACGCGATCAATCCGAAAATCTTGAGCATTGCGAATATTTCACAGGCCAGAGCCGTCGTAATCGCCGTCAGCGGGTACCAAACGGCTTGCAATATTTTATCCGCGGCGCGCTTGATTTCCTCCGACGTGCCCGTTTATGTGCGTTGCGACGATCCCTCAAAGTGGGCGGAACTGACACAGTTAGGGGCGACGGGGTCCATTGCTGAAACGCTGGAATGCGGCATTCGTTTGGGCGCCTCCGTCGTGATTGCTTTGGGCGGGGACGAACAAAAGATCCGCGATGCCGCTTCGGTCATGCGGCAGGAAAACGTGTTTAACACGGCTTTGCCCCCGACGTAGGCCTTCCTGAAAATCGTCGGCGGTTCGTTGAGGCGTCTTCCGTCGGACGTCGGAGGGGCTCTCCCGAATTGCCGCTCGTATGCCGAAGCGTTGCGGAAAAGCGAAAGGTCGCGGGCTTTCCTTGTCGCGGAGTTTTGATCAAAGCGCGTCAGGCGCTTTAAGCACGCCGCTTCTGCGGGGCTTTGCGCGCCGTTCGGCGATGATCAGAAAAGCATAACATATTAAAAAAACGGCCGTTGTTTCATGCAGATGCGCCGCTTTGTTTACTGGCGTTTGGAAAACGGAACGGGCTCCTGCGGGGAAACCTTGCGCGGATTGATATTCGTCGCGCCGCCCAGTTCCGCGATGCGCTCATGGATAACCGTCAGCCACGGATCGTTCGCAGAGAGCATTTGCTCTAAATAACGCCACAGAGCCAAAGCCTTGTACGGCTCATCATTTTGCAACCGCGCCAATCCCAGGAAGTAAATCGCTTTAGAATCGTCGGGACGGTACCTCAGCACGTTTTCGAACGCTTTTTGCGCCTCGCCGCTGATTCTGCCGTTATTTGCCTGAATTAAGGTTTCCGCCAGGGAATGCCAGTTCTTGATGTCTTCGGGAACGCCCCATTCGATAGCGTTTCTGAAGGCCGTCGAAGCTTCCTTATATCTGCCCGCCGAACGGTAAGTCCTGCCAAGTTCTTCCCAAACGGCGCCGTCGTCGGGATTTTGTTCCAAATATCTTTCCAAACGCCGCACCTTCGCCATGTTTTTGACGGAGGCTTCGGCGGCGAACATATCCCGTTGTTTCAGGGGATAGTCGGGCAGATCCGGACGCCCCAGCATCCCGTACAGGAACGGGACGCCCGCGACGAATAAACAGGCGACGAACGGGATGTAAACATATTTTACATATTTTTTTATCTTATGCCCTCTGCTGACCGGCAGGATGGGCAGGATAAAAAGGTTTAAAGCGCCGATCGTTAAAAACAGGACGATGATTAAAAACAAAATCATGGAGCGCCGCCCCCGGAAGCCGATGACCGAAATGTCTTGGAACGGCGAAAGATGTAAAGCAAAACGGCAAAGGAAAGGACGAAGCTCAGAACGGAAACGAACAAGCGTTCGTTACCGTCCGACCTGTCGGGAGAAGGGGCTTCCAGCGTAACGATTTCTCCGTAGTTCGACAGAACCAGATTAACGACCAGCTCTTGCGGTTTTCCGTCGGTCAGATGCTTGCGGATGAACAGGCGCAGGTCTTTGGCCACTTCGTCTTTGGCCGCTTCGATGTTCGGATCGGAACAGACCATGCAATGCAAGGTGTCCGCAATCTCCAACGCTTCCGTTTCGACGGACGCTTCATCGTCCGCCCGAACGGGGCAAACCCACGCCAGCGCGGCTAAAATCAGCAAGACGTATCTATTTCGAAACATCGGCGGTCATTCCTTTTATCAAAGGGCGTATTTTATCTTCAAAGAAGCGTTCGGTCAAAACGCCTCTGATCCTGTAAGCGGCTTTTCCTTTGCCGTCGGTCAAAAATACGGCGGGCAACGCCGAAGCATTCAGGGCTTTACTCCATGCCGTTTCGGAATCCGTATACGTTTCCGAAAACGCCCGTCCCCGCGTTTTGAACAAAGCGGCGATTTTTTCGGGGTCGTCCCTGACGGCAATGCCGATCAGCGGCGGAGAGTCGGGCCGCTTCGATATTTTTAAAAGCGTTTCGTATTCCGCCAGGCACGGCGGACACCACGTTCCGAAGAAAACAAGCAGGGCGGGGCGTTCGGGCAGGTTTGCGGCGGACGCCGTTTTGCCTTTTGCGTCCCACGGCGTCAGAGGCGCATCGGGCAAAGGAATGTTTCGCGGCAGGATGACCGCCGTTCCCGACGGGTCAAGCCGCACGACAAAAATCATACGCGACGCGGCCGCCGCGATGAAAGCCATAACCAACAGTTTCAGCGCCGTTTTCATGCCGTTTTTCTCCTTCGCCAGGCGAACAACAGCAAAAGGATGCCGAATTCGATGAAAAACAGGGCGTTTCGGACAAAGACCAGCGCGGGATAATTCGTTACGCGAACGGTAACGGCGTTTTCTTCGGTTTGTTTTACGCGAACGATGCGCGTCGTTTTCAGATCAAAGTAGACGGCTTTGAACGCCAACGGGGCTGTTTGCCAGCTGAAATCCGTTCTGCCTGACGTCAAAGCGGGGGCGGTTCCGTTTTCGTCCGTAAGATGAAGCAGGTATTTCGCCGCCGTCGTTGCGTTTTTCGGCGTCAGCGCTTCAAGCCTGACGGAAAAGGGCGAAAGGCTTACGGCACTGCCCGGCTTGACGGTCGCGGAGGCCTGCGAACTTTGAAATACCGCGACGGACAAAGAGGCCGACAGCGTGAGAATCCCCAACGCGCAAAAGAAGAATCCCCAAGATTGGCAGGAGATGCTTTTCGCTTTTTTGATAATGTCCGAAAACGTTTGAGGCAGGGGGGAAATACCGAAATTCAGAGCGTCAAGGACGGACCAGAACAAAACCAGCGCGGGCAGCGACCACAAAAGGACTTCCGCTTTGCCGTTCCCGCAATACAAATAGCCGGCCGCCGCAAGACTTACCGTTCCCCAAAAGACGGCGGCCGTCCTTTTCTTGGGAACGATCCAGCCCGACAAGACGGAGCGGCGGCGGAACGCCAGCGCCAAAAAGACGGAAAACAAAATGAAACAGCAAAATATCATACTTTCCGTCAAATCGGGCAACAACCTCATCGGCGGATCGGGTTCAAACAGGAACAGGGTGGATACGAATGACAATATTCCGATGCCCGTTCCCGGAATCAGGCAGGAAACGGCGGCCAGACCGATGAAACTTTCCCTTGAAAAGAAAGAAAATCCCGCTTCTTTGCCGGGTTTCCCCGATAATGACGAAACGAAAAACAGAAGGAACGTCGTCATGCCCAGCGTCGCGCAGGACGCAATGACGGGATTGGGAAAATAGGGTTCGTCGGCCTTCAGCTCAAACAATCCGTACTCGGCGGCGAAAAAGTCGGCGGAAAACAGCGCAACGGCGCATAAGGACGTAAAGACCGTCCATCCGCCGAACGTACGGGACGTCTGATTGACGTACAGAAACAAGATCTGTCCCGTCAGCAGGAATAAAACGGACAGCTGAAGGGCGGAGGAGGGACTCCACAGCCACAGCTCGTTGTTTTCGGCGACGTAAAAACGCACGGACAGCTCTAATCCGACGGAAAAAATCAGGAGCATCAGCGCCGCCAGACTTTCCAACAGGGCGGGATAGGCAAAGCGCCAGCCTTTCGAATACATGCTGACCGTTTTTACGAACGTTGCCGTCAACAGGGCATACGCCGAAAAAGACGCCGATATCTTTAACGTCTTATAGGGGCGCAACCATGCGGCGGCAAGCCCCAGTCCCTCAAGCGGCGGATCGGCGATGCGGGCGAACGGGTCGGCCGTTGCGATCATCAGCACCAAAAGCATGAACGTCAGGGCGCAGAACGCGAATAAATACCGTCCCCGTTCCTGATAAGTGGACAGATCTCCGGTGTTAAACAGCAACAGGGACATTCCGGACAGCAAAAGGATAAAAATAAAGAACAGTCCTTCTCGCGACGCGAAACAGGCCGTCAGAGCATAATAGGCGGGCGTTTCCGACGAAAAATTTTCAAAAACGACGGCCAGTGAAAAATCCTTGGCGACATAACGCGACAGCAGGACGGCGAAAGAAACCGCCAAAAGCCCGGACGCAAAGCAGGCGCCGCGATAGCCGAGGCGTATGGCGACCGCAGAGCCCTTTGACCACAGAGTCGGCGACAGGATCAGGGCTTCAAGCCCGAAGGCGGCCGTTGCGAACAAAAGGATGTAATGAGCCGATTCCGTCCACATGATAAGGGGTGTTCCTGAAATAAATCTCCGCAATCCTACAAGTTAAAAAAGATTGGGCCGTTTGGCAAGAAACAAAAGCCTCTTTCTTTTTTCGGAGGAGTGTGATACTCTGCCTGAAAAGCAAAAGTTTGGTCTGGAAAACTTTTTTATGGTTACGGAAAACGATATTGTTCAGGATTTTACGTCTTTGCGGGCGGGGGACGAAGGCATCATTGCCGGATTTGCTTCGGCTCAGCCGGCTTACCGCAAAAAGCTGTTGGCGATGGGGATGACTCCCGGTACGCCGTTTCGGGTGGTGCGCGTCGCGCCGTTGGGCGACCCCGTAGAAATATCGGTGCGCGGCTATTCCGTTTCTTTGCGCCGCCGCGAAGCGGCCGTGATCGCCGTGACCGCCGTTAAAAGGAACTGACTTTACCATATCGAAAGGCTCAATATGTTTCGAAGGATCGCGCTGGTCGGAAATCCCAACTGCGGAAAAACGACGATCTTTAACGCGCTGACGGGGGCGCACCAATACGTCGGGAACTGGCCCGGCGTTACGGTCGAAAAAAAATCGGGGTATTTTGAACGAAACGGAAAAACCGTCGAGGTCGTTGACCTGCCGGGCGTTTATTCCCTGAGCGTGATTGCGGAAGCGTCGGAAGACGAGCGCGTCGCCCGTGATTTTTTGATTTTTGAAAAGCCCGACTGCGCCGTAAACGTCATTGACGCGTCAAATTTGGAGCGGAACTTGTATATGACGCTCCAGCTGGCGGAGATGCATATTCCCGTCATCGTCGTTTTGAACATGATGGATGCGGCGGCGGACAATAAGATGAAGATTGACGTTCTGGGGCTGGCGCAGGCTTTGAACGTTCCCGTCATACCCATGATCGCGTCGCGTTCCAAAGGGATGGAAGAGCTGAAAGATCAGATCGTCCGTTCCGAGCTGAAGGCGGACGAGTCTTTCGTCATTCCCTATTGCGCCCCGATTGAAAACGCCGTGCGCGAAATCCTTCCCTGCGTTGAAGGCAGGGCGAAGGCTCTGGGACGTCCGCCGCGGTGGCTGGCCGTTCATTTGTTGGACGGCGACGGCGATCCGCGCTTTTTTGAAACGGCCGAAGACGCGGAGCGCGTCAGAGCCGTAAAGGACGCTTTCGCCGCCGAATACGGCGAGGATTCCGATACGCTGATCGCGGACGGGCGCTATGAGCTGATCGGCGAATTGTCAAAACGGCTGATTACTCATGCGGGCAGAGTATCGCAGACCGTTACGGAAATGATAGACCGCGTCGCATTGGGCAAATGGACGGGAATTCCCTGCTTTATGCTGATGATGTATCTGATGTTTGTTTGGACGATTACGGGCGGAGACCTTTTGATCGATCCGATCTCCGAATGGGGGGACAAATATCTGGTATACGGTTTTGCTTCGTTGCTTGAGGCGGGACACGCGCCCGACTGGCTGGTGGCTTTATTGGCCGAAGGGGCGGGGCGCGGCATCAGTACGGTCGCGACGTTCATTCCGCCGATCGGCCTGTTGTTTTTGTTCCTTTCCTTTTTGGAAGATTCGGGATATATGGCGCGCGGCGCGTTTGTGATGGACAAGCTGATGCGCTGGTTCGGCCTGCCCGGGACGGCTTTCGTCCCGATGATCGTGGCTTTCGGATGCACCGTTCCCGCCGTGATGGGGACAAGGACGCTTTCTTCGTTCAGGGACAGGCTGGTGACTCTTGTCATGACGCCCTTTATGTCCTGCGGCGCGCGGTTGCCCGTTTACGCGCTGTTCGCGGCGGCATTCTTTCCCGAAAACGGCGGGAATGTCGTGTTCCTGCTCTACCTGACGGGAATCGCCGCGGCCGTCGCGTCGGGGCTGATCATGAAAAGTACCGTTTTGAAAGGCAAGGCCGTACCTTTGATTCTGGAGATGCCGCCTTATCATTTGCCGACGCTGAAAAATATCGCTCTGAGGACGTGGGAAAGGCTGAAAGGCTTTATCATTCGCGCGGGGACGCTGATCATTCCTTTGGTCGTCGTTCTGAACGTTTTGAATACGGTTGATTTTCGCGGCCGGTATATTCCCGAAACGCCGCAGGATTCCGTTTTGTCTTCCGTCGGAAAGGCCGTCGTTCCCGTGTTTGAGCCTTTGGGAATATCCGAAGAAAACTGGCCTGCCGCCGTCGGCCTGATGACGGGCGTCATGGCAAAGGAAGCCGTGATCGGAACGTTGGATGCATTGTACGGCGCTTTGTCTCCGGCAACGGATCCGTCAACGCGTCTGACGACGTTTTTTGACGGAAAGATCGGCGCTTTCGCTTATCTGCTGTTCGTTTTGACGTATATGCCCTGTTTCGCGGCGATGGGCGCGATCTTAAAGGAATTCGGGTGGAAATGGGTCGGTTTTACCGCTCTTTGGACAACGGGTCAGGCATTTGCTTTGTCGACTTTGTTCTATCAGTCTGCTACAATAAACAGACATCCCGAAGCATCCGTCCGCATTATAGCTTTGATTCTTCTCCTTGAAGCCTTTGTTTACGCCGGGTTGTACGTTTTCGGGAAAAGGAGGCGGCATGATCCTGTCTGATTTGAAGGACTATTTGAAGTCGCACGAACAGGTTTCCTTGCGCGACGTTGCCGTCCGCTTCGACGTTTCGGAAGCGGCGGCGGCGGGAATGCTGGAGCATTGGGAACGCAAGGGAATGCTCAAAAGGATTGATAATCCGTCATGCGCGAACGTGTGCGGGCATGATTGCGCGTCCTGTCCGATGCAGTGCTCCGCGCTTTATCGCTGGACGGAAGGCTGAACCTTCTTTTTTTGTCCGAACCACAAGTAGCACACGATTCCGAACAATAAAACGCGGGAAACGGGCATGGCCAGCCACACGCCGTCCATTCCGAAATAATGCGGCAGGATGAACAGGCACAGCGGCAGGGCAAAGAACGCGTCGCCGTAAATCAGCAGGGAAGACGCGGCAATCTTTCCCGTCGCCTGATAATAATATCCCGCGACGCGGATGACGCCTAACAGGACGAAGGCGGTCGAACTGATGATCAGCCCGTGCGCGGCAAGTTCGGCGGCATCGCCCGTCAGGTTGAACCACGACGGAAAGACGTTATGTCCGGCAACGGAAACAAGCATCATCACGATGCCCAGACCGAAAGCCGTATAATATCCCATATTGCCGATGATGTTTTGGCGTTTATAGCGTTTTCCGCCGTACAGATAGGCGGCAAGCGGCTGGACGCCGAGCGACAGCCCCGTCATCAGCAAAGAGCCGAGGGATTCGACCGCGCCGATAAAGGTATAAGCCGCCAGCCCGTTGATCTGTCCGTATTTCAGGGATTGGTAGTTATGGAAAAACAGCATGGCGATGATGGACAGCTGGTTTCCCAGGGAAGGGGTGCCGCAAACGATGATTTGCTTCAAATGCTCCGCGCGGACGTCAAACATGTCTTTGCCGATGCGCAGGGAGGTTTTGCCGAAAACAAAATAGCTCAGCCCCGCCAGCGCGATCAAGGCTTGGGAAGCGATCGTTGCGTAAGCGGCCCCTTCGACGCCGCCGTTCAGGGGAAAGATAAAGATGTAATCCAAAACGATGTTCAGCAGCAATCCGCAGACGGTCAGCCACATGGACAGGACGGGTCGTCCGTCGTTTCGGATGACGGAAGACGTTCCCAGCATCAGCATGCAGGCGGCGCTGGCATAAATCAGTATTTTTGAATAAGCGACGGCGCCCGGCATCAGTTCTTCGGTCGCGCCGAACAATTTCAGGGCATCGCGCAGGAAATACAACATAAGCCCCGTCATGGCCAGACTGAAAACGATTTGCCAAACGATCATGTTCCCGAAAATCAGGCGGGCTTTTCGGACGTCTCCCCGTCCGCGGGATTGGGAAACGAGGATGGCGGCTCCCGTACCGAGCATGTCTCCGACCGCGCCGAACAGCATGACCAGCGGCCACGTTACGGAAACGGAGGCCAATCCGAGCTTTCCCGCGCTTTGGCCGATAAAAATCGTGTCGACGATGCTGTATGATCCGACGATCAGCATGCCGATCATGGACGGCATGACGTAAGACAGAAAAAGTTTCGCGGTCTTGTTCAATGCGACGTTCATTTTTTACACCCTGATTGCGGCGACAAAAAAACCGGACAGACATTCGGGCGCACCCGACATCTTATCCGGCTTATCCGTTGCGACGAATATCCTCCGATGAGCAGGAGGCACTCTAAAAAATTCCGTTCGGAAAATCAAGCCCGTTCGTTAAAAGGAATTGCCTTTGACGGATATTTTATAGCCGCTGTTGCCTTCCGCCAATCCGTTGGCAAAGGCAAACGAAGTCGGCTTGACGGAATAAATGCGGTAAAGGACTTCGCCCTGTTCGACGGTGTCTCCGACTTTTTTGAACAAATCGATGCCCGCGCCCTTTTCCAACGGCGCGCCCGCCGTCATCGCGACACGGTTGAGAATCGCGCCGTCAATTTCTTCAACGACTCCCGATGCTTCGGCCGTAATGTCGCGCGTCAGGTGCCCTAACGGCGGCGGCGTCAGTATTCCCTGAGCGTGAACCAGCTGGCTCATGACTTCCAAAGCTCTGCCCGAATCCAAAATTTCGCGGGCTTTGTAGTATCCCTGTCCGCCGCGCAGCTGAGGCTCGAATTCCATAACGCGCCCCGCAACGAACAAAGACTTTTCCCTCAGATCCTGCGGCGCGTCTTCGCGGCAGCGCAATACCTTCATTACGTCGCGCGCCTCCAAAACGGGGCCGATTCCGTTTCCGACGGGTTCGGTGCCGTCCGTAACGACGACGTCAATCGTCATGGACAGCATGTCGCCGACGTATTCAAACAGCTTGCGCAGGCTCATCGCTTCGCTCATGTTGCGAATCTTTGCCGTCCTGCCGACGGGAATGTCAACCAGCAGATGCGTAACCCCCATGGCGATTTTGTTCGCCAAAATGGAGGCGACAATCTGTTGCGGCGTGCTGATGCCCAAAGCGCGTTCCAAGCTTAAAAGCAGGTCTTCGGTGGCCGATAAGGCGAAGCGCCCGCCGTCCAAGACCATACATCCGCCCCGTTCCTGAACGACGCGTTCCATCTCTTCGGGGGTCATTTCGACTTTTGCCAGAACCTCCATGGCATCCGCGGCGCCCGAACACGACGTAACGCCGCGCGTCATCGTGCCCGGCATGCACAGGCCGTAGGCGATGGCGATCGGCGCGACGATCATGGACGTTCTGTTCGCCGGAATGCCGCCGATGCAGTGTTCGTCAACGACCAGGTTCAGCCCCCAATCGATCGGTTTCCTGTATTCAATCAGGGCTTCCGTCATTGACAGGACTTCCTGCGGCGACATGAAGCTGGCGTTCGATACCAAAAACGATGCCAGCTCGATCGGCGTGTAACGGTACGCGGCAACGTCCGCGATGATGGCGCGATATTCGTTCGCGCTCAAAATACCGCCGTTGATTTTGCGGCGTACGGAATCAATACTGGCGGGCGGCGGCGCGGGCGACAGGGCGATCTCCGATCCTTCGGGCAGGTTGATCAGGTGAAAAGCCTGTTCGCACAATCCGACTTCGTCCGGCGCGACGATCGCATTATCGTCGGCGACGTGAACGGTTGCGAACAACGGCCGGAGCCCGCCGTGGATTTCGACGCGTTCCGATCCGTTCAGCTCGTCCGGATTAAATTCGACGCACCGCCTGTTGATGAAGGCGATGTTTTCTTTGCCGGTATCTATGGGGACGCGCCGTAAACGCAACATGAAAATGCTTCGATTCCGTAAATGTTGACTTGCGTCCAATTTACCAAGAGGAAGCCCGAATTGCCATATAAAAAATCTATAAGCCGTTCCGATAGGTTTCTTCGCCCGCCAAAGCGGCCAAAGACGCCCTTAATTCGGGAATTCCCGCCTTTGTTTCCGAACTGGTCGGGAACAAAACGGGATAAGCCGCCGTATGCTTCCCGACGGCGGGTTCAACCTTCGACAGGAGTTTTTTCAGCGCGGCGGCGGAAATCTTGTCGCACTTCGTCAGGACGACCTGATAGACGACGGCGGCTTTGTCCATCATCGTCATCATTTCTTCGTCCGATTTCTTGATGCCGTGGCGGCTGTCAATCAGCAGGCAGACGCGGCGCAAAGGCTGGCGTCCCTTCAGATAGCCGTTGACCAGAGCTTTCCAGGCGTCGGTTTGGGCTTTCGGCGCTTTGGCAAAGCCGTAACCCGGCATGTCCACCAGACGCAACTTCCCGCCCAAATCAAAAAAATTCAGCATTTGGGTTCGCCCCGGCGTGTTTGACGTCCTTGCCAGCGTGTTGCGCCCCGTCAGCGCGTTGATCAGGCTGGACTTGCCGACGTTCGAACACCCCGTAAAGGCGATTTCGGGCGTTCCGTCCGTTGCGGGAAGCAGGGAAAGATCGGGCGCGCTGAGCATGAAAGAACATTCCTTCGCGAACAGAAGGCGCCCTTCTTCCAGCCGTGCCGCGGCTTTTTCTTCCGCTTCCCCCGCCATTATTTCCCCGCTGCCTTTTTGCGCTTGAATTTAAGCGCGTACTGTTGGGCGATTGACAGGATATTGCTCCACGTCCAGTAAATGACCAAGCCGGAAGCCAAATGCCCCAAAAGGAACATCATTACCCACGGCATGGCCGCCAGCATCATGTTTTGGGTCTTGTTCGGCGTTTTGGGGTTCATTTGCTGCTGAATCCACATGGTCAGCCCCATCAGAACGGGCCAAATACCGATATTCAAAGCTGACGGGATCGGCCAGTTCAAAAGCCCGAACAGCGTAAAGACCGAGGACGGATCCGGCGCCGAGAGGTCTTGAATCCAACCGTAGAAGGGCGCTTGGCGAAGCTCCAGTGAGAAATACAAAACCTTGTACAGCGAAAAGAAGACGGGAATCTGAATCAGCAAAGGCAGGCACCCCGACGCGGGATTGACCTTTTCGCGGCGGTACAGGTTCATTGTTTCTTCGCTGAGGCGCATTCTGTCATCGCCGTACTTTTCCTGCAGCTCTTCGATTTTCGGCTGGAGCTTTTTCATCTTTGCCATGTTTTCGAAAGATTTGTTGGCAATCGGGAACATCGCCAAACGCAACAGGAAGGCAAAGAACAAAATCGCCAGCCCCATGTTGCCGAACAGGGAATAGAAATAGCTCAGGATAAAGAAGAAGGGCTTCGTCAGGAAATAGTACCATCCGAAATCAATCGTCAGGTCAAAGCGTTCAATGCCCAAAGTTTTTTCATAAGCGTCGATCAGCTTGACCTCTTTTGCGCCCGCAAACAGGTGCGCCGTCGCGTGAACGGCGCCGCCGGGAGCGACAACCGCGGGAGGCATCAGGTAGTCCGCCTGATAATGCCTGCCGTTCGGGGTTTCGTTTTCGCTGAATTTAACAAAGACGTTCTGAGCCTGTTGGTCAAAGGCCAGAACGGCCATCCAGTATTTATCCGTAATGCCCGTCCAACCGCCCGTCGTTTTGAACGTCGCCTGACCTTCTTTGGCAATTTTTTCGTAATTCATCTCTTTAAGGGAGCCGCCCAGATAGCCGACCATCCCTTCATGGACGGCGCCGCGCTGCACGGGGGGGACGTTCGTTCTGCCGACCAGGCCGTAATTGAACAGCGTTACGGGCTTTTTGCCGTAGTTTTCGACGCGGTCGGAAACCTTGAACATATAATTTTCGTCAACGGATATCTGGCGAAAGAATTTCAGCCCTTCGCCGTTGTCCCAAGTCAGAGTGATTTCTTTTTTGTCGGTCAGTTCTTTGTCGGCCGTCTGCCAAACGGTTTCGGCGCCGGGCAGAGGAATACCGGGTTCGCTCGTAACCCAACCGAATTCCGCAAAGTACGGGAAAGCCGTTGAAACGGGAGAGAACAAAACGATATTGGCGCTGTCCTTTTCCAGCGTTTCGCGGTATTTCGTCAGCGACAGGTTGTCAAAGCGCGCGCCCTTCAGGCGGATCGATCCGCTCAAAGACGGCGTTTTAAGAGGAATGTGGGCGAATTTGTCGACGGCTTCCTCGCGGGAAAGAATCTCCTGAGGGGCATAGGCCGCGGCTGCCGCCTGAGCCGCGACGGCGTTTTCGGCGTTCAGGCTGACGGATGAAACGGACGCCGTTTGTGTGACGGCCGCCGTCTTTTGACGGGAGACGGGAACGCTTTTGCGCGGGAACAGGGCGTCCGCGGCGAACAAAAGGCCCGCGGAAACGACGATCGCCAAAATCAAATTGCGTTTTTCAAGGTTGTTTTGTTCCATCGTTACGATTCTTTCCGTTTTTTGTTTTTCAGGGAACGGGATCTTTTCCCGAACCTCCCCAAGGATTGCAGCGTAAAATTCTTTTCAACGTCAGCCAGGAACCTTTCAGCGCGCCGTATTTTTCCAACGCTTCCAAGGCATAAGCCGAACACGTCGGCGTGAAACGGCATTTTCCCGGTGTCAGACGGGACATATTATCCTGATAAAACAGAACAAGCCAGCGTAAAAAACGTGTCGGGGCGTTTAGTTTTTTTTCTTCGGGCTGCGAAACCGCCGGCAGAGCCGCATCCGTCACCCTTTTTGACAACAGGGCTTCAATTCGGCGTTCTTCCTCCGCGCTCGGTTCCCGATAGGCGGCATCCGTTACGGCCAGCGCGGCTCCGACAGCCAAAAGGGCGAACAAAAACAAGGCTGTTAACGCTTTTTTCCGCGTGAACGGGCATAACGTTTCGGGCTTTTTCGGGCGGGGCGGCGGCACGGGGTCGTATCCCGAACCTCCCCAAGGATTGCAACGCAGAATCCTTTTGAACGTCAGCCATGAACCGTACAAAGCGCCGTGGACGCGTAACGCTTCCAATCCGTAGGCCGAACATGTCGGCGTAAAACGGCAACATCCGGGAAGCAGCGGAGAAATCAGTTTTCTGTAGAATTTGATTCCCCAGCTTAAAAGGACGGCGGCCGCCGACATTTTGTGCGGCGTTTCAGGATCGGTCTTCACGGAAGAGGTCATTTTTTACTTGGCGCAAGGCATCATGTAATTCGTTCAACAGTTTTTGATACGGAGCATCGGGCGTTTTATATCGGGCGATCAGCACATAATCGACTCCGGGCATTCCTTCTTCGGGCAACACGGCGGCGCACAGCGCCCGCAAACGGCGCTTGGCTCTGTTCCTGACGACGGCTTTTCCGATCTTTTTGCTGGCCGTATAGCCGATTCGCATAACGGGAAGGGGCGTTTGTTCGGACGGCGCTTCTCTGATCAGCGCCTGCAAAACAAGACCGGATCTTACTGCCTTCGCCCCGTGTCGGGCGATTCGGAGAAAATCCGGTCTTTTTTTGATTTTTACAAGTCGGCCTGACATTTTCCGCCCGTTTTTCCGGCGGAGTCTTTAGCCTAACGTCAACCGCTTCCGACCTTTGCGGCGGCGGGCGTTCAGAACCCTGCGGCCTCCGACCGTGGCCATGCGGGTACGGAACCCGTGACGGCGGGTGCGGACGATCTTGCTGGGTTGATATGTACGTTTCATGGTACGGCTCCGTTTAAAATAGTCAAAATCGAAGCCCTTTTGTACGCTGTTCGCTTGACGGAGTCAAGGGCGGAGTTACGTTTTTTGCGTAAAAAGCGCTCTCCGTCTTTTTTAATTTCGTGCGGCGGCGTTCAAAAAAGCGCAAACGTCGTTCGCCGCGGCATGTTCCAATCCGAAATGTCCCGATTCGACCTGAACGCGCGACACGGGCATTCCCGCTTCTTTTAACAGGCTTTCGGAAAAGGAATCGACGGAAGGCGGAAAAATCTCATCGTTTGTTCCTCTCGCCAACAGGACGGGAAAGGGCGGGATGGCGGTTTTCCCTTCCCGAATTCTTTGGGCGCCGGGGATTCCCGCGCCGATAACGGCCAAAGCTCCCAAACGCGTTCCGAAAGAATCGGCGTGTAACTCCGAACGGAACAAGGCCATTTCAAAAGCGGTGATTCCTCCCTGCGAAATGCCGCACAAAAAACAGTCGGAAAGTTTTAATCCCAAAGCCTTGGCCTGCTTTTTTAAAAATTTGTTCAAAATGCCGGCGGCGACATGGGCTTCTTTAACGATCTGATCCAAGCCCCGCTTGATTTCTTCGGGAGCCAAATAAGGCATGAAAGAATAATAGCGTCCTTCAAACGGCGGCAGGTTCCACCATTGGCGGACATGGGGATTTCCGACCTCCGGGACTTCGGCCAAACCGTCGGGAACGATGACGGCGGCGTTTGTGACGCCTCTGGCCAGCGCTCGGGCAAATCCCAGATTAGACCGGGCGTCCCCCCGGTACCCGTGCAACAGGACGATCATCCTTTCGGGGACCCCGTTTTTCGGCAGGACGGACATTCCCGTCAACGGAGCGGATTTCCAAGCCTGTTCATAAAATCGTTCGTCGGAAAACATAAAAAAACCGATGAAATGAAAAAAATCAAATTATACTATTGCAAAATATGCGGCTTCGGTCTATAAGTCTTTTTGCTTCGGGCGAATAGCTCAGTTGGTAGAGCAGCTGACTCTTAATCAGCGGGTCCAGAGTTCGAGCCTCTGTTCGCCCACCATCTAAACCCTTGAAAAACCTCGCGTTTTATCAAGGGTTTTTGTTTGATAACTCATTGAAAAAATAGAGTTTTTATCTTTGTTTTCCCAAAAGGCGTTTTTTATCGTTTCGGCATTTTTTCCTTTTGAGCCGTCCGCAAAAAAGGCCTGCTGATCCGTAGTCAGCGGGACTGAGGCGTTTTGTCGCATACGATCGGCAGATAATCTTTTGAAAATATTCTATTCTTTAAGTTTTTTCCCTCAAACACGTTAGACTTTTTCCGTTAGACTCTCCTCTTTTAGCACTCATTTTACGGACAGGAAACGCTTTGTTTCTTGCGACAAAAAAAGGCGAAAATCCGCTTTATTTCATGTTTTGAAGGCGTGCGAAAAAACCTCTTGACTTAGAGTCGACTCTAAAAATTACCTTGATAAAAATTACGGGATATTTGCGGCACGAACGGAACTTAAAGCGGCCGTTTTTGCCGTTGCGGGAATTTTTTCGGGCGTTTTCGGATGTTAGGAGGAAGGTATGGACAGGCGGGATTTCATGAAAAAAACTTTGTCCGGAGTCGCGGCGGCATTGGCTGTTTCCGCGGGAACGAAGGCGGGGATTGCGTTTGCCGAAGAAAAAAGAACCGCGGAAGAAGAGGGAAAAATGAAAATACTGGTTTTGACGGGAAGCCCCAGAAAAAACGGCAATTCCAACACTTTGGCCGATTATTTCATCAGGGGCGCCGAAGAAGCGGGGCATGAAGTCGTACGTTTTGACGCCGCGTTTAAAAACGTGCATCCGTGCATTGCCTGCAATAAATGCGGTATGGACGGTCCGTGCGTGTTCAAGGACGATTTCGAATTCGTCCGCGCTCATATTGTTGACGCCGATATGGTCGTATTCGCGACGCCGATGTATTATTTCGGCATTTCGGCTCAGCTGAAGGCGGTCATAGACCGTTTTTATGCGATCAACGGACGGATACACAGGCCGAAAAAGGCGGCTTTGCTGATGACGTATGCCGATACTTCGGCTGCGGAGGCCGTACCGATCGAAAAGCATTACGAGGTTCTTCTGAATTATTTGGGATGGACGGACGCGGGGCGCGTTATCGCTTCGGGCGTTTGGCCCGCAGGAGCCGTGAAACGGACGGATTATCCGCAAAAAGCCTATGAATTGGGAAAAAGGGTCGGACGGTCTTAAATAATGAACGGGATGTTGATGTTTAAAGGAGGAAGGATGAAAAAATATCTGTTGCTTTTTGCCGCGTTGCTGTCTTTGCCGTTTTCGGCGGCGCAAACGGCGGCGGCTCAAGATGCGAAAGGAACGGCGATGGAGAAAAAGTCAGGGGTTTTAATCGCTTATTATTCATATTCGGGGAACACAAAGGCGGTTGCCGAAGCCATACGGGAAAAGGTCGGCGGCGATCTTTTTGAAATCAAGGCCGAAGGAAGCTATCCCGATGAATACCGCCCGATGACCGAACAGGCTAAGAAGGAAATTCAGGAAGGTTTCCGCCCCAAGCTGACTTCTTCGGTGGCGGATATTTCCAAATATGACGTAATTTTCATAGGTTCGCCCAACTGGTGGGGAACGATCACGCCGCAGGTCAGCAGCTTTTTGGAAACATACGACCTGTCGGGGAAGACGGTCGTTCCGTTCATCACTCACGGCGGCGGCGGCGTTCAGAGGACGTTTTCGGATATGGCCGCGCAGTGTCGGGGATGCAAATTCGATCAAAACGGCTGGGCGGGCTACGGTGCCGAAACGTCGGGCATCGGCGAATGGCTTGTCTAAGCGGGATACGCCGAAT
>CALXYE010000037.1 GCA_944392845.1 uncultured Alphaproteobacteria bacterium
AAAAGGCGGGGCAACCATCCCCGCCTTTTTCATATCCTCTTAATTCTCGGACGACGCAGAAACCTTTTCCAGTCGTTCCATTTCCTGTTTCGCCTTTGCAACCAATTCGGGCCAAAAAACGCCGTCCAACAGCGAAACCGTCTTTTTATAATCCTTAACGGCGTTTCTAATGTTTTCCGCTCCGCCCGACATCGCTTCCAGCCGCGCCAGATAGAACGTCGCTTCGCCTTCGCCGGGAATGTGCCCCAGCTTGCCGTACAGCATGATCGCCTTTCTGAACGCCCTGCCCGCCAGCATGTAATCGCCGATCGTGGTACGCAAAACGCCGATCGCCGTCAGCGCCCCCGCTTCGCCGAGCAAATCGCCGTTTTCGCGGAACAGCGCCATGCTTTTTTCCAAAGCGTCATGCGCCTGATCCATACGGTTCAAAGACATATACAAACGCGACACCGTCCGAAGGGCGACGGCTTCCTTTAAAGAATTGTTTTCCTGTTCGTACAGAACGCAGGCTTTGCGGTAAAACGGCAAGGCCGTTTCATAATCCCCCTTTGACATTAAAAGCGTGCCGCGCATTTCCGCGACGCGCGCCTGCCCCGAACGGTTATCCGCTTCGTCGAACAGAGCCTCGGCCTGATCCGTCAGACGCTCGGTTTCCTCCGTTTCGCCGCGATCGGCGGCAATCTGCGCCAACTTCAACTTAATTTCCGCCGACAGGCTTTGCGAATCAAAATCCAGCAACAACATCGACAAAGCCGAAACATAGGCTTCTTTCGCTTCGTCGGCGCGGCCCAATGACATTTCCATATCCCCCGACCGAACTTCGGCTTCGGCGACGCCGCGGGTATCGCCGTTTTTTAAGGCTTCCTCCCTTGCGTCCGAAAAAGCCAAACGCGCCGATTTGATATCGCCGTCCAGCCAATATTTTTCCGCCTGCGACAGATAAAGGGAAAACTTGGTTTTCGTCATGGGGCTTTTCCTTCCGTCAAAGGTATTTTTTCATCCATTTCAGACCGTCTTCGGTCTTCATGCGGGGCGTATAGGAGCATCCGATATACCCGTCGTATCCGGAAGCGTCCAGCAAAGACAGCAGGAACGAATAATTGACCTCTCCCGTATCGGGTTCCTCATGCAAAGGTACGCCCGCGATACGGACGTGCGCGATCAGCGAAGCCAAAGATTCCAGCGTGTTGCTCAATCCGCCCTCGGTACACTGGGCGTGATACGCGTCGTACAGATAGCCGAAAGCCTTATCGTTGTTCAGTTCGTCTAATATTTCGAGGACTTCCAAGGTTGACGCGGGATAAAACCCCGGCGTTTCAACGCCGTTTTTAAAGCTCAGCAATATTTTGACGCCCGCCCTTTCCGCTTTCGGCGCCGCCGCATGCAACGCCGAAACGAATGCGTCGCGCGCTTCGTCAAAGCCGTCTTCCTCCAAAATCTTTCCTTGTATCAGGATTTGGCGGCATTCCAAGAAATCCGCCTTGTCCAAAAGGGCGTTCAAAGAAGCCAAAAATTCTTTTTTCATCGGCTTGGAAAAAGCCAAAGCGGAGTCTTTTTCGGGCATTTGAATCAACGCCGTTTTCAATCCGCCGTATGCCGTCGCGTCGCCCAGTTCTCCCAAGGGCATATCAACGGGCAAAGTAAATTCTACGGCGGAAAAGCCGTTCTCCTTTGCCGCGCGGCACCTTTGCGCGAAAGGCAACTCGCCAAACAGCAAATCTAAATCGGCGCTGAATTCCGTCATTGCTTATCCCAAAGCCCTGATGCGTTCCGCCACGGTTTTTGCGACCATCAGGCGCGGATGCGTTTCGGAAACCGCTTGCCCGTCCAACGGACGCGCCAAGCCTTTTTCATACAATTCCTGATGCAACAGGGCATGCTTTTTGCCGACCGAACCTGCGGGCGCATAAATATAGACGGGAACCTCGGTCGCGCAGGCTTCGGAACACATCGAAACGGAATCACCCGTTACGACGATATGGTCAGCGGAGGCCAAAAAACCGAAATAAGGATTGTCCATTTCCTTATTGCCCCATTCGTAAAAGAACATCGGTTCGCACAACCCGTCGCGGATGGCCTGTTCCTGTTCGCGTCCCGTACGGCGGGAAGTCGTCACCAAAAACGACGCGCCTCCCATGTTTTCCGCCATTTTTTTTACTTTTGAAGCAAAGTCTTTTGCCATATCGACGGTAAAGGGTTTGTCTTTCGTCGCGCCGCCGACGATGACGGCGATCATGGGACGGGGAAGGCGTTCAAATACGGGCGCCCATTTTTCCTTTTCGGCCGCCAGCTTTTCGGGCGTGACGCGATGGGGCGCTCCGATAACGCGCATAATGTTTTCGCGGTCGAGGCGGCACCCGTCATGATACGGCAGGACGATCAGATCGAAATCCGACAACCCGAAACGTCCGGGATACATCATGTGAATAATTTTTGTTTTGCCTTGGGAACGCTTTTTGATCCAACGGGCGACGGGAGCGGAACGCCGTCCCGCGGAAATGACGTAATCGGGATAAGGAGGAACCAGCTCCGCGGCCGTTTCTTCCGTTATGCCGAACGGCGACGCCCCCCGCAGAAGGTTGGGCAAAGCCGCCCATTTCGTATAACGAATGTTTTTAACCTCGAATTCTTCGCCCAAAGCTTCTGCAACGCCCAAAGCCTGAGCAACGTTTCCCGCGCGGTCATCCGCCAAAACCCATACTTTCTTATCAGTCACGTTTTCCGTCTTCTTTTGTTAACAAAATACAAATGAATTTTTTTTAGAATACCTAAAAACGTTACAAAAAAACACAAAGAAAGTTGTTTTTATGAACAAGAGGATGCTTTTTTTTGCCCTGGGAGGGTTAAGCCTTGCCTGTTTTGCCGCCGGCGCGCAGGAATTTCAAGGCGTCAGAGCGAATCAAGACCCGCTGGAGGAACGCATCTACCTGAATCCGTCGTACATCCCAAACTATCGCGAATTGATGCGCGGCATCGTCGAAACGCTCAAAGACTATGCCGAAGAAGTTCGCCCCGACTTTGCCATCGTCGCCGACGGCGGCGTCAAGCTTTTAACGCGGGGCGAATGGGAAAACGATCTGGACGAACTCCACCGCGCCGAAGCCGCGGGCGCGAAAACCGAAGACGAACGCTATCTGCTGAAACTCTTTTCCCCCGTAGAGCTCATCCCCGAAGGCACTCCCGACCGCCGCTTCATACAATCGCTGAACGCCGTTCTGGCAACGAATGCCGTATGCGGCAGGAACGCGTTGCCGGCAAAGACGAAAAAGCTGCTGGACGAATTCGGCGTTTCCGTTTTGGGCACCGAACACTGCAAAACGGAAAAAGAAAAGGCGGCCGCCTTGAAAACGCTTGCGAAACAAGGCATCCCCGCTCATGCCGACACGGACGCCGCGGCGCGCTACGATGCGCCGCTCTCGGAAAACCCGCCCTTCGGCGAAAACGTTTCCAACGTTTTGTCCCTGCAAGACGTTAAAAACATGCTGATCATGACGAATTCGCGGCATTACGCCTCCAAGGGCGAATGGATCGACGCTTTGGCGGACACGAATTACGACCTGCTGATCATCGATCCGTTTTTTAAATTTTCTCAGCCGCTTTCCGCCGAAGACGTCGCCCGCCTGAAACAAAAAAAAATCGGCGCGCGGCGATTGGTCTACGCCGTCTTGAACGTTTCCGTCGCCGAAGACACGCGCCCGTATTGGGAATCTTCTTGGAAACTGAAAGACCCCGCATGGCTCCGCTTTCCCGACAAGACAAACCCCGCGGGAATTATTGCCGACTACTGGAATTCCGAATGGAAGCGCATCGTGGGCGTCTATTTCAAAAGCATCATGGATTTGGGCTTTGACGGCGTTGTCCTGCAAGGATTGGACAATCACGAAAGTTTTGAACGCATTATCCCGATCAATTAAGCGGGCGCAATATCCTCAATGATGAATTGAGCCTGTCCCGCCCCTCTGAACGTATCGGCATGAATCAGCCCCGCGACGTGAAACAGCTCGCCCCTGTTTTTCAGCAGAACCTGCCCGATTTCCGTATCGGCCGCCCGGAACGCAATGGCGCGCAAACGGCTGCGCCCGTCCCGCCCGACCAGAGTGCAGCTGACGTGCCCGCCTTTTCTGACCTGCACGTATGACGCCGCAACATTCGCAACGGCGAAGCGCGGTTCGGGATTGCCTTCGCCGAACGGCTCCATGCACGACAGCGTTTCGACCAGTTCGGACGATACCGCGCCGATATCGACAATCCCGTCAATCAGATAGGAATCATCCTTTTCCTCAAGGCCGCCGTGCGTTTTCATGTATTCTTCCAAAAAGCTCCTGAACGCCTGCAGGTTTTCGGCCTTTAAGGAAAAACCCGCCGCCATCGCGTGGCCGCCGCCGCGGGTTAATATTCCCTTTTCCAAAGCCGCCATCACCGCCGCACCCATATTCAACCCCGAAACGGAACGCCCGGAACCGCGCACCTCGTCTCCGTCAACCGACATCACCAAAGACGGACGGCGGTAACGGTCCTTCAGCCGTCCCGCAATGATGCCGATAATGCCGGGGTGCCAATCCTTGCCGTACGCGAAAATAATCGGCGGGTCTTCGTCCCTGCTTTCAATTTGAAAGATCGCCTGTTTCAAAACGTCTTCGCACATTTGACGGCGCAAAACGTTCAGCTCGTCCAGTTGCGCCGCGATTTCGCGCGCTTCGGCTTCATCGCCCGCGCACAAAAGTTTCATTCCCAGCCCCGCGCGCCCGATACGCCCGCACGCGTTCAGCCGCGGCCCCAAAACATATCCCAAATGATACGCCGTCGGCGCCTCCTTGATTCCCGACAGCTCGCTTAAAACGGCCAATCCTTTGTTTTGGCGGCGCGCCATGTACCGTAATCCCGATTTGACGAACAAACGGTTGACGCCGCGCAAACGCACGACGTCGCACACCGTTCCCAACGCGACCAGATCCAGCCACCGCCGCAGGTCGGGTTCGGGGCGTTCGTCGGAATACAGGCCTTTTTGGCGCAAGATGCGGTTCACCGCAACGATCAGCAAAAAGACGACGCCGACCGCGGCCATATGGCGACAGGGATTATCAACGGGTTCGTCCAAGCGTTTCGGATTAACGATCGCGAAGACTTCGGGCAAACGAATTTCGGGCTCGTGATGGTCAACAACGACGATGTCCGTCGTTTTCGCGACGCCTTCCAAAGCATCAAAAGCCGTCGTGCCGCAATCGACCGTAATGATCAAAGAAGCGCCTTCGTCCGCGAAAGCCCCGATTGCTTCCGCCGTCGGGCCGTAGCCTTCGTCGCGTTCGGGAATGCGCACCGTAACGCCGCCGCAAGACACGCTTTTCAAAAACTGAACCAACACCGAAGAAGACGTTGCCCCGTCAACGTCATAATCGCCGAACACGGCGACCTTTTCGCCGTTCATCACGGCTTCGGCGATACGGAGGGCCGCTTTCTCCATATCTTTTAAAATATACGGTTCGGGCAGATGAGCCGACAGCCGCGGCGCCAAAAAGAAATCAACGTCGTCGGGACGGACACCCCGCCCCGCCAATATACGGGCGACAATCTCCGAAACGCCGTTGCGGCGCGCGATTGCCGCCGTCAGATCGGGTTCAACCTCGCGCGCGATCCAGCTTCTCAGCGTGACGGATCTTTCGACGCCCAAAACCGCTTCGGACATTTTACAAACGCTCTATGCGAATCATGCACGGCTTGGCCAAAACGCTTTCCAGACGCTCGATTCTGTTCAAAGCGTTGCAAACGCTGGCCTCTTTGGATTCGTGCAGGGTCATAATCAGCGGCACGGCGCCCTCCGCCGTTTTGCCGCGCTGAATCATCGAAGCGATTGATACGTTTTCTTCGCCCAAAACGCGGGAGATGTCGGCAACGACGCCCGGTTTGTCGCATACCTCGAAACGCAGATAATATTCCCCGACGCGTTCGGACAAGGGCACGACGGGCAGCGTCACGATGTCTGAACGGGAAACGGTCAACAAAGGCAGACCGCGCCCCGTCGCCGCATCGGCAATATCGGCGACGACCGCCGAGGCCGTCGGCTTTTCTCCCGCGCCGCGCCCGACGAACATGGAATGTCCGACAAAATCGCCTTCGGTAATGACGGCATTAAAAACGCCGTCAACGTGAGCGATTGAGGAAGAACGGGGAATCATGCAGGGATAAACGTTCAGGGAAACGCCCTTTTCCGAACGGCGGCCGACGCCTAACAGCTTAATTCCGAACCCCAGTTCGCGGGCAAAAGCAATGTCCAAATCCGAAATGCGGCGGATGCCCTCAATCGACAGGGCTTTCAAATCAATCGGCATCCCGAACGCCAAGCTGCCCAAAATGCACATTTTGTGCGCGGTGTCGATGCCGTCAACGTCAAAGCTCGGATCGGCTTCGGCATAGCCCAGCTTTTGCGCTTCGGCCAAGACTTCGGCGAAAGAACGCCCCGTTTCGCGCATAACCGTCAAAATATAATTACAGGTGCCGTTTAAGATGCCGTACACCTCGGAAATTCTGTTGCCGACCAACCCTTCGCGCAACGCCTTGATAACGGGAATGCCGCCGGCCACCGCGGCTTCGTAACCGAAAAACACGCCCTTTTCCTCGGCGATCTCCGCCAGTTCGTTGCCGTGATGGGCAATCATCGCCTTGTTCGCCGTGACGAAATTCTTTCCGGCGTTCAAAGCCGTTTTGCACAACTCGTAAGCGATACCGTCCGCCCCGCCGATCAGTTCGACAATCACGTCCGCATCCGTTTCCCGAAGCATGTCCAAAGCGTTGTTATAGTATTTTACGTTTTCGGAAACGCCCAATTCTTTCAATCTGGCTTCGTTCAGATCCGCCGCGGCGCAAAGTTCTATCGGCCTGCCGCAACGTTTCGCCAGCACGTCTTTTTGCTCCGACAACAGCTTGGCAACGCCGCCGCCGACCGTTCCCAGCCCGGCAAGGGCTACTTTAAAAGGTTTTTGCATCATTCACCCGTCAGAAATCAATATTCCAAATAAATTTCGGCAAAATTGCCCGATTTCTCGCCGTACGGCGCCGTCGCCATCGCTTCCGTCCTGATTTGGGCGGCGGCGACTCCCGAACGGATCAAAGCGGCGGACACCGCGTCGGCGCGCCGTTGCGCGGCGGCGACGCTGCCCCGTTTCCCGTCGGGCGCATCATAGCCGATAACCAACAGCCTGCCGAACGCCTGACGGCGCAAGGCGAACACGGCCGAAGAAACCTCGGCCGAAGCCGCGGAGGGCAAAACCGTTTGTCCCGCGGGAAAAGCGATTAAAGCGACATTTTGGGAAACGCCGAGGCTCGCATCCTGCCGTTGAAACTGCGGTGCGGGAGCCTGCGGAAGGTTCTGTTCAAACGCGGGAGCCGCAGGTTGCGCGGAGGACGGCGGCGTCAGCGTGATCGTTTCCTGTGCGGGAGCTTCGAAACTTCCCTGAGGCGGGATCAGTTGAAAGTCCTGAGCGGGCGCGGCGGAAGGCGGCGTCAGCGTAAATTCCGGTTCGGGCGCGACAGGCAACGGCTCATAAACGGGAGCGGACGGCGGCACCAAAGGAACGGCCGCAATCTCGGGCGCAGGAGCCGCTACGGGCGCAGGCTCGGACACCGCGGCGGGCTCGGGTGCGACAAACTCCGAAAGCGGCGGTTGACGGGAATATCCGTCTTCCCCCGACGGCAGTTTCGGCAAAGCGTCCTTTTCGGAAGAAACGGGCGCCGCGACGGCGGAAGCGGGAGGCGTCAAAACGACGGGAGCGCCTTCTTCCTCAACGGCCGTTTCTTCGACGGCGACTTCTTCGCCTTTATCTTTTAAAACGGCTTTTTCGGAAACGAGCTCAACCATATTGACGGGCTCTTCGGGAGGAGAAACGATTTCCGCCAGAATCTCCTCTTCCGTTTTGCCTTCGTTTTTCTTTTCTGCAGCCTTCAATTCCAAAGGACGGACGACGGAAACGGGTTCCTTGGCGTCGGCGGCATACTCGATTCCCGTCACGGGAGCGTTTAACCCCTTGCGCAAGGAAATCTTTTCCTTTGAACCGAAGCGCCCTTCGTGTTCGTAAACCGCCGTATCCTTTGCGGCGTCATCCTCTTGCGCGCCCAACATCTCGTCAACGCTGCGGCCGGGGTCGTCGTCAGGCATGGAAGGAATGATATCGGGTTCGGGATAAACGAATTCTTCTTCATAACCGTAATATTCGGGTTCGTCCGAAAAAACGGCGCATCCGCCGACAACGGCGGCAACGGCCAAAACGGCACATTTCAACATAACTCGAGGCATGATCGTTTCCTCCCGACCTTAAAGATTCTTTTTTTAAGATACTACAGTTCGAACGACGCAAGGGCAAGCCCCCGTTTCTTAAAAAGAAAAATAAATTTTTAAAGCCCCTTTTTTTGAAAAAACGGATTTTTAAAATCTTAAAAATTCCTTTACATTCGTTTTGTTCTAAAAAACCTCATAGACAAATTAGACAAATTATTGACACTTAAAACGCCTTCGTTTAAACTGATAGGCAAGAATAGGAAAAGTGTAATCAATGATAAAGGGGGGCGAAGAAAGCCCCGAGCAGGTGAAAAATGACAAATAATTATAATGTATCCGAACTGCCGAAGGCTACTCTGCACGAACATATCGAAGGAACCGTCACGCCGGAAATGGCGGCCAAACTGGCGCGGCGCCATCAGGTCAAATTGCCCGACGATTTCGTCATGAAGGAAGGCCAATACGACAAAACCGATTTTCCGAACGGCCGTTACGCTTATGACGAAAGCGATTTTTGGGCGTTCATCAATACTTACGACAGCGTCGCGGACATGATGCGCACGCCGCAGGATTATTATGACGTAACGAAAGACTACCTGTCCAAAAACGCCAACGAAGGCGGCGTCTACGTCGAACTGATCCTGTCGCCGATGCACATGGCGACCGAGGTCAACCCCGAAACGGGCAAGGGGGAATTGTCCGTCCCGCGTTATAAAGCCATGATGGACGCGATCACCAAAGCCGCCGATGAGGTCAAAGAGGAAACGGGCCTTGAAACCCGTTTTATCGCGACGGGCGTACGCAATCTGGGCGCGGAAAACGTCAAAGAAGTCGCGGAATTCGTCCGCGACAACCCGCATCCTTTGGTCACGGGGTTCGGCATTGCGGGCAACGAACGCGCGGGAAAATTCGACGATTTCGCCGAAGCGCTCAATATCGCCAAGGGCGCCGGGTTGAAGCTGGCTTTGCACGCGGGTGAAATTTGCGGCCCCGAAAGCATTCGCGACGCCGTGCGTTTAGGGGCTTCGCGCGTCGGACACGGCGTTTCGGCGCCGCAGGATCCCGCAGTGATGAAGGATTTGGCGGAAAAGGGCGTGATGGTTGAGGTCTGCCCGACCAGCAACCGCATTTTGGTCAACGACCTGAAAGGCGATCTGGCGAATCATCCCGCGCGCAAACTGTATGACGCGGGCGTCAGAATTTCTTTGAACCCGGACGACGCGGGCATTTTCGGCACGCATACGGGCAAAGAACACCGCATCGGCGCGGAAAAATTCGGCTTCACGAAAGCGGAGATGCTCGACATTACGCTTTGCGCCGTCGAAAACTCCTTCGCTGATGTCGCCACCCGCAAAAAGGTCAAGGAAAACATCTATAAAACGATGACGGCCGAAGACCGCAAGGAAATGGCGGAATTGGCGGAAAAAGCGGAGAATCCCTTTTTGAAGCGGCGTTTGGAAACGCGCGTCGAAGAAAGCGGGAAAGTCGCCAAAAAGCTGGAGCTGCAAAAACGCAAAGCCAGAACGATGGCGGGCATGAAAAATAAAAAATTTCAGGCGCTCGTCATGAATCGAACGGGAATGAAACGCTAATCGGGAGCCGAACATGCAAAAAGAAACCGACGCCGCACAGAAACAAAAAAACCGCTTTACCTGCAGCGGTCTGTCGGTCTTTGCGCGGGATGAAGAAAAGGCCAAACGCATATTAGGTTCCCTGGAAAAAATTCCCGTCGGAAAGTACTCTTTAAAAAAGCTGGCGGAATATAAAACGGAAATTTATTTTTCCGATACTTTGGGGGATAAGGCAATCGGTTGCTATTGCGATGACGCGAATAAAATCATCCTGTCCGCGGCCTTCAGCGAAGCATGCCTGAAAACGGCGCTGGTTCATGAAGCGACGCATGCCGTGCAACACCGCAACGGTGCAACCGAGATGAAAAATGAAAATCTGAATGCCCGTTCACGCCTGTTGCTGGATCGATGCTTGGAAGCCGACGCTCAATGCGCCGCTTTGGAAGCCGCCAACCAGTTCGCCGTGCGGGGTGACAAGGCTCCTTTGGAAGCGTTCAGGTTGGACGCCCCCGAAATGGTTGAAGCTTTTAATCGCGATAAATCATATAGCGATGCTTATAAGGCATGGTTTGACAACAGATACATCGTTGAAGCTTACGAACGAGCCTATATCGGAGAAAAGGTCATCTCGTCAATGAAATCGCGCAACGCTTCCGACGAAGAATTTGAAGTCGCCTCCGTTTCGCGTTTGGAACGCGTTTGCGGATTATACTGCGACGATTTCAAAGACTTTGTGCGCAATGACAAAAAAGCGTTGACGCTTCATCCTTTAACAAAGGCTTTCTTGGAATTAAAAAATGCGGCAAACGTCGCAAAAGGAGCGGAAACCGACGTTTCCGTCAAAAGCCTGCCCGCTTTGAAAAACAAAAATTCGCCAGATTCCGCACGGATGTTCAGCGAAATGAAAAATCTTTTAAATGCGCGCCAATACGGCGATACGGGAAATCACCTGATGTACCTTTCTTTGCAACGCGTGCTGGATACCCTTGAAAAAGATTCGTTAAAGAACGAGTCCGCGCCTTCGGCTTATGACAGCAAGCGTGAAAGAATATTCATGTATATGGCGACATCTTTGGAGAGAAGCGCTCCGAAAAGCATTTTAAAATCCTGTTCCGAAATGTCGAAGGATGATTACCGGATTTTACAACTGCACGCGCAAAAAATGCGTGCGCCGGCAAGAGAACTGACGGAAACCGAACTGAACACGCATCGGCGAAACTTAAACCGTATCGCGGGAGAAATAAAAATACCTCACGCTGTTTTGCAACAAAGCACGCTTTACGGTTCCGGCCGATAAACCTCGTCCTTTTTCCGAAAAAGAGTCCCCGCGTAAAACACACGGTTCTTTCTTTGCGGACATATTCCAGCGCGATGCGAACAAACCGAAACAGATCGGAATGCCGCGCTGACGCAACGTCTTATTTCAATTGACGCCGGATATATTTTTTGTTGTTCCGTCCCTTCACAGGCCTCGCGAATTACCTTTCGGGGCCCCTATAAAGTCCGACAGGCGATTTTCGGCGGAATTTTTGCCCGTATGCGGAATGACAGGAATGCTTCATGCTTCCGTTTCGGAGCATTTCTTTTTCCGCTTGCACGGCATCTTTAGAATTTTACCGATTCCACAGCGTTTTTCGCCATATCGTCGCCGCTTCGGTGCGACACCATGCGATACGTGATCGGTGCACGTGATTATTTGAATTATCCTGTTGTATCAAAGGAGCCTTTCCATACATCTCCCTTTCCTCGGCAGAGAGGTTGCGAATACAACAAAACGCTTTCTCTCTCCGAAACGGAAAAAGCGCCTGCCCGTCAGCCGCGGCCTTTTTCCGATATTTTCTTTTGCACCGCCGGCGGAGGAGGCGGTACCGCAGCGACACGTTCCGGAAACAACGCCGCTGATTTTCCGCTTTCCGATATTTCTTTCAAAGTCCTGAACAAGGAGATGACCTTCGGTTTCTCCGTTTTTTCCCGTTTCGACTGAATTTCGGCGATATGCTCGGGCAGATAATTGTCCGAATATTTCGCGGCGTCTACTTTCGACGCATAATTCGGTTCGACTTTTTGATTATTCTTCATATAGCCGTATTTCTTCGGATCATAGACCGTATCGTCGCAAGTTGGCAACAAAATCGTGCGGCGTTCGCCTTCCTTCATATTTTCGATCTGCTTGTCCAAAATGTCGCGATGCAGCTGATCGTGAGGATAAAGCGGGATCAGAATAAAGTTTGAAAATTCGTTCTTTCCTCCGACATGCAGCGGCAACTTATGATGCACGTTAAAACCGTTCGGAACGCGTCCCCGCTCGGCCATTTGAGAAATCTGGCCGTCGTCCAGCCCCAAATTTTCTTTCAGTTCCTTCGCGTGCTTTTCAGCGAGATGTTTTAAAAATTTGGCGCGCATCCCTTCCTTGACGAGGGTTTTGCCGTCGGCGCTGAATTGCCCGTCAAATTCCAAACGCGCCGCTTCACGCTCCGCCTTTGTCGGAACGTAACACTCCGTTTCCTTCAAAGACAGCCCGTGAATCGTATCGAACGAATATTCCGGACGCACATAGCGCGGCTTCGGCTTTTGAGGACGCTTATTCGGCGGAAGCCAGCCGGGCGGACGTTCGGGACGTTTTTGATGAAGATACGGCTTTTCCGATGCGTCTTTTTCCATATTTCCTCCTCAAAAAGTCAGCGCGACCTTTTTTTCAGATTCAGCAACCCCATCATACGGGGAACGACCCGACGCTTTTGGGATTCTTTGTCCTTTTTATGCTTTTTGTTCTTTTTGTCTTTCGGCGCTTCTTCGCCTCGGGCAACGGTCGTGCCCGCCTTTTTTGCCGCTTCCTTCGCCGCCTTTTTGGCGTCAAGCTCCGCGTAAAACGACGCCATATCCTTTTGACGGCGTTCAACGCTGATATGTTCGGGCAAATACAGCTCCGCATAATTTTTCGGATCAACGTTTGACGTATAGTTCGGCCTTACGGGATGCTTTTCCTTATAAAAACCGTATTTCTTCGGATCATAGATCATCTCGTCCGTCCACGGAATCAGGATTTTACGCGTTTCGCCTTCCTTGATGCCGACCAGTTGAGGATCAATGACGTCGTGATGAAATTGATCGTGCGGGTACAGCGGAGTCAGAATGAAATTTTTGATCTCGTTTTTACCGCCGCCGTGCAAAGACAACTTATGGTGCACGTTAAAGCCGTTCGGCGTGTAACCGTGGCGCATGCCGTCCAGATCGCGTTCGGTCAATCCCAACTTTTCAACCAGTTCTTTTTCATGGTCGCGCGCCAGCATCTGCAAAAAAATCGCGCGGGCGCCGCCGCCGATCAGATTGCCGTCCTTGTCGCGCCCGCCGTTGAACGCCGCACGCTTTGCCTTACGTTCGGCAAGAGGCGGAACGGTATATTCGACTTCCTTGAGTTTCAGTCCGTGGATCGTGTCAAAGGAAAAACGCCCCGCCATCTGATCCGGATTAAACCTTCCCCGCGGCGCGTAGGGCTGAGCCCCGCCGTTTTGCGCGGATTGCTGACGAGAGCCTTTCCCGTTGCCCGATTTATGTTTCTTTTTGCCTTTCTTGCGTTCGGGTCTGACGTGAAGCAGGTTATATTCTTTTGATGAAGCCATATTTTTGATCCTTTATGCGCAAGAAAGTGAAACCTTGTATATCCTTGACAAAAAATATACAAAATTTTTCAAAATATTTCCACAAAAATATTTACGGGATTCGCCGGCAAGAGAACATTTCCGACGGGGCTTCCAGTTCCCGCTGCGCCTCGATCAGTCCGGGAGCGTTTCCGCCTCCCGGCCGCGCGGCGCGGATCATGCCGTATAGCGCGGAAACGGAAAAAGACAGAGCCGTCGGCACGTCGCCGGTCAACAACTTTCCCAAAAAGACGGCCGTCAGGATGTCCCCCGTGCCGCAAAGCGGCCGCTCAAAACGGGCGAACGGCGTCGACACGCAAAAAGTTTCGGATTCGGAAATAGACAAAACGGAAATCGAATCGCCTTCCTCAAGCCCCGTCGCCAAGACCAGACGCAGACGCCCCTTCCCCAACAGGGAACGCGCCGCGGCAACGGCGTCCGCAATGCCGCGCACGGAGCGCCGCGTCAAAAGTTCCAATTCGAAGCGGTTCGGCGCGATCACGTCGGCGGCGGGAACGATCTTTTCCCGCATCGCGTCGGGAATGTCGGGGGCGACATAAACCCTGCCCCCGTCTCCCATAACGGGATCGCAACAATATAAAACGTTCGGATTTTTACGGCGCGCTTTTTCCAAAGCCTCCAAAACGACTCCGCCCGTTTCCGCCCGCCCCAGATACCCCGACAGAAAAGCGTCGGCGTTTTCCAAACCGAAACAGCCGTCTATGCCGTTCAAAATATCGCGCACCTCTTCGGCGGTGCGTACGGCTCCCTTAAAGGCGCCGCATCCCGCATGATTGGAAAACGAAAGCGTATCAACGCCCCAAACGTCGATTCCCATTCTTTCCAAACAAAAAACGGCCGCCGAGTTTCCCACATGACCCGCCGCGACTCTGGATTGAACGGACAGGACGGTCGTCATTCCCCGTCCGCCTTTTTCGTTTTTTCGGCTCCCGGCTTATCAACGCATTTATAATATACGCGGTGCGGCAAAAATACGCGGCATGTCCAGTAACTGTGCCCCGCGTACTTCGGCTCTCTGTCCGTTTTTTCGCATTCGGCCTTCGCCATGTTGATGATTTCGGTTTCATTCGTCGAAAACGGATTGTAACAAACGGCCACCCTGTCCGCCGTCGATTCTCCGACGGTATAAGGCTGTCCCGCTTCGCGGCGGCTGTCAACAAACGGCGCCTGCGTGCACCCGAAAACGCCCGACAAAATAAAAATCAAAAGCAGCCTCACGATACCGACTCCCTCCGTTACGTCCGTATCATCCCCGAATTTCCTTTCGTATTCAACCGGTAAAATATTTTAAGCGGCTTTTGTTGCTTTTGTCCTTTTGTTTTGGTTATGCTTGTAAAAAAATAGTTAACGGAGTCTTACAACCATGCTTGCGAAAAAAAGATTACTGACGCGCAGCGATTTCGACGGGCTGGTTTGCGCCGCCCTTTTAAAAGAGCTGGGCATCATTGACGAGATCCGCTTCGTTCACCCCAAAGACATGCAGGACGGCAGAATATCCATCACGGATTCGGACATCACGGCAAACCTGCCCTACGTTGAAGGGGTTTACATCGCTTTCGACCACCATATCAGCGAGGTGTCGCGCGTTATCAGCCCGCCGAATTACATCGTTTATCCGAATTCTCCCTCGGCCGCACGCGTCGTATATGAGTATTACGGCGCGGAGGAACGTTTTAAAAATATTCCGTCTTCCCTGATGAAGGCCGTTGACATCGCGGATTCGGCGAAATACACGCTGGAGCAGGTCAAAAATCCGACGGGATGGACGCTGTTGGGCTTTATCATGGATGCCCGCACGGGATTGGGGCGGTTCAAAAATTTCCGCATCAACAACTATGAGCTGATGATGAAGCTGGTTGACCTTTGCCGCACAAAAGACGTTGAAGACATTCTGAACGATCCCGACGTCAAGGAGCGTGCCGACCTTTACTTTGACCATCAGGATAAATTCATTGAACAGCTGAAGCGTTGCACGCGCATTCACAAAACGGCGGGACATATCTACCTGCGCGACGAAGAAATCATTTACGCGGGCAACCGTTTCATGGTTTACGCCCTGTTTCCGCAAATCAACATTTCGGTGCATGAAATCTGGGGAAAAAACAGGCGCAACGTCGTCTTTGCGGCGGGTAAATCCATTTTTAACCGCACGTCGAAAATGAACATCGGCGAATTTATGCTGCATTACGGCGGCGGCGGACATATCGGTGCGGGAACGTGCCAAGTCCCGACGGCGGACGCGCCGCGCATCCGCGAAGAAATCATTACGGCAATGGTACAGGACGTTTAGGAGAAAACATGGCGGAAGACCGTTTCAGACTGATAACCCGCAGCGATTTCGACGGACTGGCTTCGGCCATCCTGTTGAAAGAGCTTGACCTGATCAACGAAGTCAAATTCGTCCACCCCAAGGACGTTCAGGACGGTTTGGTCGACATCCGCCAAGGGGACATCACGACGAACCTGCCGTACTCTAAAGCCGCCTCGTACGTTTTCGACCACCATATCAGCGAACTGGCGCGCGTCGGGCATAAAAGCAACTATTTTCTGGATCCGTCCGCCCCTTCGGCGGCGCGCGTCGTGTGGGACAGCTTCGGCGGCAAGGAACGTTTCAAAAACGTGTCGGAAGAAATGATGACCGCCGTTGACCGGGCCGACACCGCCGATTATACCTTGGACGACATTCTGCATCCGACGGGATGGACCTTGTTGGCGTTCATTATGGATGCCCGAACGGGGTTGGGGCGCTTTCACGACTTTCGCATTTCCAACTATCAGCTGATGATGAACATGATCGACCTGTGCCGCCGTTATGATGCGGACGAAATTTTAGAAATGCCCGACGTCAGGGAACGCGTTGACTTGTATTTCAAATATCAGGATAAATTCAAAGACCAGCTGAAAAAATGCACGACCGTATATAAAAATCTGGCGTACGTTGATATGTTGAACGAAGACGTCATCTATCCCGGAAACAGGTTCATGATTTATGCCCTGTACCCCGAAATCAACATTTCAATGCAATCCGTATGGCGCGTTAACGGGCAACGCATCGTATTCGCTTTGGGAAAATCGATTCTGAACAAAACGAATATCATCAATATCGGCGAACTGATGCTTCAATACGGCGGAGGCGGACACGCCACCGCGGGAACGTGTCAGATTGACTTGGAAGACGCCGCCCGCGTCAAGGATGAGCTGATTTCGATTTTAACCGATCCGACCTATACGGAAACGCCTTAAAAAAGCGGATTTCCGTCATTCGCGGCGGTCGGCGCGGATGAACGGCTCTTCAATTTTTCGGTCGGTCAGCATCCCGTATATTTCAGGACGCCTGTAGGCGTTGCCGTGCACTTCGCTATTGCGGTAAGCGCGCAAGCGTTCCACATCCAGTTCGGCAACGAACACGCCTTCCTTCCCGTCCGCCTGAAGGATGCAAGTATCTTCGGAATCAACGGATTCAGGCAGGTACGCCACGCCGTCAAAAACGCAGGAACAGCCGTTACAGTCGGGTTCGGTATCGGGATAATTGCAAGTCGCGACGGCCGACATGTTCTCAAAAGCTCTGGCCCGAAGCTGGGAAAGCCTGTTGATCTCCAACGGACAGGCGTTCGGCACAAGGATAAGCTCAGCCCCCTTAAGCATCAGTATTCTTGCGCTTTCGGGAAACTCTCTGTCATAGCAAATCATCGCGCCGACTTTGACTTTCCCCGCCGCCGTATCAAGGGGCGCGACGAAAAAATCTTCGCCGCGCGCCAGCTTTCTTTCGTCGCCGAAATCGCAGGTATGCACTTTTGCGTAAACGAATTTTCGCTCTCCGTGCCTGTCGAACAAAGCAAACGAGTTTCGAAAAACTTCGCCGCGTTTTTCAAGAAAAGTTACGCCGATCGCCATATCAAGCTCTTCGGCCGCCTTTCCGAACGCGCGCACGAAATCCGAATCAACGGATACCGCGCTCTTTTCCAACGCGGGAACGCCGCCGCTTATGCGATAACCGTTGTTCCACATTTCGGGGAACAAAGCGACGTCCGCCCCTTTTTCTTTCGCCTTTCTGCAATACGCCAAACCCTTTTCAAGATTTTCGTCCGACGTACCGCAGGGGGAAAGCTGTAACAAGGCAATTTTCAGCACGGTTTTTTCCTTTCGGAAAAAGATCAGAGCTTTTCCAAACCGTCCAGCAAAGCGTCCAAAGCATCGGTTTTAAATGCTTCTATCCGACCCGCGTCGCAGGCTTCGGCCATTTTCGGATCAATCGGCAATTTTGCGACCAGGGGAATCCCGAATTCTTCGGCCGTCGCATCAACGCGGCTTTTCCCGAAAATCTCGAATGTCTTGCCGCAATCGGGGCATTTAAAATAAGACATGTTCTCAACGATCCCTAAAACGGGAACGTTCATCATCTTGGCCATTTTAACCGCTTTCGCAACGATCATGGACACCAATTCCTGCGGCGACGTTACGACGATAATGCCGTCAACGGGCAACGATTGGAACACGGTCAGCGGAACGTCCCCCGTTCCGGGAGGCATGTCGATGAACATAAAATCAACGTCGTTCCAAATCACGTCCGTCCAAAACTGCTTTACCGCGCCGCCGATGATCGGGCCGCGCCACAAAACGGGATCGGTATCGTTTTCCAATAACAGATTGACGGACATGACCTCTATGCCGCCGACGCTCATCGCGGGAAAAACGCCCGCATCCGTTCCGACGGCTTTTTCCTTGATGCCGAAAGCCTTGGGAACGGACGGCCCCGTAATATCGGCATCCAAAACGGCGACTTTTTTCCCGCGCCGTTTCATCGCGCACGCCGTTAAAGCGGTGACCATGGATTTGCCGACGCCGCCTTTGCCGCTGACAACGGCAATAACTTTTTTGATATTGCTGGCGGAGTTCGGCTTTTCCTTTTGAATTTCCGCGCGTTCGGAACAGTTAGCGCTGCATGACGCGCAATCATGATTACATTCGGGCATCTTTTCCTCTCAGGCTCGGTATCGAAACGGCTCTTCGCCGCCCTTGCGCTATGGATTACCACCCCCGGTGCCGTATGTCCAGAGAGGATGCGAACAAAATCCGCCGACGGCAATACTCGGGAAGGCGCAAAATTCTTTTTTTATAGAATTTTCTTTTAAAACGTGTTTTACTTTATAAGTTAGATTATATGGAAATCTTACATACGAGGAAAATAATGAAAAGTAAAGAATACGTTAGAAATATTTTAGCTCAAATGGACGAAATGTCTATAGACCAAGTGCGTTCTGAGATTATGGAACTCCCAAAAATCTTACATGACCATGAAGAATTATTGTACATAACATCTGGTTTAATGGGGGGATTGACGTGGCTAGCTATAGCAACTTCCGAACGTGTTATTTTTTTGCACAAAGGTTTCTTTTTTGGACTTAAGCAAGCAGAAATACCTCTCGAAAAAATCAATTCAATAGTCTACAATACTGGTCTTTTTTTCGGAGATATAAAAATATATGACGGTTCTTCATATATGACTGTTAAATTCTGCGATAAAAAAACTTTAAAACCCTTCATTGACGCTGTAAATATAGCGAGATATCAGTCAAGAGATGCATCCTCGTCATCAGAACACATTCTTGAAAAATTGGAACGTTTGTCTGCTTTAAAAGACAAGGGGGTCTTAAATGAAGATGAGTTTTTATCTGAAAAACAAAAACTTATAAATAAAAGAAAATTTATTGTATCAAATTTAGAATCAAATGTAAAATCCAAACCTCACCCGCACAAAAAAAAAGCGCCCGTACAACAGCAGTTAACCAGATACAAAACACTAAAAAAGACAGTTAACATATAAATGTTTACGTTTCTCGCCTGTTTTTTTTTTTTTCGCCCGATTTTATAAGGGATCCCCTCTAGGTGTAGGAAACCCC
>CALXYE010000038.1 GCA_944392845.1 uncultured Alphaproteobacteria bacterium
CGCTTTCCGTCAAAGCATCGGCGCCGTCGGCCGTTTCGGGAAAACGGACGTTCAGGAACAGGCTGCCTTCCTCCATGCGCGCCAAAGGCATCAAAACGGCCTTGGGGAAAGCGTAAGCCGCCTGCACCCCCAAACGTTCCAAGAAATCAACCGTTTTCGATACGGGCAGAACCGCTTCCCTGAAGAACGCCCCCTCCGCGGGACGGCACAGACAACAAAGGGCGCGCCCCAGCCGCGCGAGATTTTCGGCTTCCTCGGGATACTTAGAGGTAACGGCGTCACGGATCAGCCCTTTTTGCACGGCTTCTTTTTTCAATTCTTCCAAAAAGGCGCCGACGCGGTCGTTCAAAACGGTCGAAGAAAATTCGACCAAAACGTACCACGCCGCTTCGGCAGGCTTTTGAAGGGCGGAAACGTTCGCCGCAATTTCATTCATTCCCGCTTTCGAAAATACGGCGAACCCCGTCAGCAGGGTCGCCCCCAAATGCTGGGACAAAGCGAACAGCTTGGGCACGCCGGAAACGCCGTCGCACAGGCACAGCATGCGGCGCACGTCTACGGCTTTCGGATGCAACCTTAAAACCGCCGCCGAGATAAAACCGATGCCGCCGCGAGAACCGACGAACAGGTTTTTCATTGTATCGGCTTCGGAAGTCGCGTAATTTTCAAGCGTGTTTTTAACCGTTCCGTCGGGCAGAACCAGTTCCGTACCGAGGGTCAGCTCTTTCGGCGTGCCGTAGCGCAAAACGCCCGCATTGACGACATTGGAGGCCAGCCTGCCGCCGATGCGCGCCGTTTCGGGCGCATTCATGTACAACGGAAACAAAAATCCAGCTTCGTCGGCCGCGCGGCGCGCCGTTTCAAACGTGCACCCCGCCTGAAGCGTTATCGTTCTGGCGACGGGATCAACCGACAGAACCTTGTCCATCCGTTCGAAAAAGACGTTCATCCTGTCCGAACGGGCTTTCGTTTCGTCGGAACAGGGGCGCATCGGGACGCGGTGGCGAAAACACAGCGCCGCGAAACGGGACAGCTCTTCCGTAGATGAGGGATAAAACGCGTACGTTCCGTCCGCTTCGCCTTCGCTTTCATAAAACACGAACGCGTCCCTGCCCGCGATACCTTCCATTTTTTCCTTTAAATCAGCTGATAATTCAAGCATTGAGCCTCTCTTAGCTTTGTTTCGTAACTCTGCGGGGATATGCCGCGCGTTTCAGTCGGTCGTTGATCGCCAGCCCCAAACCGTCCGTCGGAATCGGCATCACGGCAATCCGCCTGAATTCGGGACGGTCAAGTTCCCGCATGTAAGCGAACAAATTCGCCGCCGCTTCGGCCGTATCGCCCGACGGGCTCAGATTTAACACGGCGCCCTCGGCTTTTCCGAACCCCAAAAGCGCTTCGCCCTCTTCGGCGAAAAGGGCGTTCAGCCTGACGGGCAAAGACGGAGCATAATGGCTGGACAGCTGGCCGGGAGAACGCGGCAAAGCGGGATCGGATTCGGGAAACAGGACGGACCCTTTTCCCGTTTCGTCTTCAATCTCTTCGACGGTCAAGCCGCCCGCCCGCAACAAAACGGGACGATCTCCGCGCACGTCCAAAACGGTTGATTCGACGCCGACGCGGCACGGCCCGCCGTCAATGATTAAAGAAACGCGGTTTTCCAACCCTTGGCGAACGTGTTCCGCCGTCGTCGGACTGACCGTCCCCGATATGTTGGCGCTCGGCGCGGCGACGGGGACGCCCGCTTCGGCGATCAGCGCCCGCGCAAACGGATGAGACGGCATCCTGACCGCGACGGAATCCAACCCCGCGCTGACCAGATAAGAAACGGGACAGGCCTTTGTCCTGTTCATGACCAAAGTCATCGGCCCCGGCCAAAAACGTTTCGCCAGTCGCAAAGCGGTATCCGTCATTTCTGCGAACCCGCCGACCCACGACAATTCGGGGACGTGGGCGATCAAGGGATTGAATTGCGGCCTGCCCTTGGCTTCAAAGATCGAGGCGACGGCTTTGTCGTTTGTCGCGTCGGCGCCCAAACCGTACACCGTTTCCGTCGGGAACGCGACCAACTTTCCCGCCGCCAGCAGACGACCGCCCTCCCGCGCCGTTTCTTCGTCCGCCGCCTTAAGAGCGGCCGTCATCTTTTCCTTCGGCGACATCAGTACCATTTCAACCTTTTAAATACGATCATCAAAATCAGCCCGAACAGGAACATCAGCCCCGTTACGATTAAAAAACCGTGCTCATGATCGGCAAACGGAATGCCGCCGACGTTCATCCCCAACAGCCCCGTAATAAACGTCAAAGGAATGAAAATCGCTGCCAACACCGACAGCATGTACATGTTTTCCTGCGTTTCCTCGCGCAGTTGGCTGGACAGTTCGTCCATATTGATGGACGCGCGTTCGCGAAGGCTGTCGATGTCTTCTATAATCCTCAGCATGCGGTTGGCGTTTTCGCGCAATTGGTATTGAATTTCCTTGTTCAACCAAGACATCAGCTGACGCGGCAGCATTTCCATCGCGTCGCGCTGCGGCGACAGATAGCGGCGCATTTCGGAAAGTTTGCGCCGCGCTTCGGACAACGGCGCCATCATATCGTCGTCATCGTCCTCGTCAATGATTTTGTCTTCGATGCTGTCAATGGAATACTCCAGATCCGCCACCGCCGACACAATCCTGTCAAGCGTCGTCGAACAGACTTCGTCCAGCATTTCGCCCGTCGATTTGGGACCGACTCCCGTCATCAGCTTGCGGTCGATTTCGCGCATCGTCGCCAAAGGCGTATCGCGCAAAGTGATGATGCGATTTTTTTCGCACCATATCCGCAACGAAATCATATCATCGGGATCTTCATCGGGATTCAGGTTAATGGCGCGCAAAAACAGCAGCATATTGTCCCCGAAAGGCATGCAGCGCGGGCGGGGTTCTTCGTCTTCAAGCAAGGCCTCCAGCACCAAAGGGTCAATGCCGCTGCGGTTCAGCATCCAATCATGCGTTCCCGCGACCGACAGATCCAGATGAAGCCACAAGGTTCCGTCTTCGGGCTTCCATTCTCCGACTTCCGATTCGTCCAAACTCTTGCCGCCGCCTTTGCCGTCCAGCAGTATGGCATACAACAGCCATTCGCGTTCGGGCATCAGGGAATCGGCATCGGCCCCGTCGAGAAATTCGTCTTCCGCATAAGGTGTGTCCGTCATAGCACTCAACTCCGCCGTTAAACGCGTTTTTCCTGTATTATCAAAAATTAACGCCCGTTGCACGTCATTTAAGCCGAAAAGGTCAAAAAAATCGTCAGGAACCCCCGTTTGCGGGCTTTGATTCGCAAACGGGAAAGTGTATGCTGTCAAACAGTCTTAAATATTTTCAAACGGATGCATGCCATGAAGATCTTATTCAAAAAAACGGAAATTCCCAGCGACGGCGCGCTGATCGTCGGCGTATACGACGGGCTGACGCTGACAAAAACGGCCAAAAAGATTGACGCCCTGATGAACGGGCGCCTGCTTCGGGCGTTAAAAACGGACGGTTTCGCGGGAAAACAAGGCGATCTGTTCATCGTTGTCGCCCCCGAAGCGCTTGACGTCAAACGTTTGGTATGCGTCGGATTGGGCAAGAAGGAAAACGCCGACGGTCTGAACGCCGCCGCCGCGGGCGCCGCCGCCGTCAACGCGCTGTTGACCTGCGGGGAACGGACGGCCGATTTTGCCGTTGACGACCTGCCCGCGCACGAAGTCGGCTTCGGGGCGAAACTGGCTTCCTATCGTTTCCTGAAGCACAAGACGGTTCAGAAAAAGCCCGTAACGTTGGAAGAATTCTATATCATGACCGCCAACGCCCAAGCGGCGCAAAACGCTTACGAACCGATGACCGCCATTGCCAAAGGCGTTTATACCGCCCGCGATCTGGTCAACGAACCCGCGAATGCCGTAACGCCCTCGGCGTTTGCCGCCCGCGCGCTTGACCTGCAAAAATACGGATTAAAAACGGAAATATACGACCGCGAAACCTTGAAAGCCAAAGGGCTTGACATGATGCTCGGCGTCGCCCAAGGCTCCGCGAACCCGCCCTGTCTGGCGGTCGTCCGTTGGGAAGGCGCTCCGTCGGATAAAGAGATTCCCGTCGTTCTGGTCGGCAAGGGCGTTTGCTTCGATTCGGGCGGTATCAGCCTGAAACCCGCGAACGGCATGGAAGAAATGAAGGACGACATGGCGGGCGCCGCCGTCGCGTTGGGAACGATGCAGGCTTTGGCAATGCGCAAGGCGAAAGTCAACGTCGCGGCAGTCATGCCTCTGGTTGAAAACATGCCTTCGGGAACGGCGCAACGTCCCGGCGACGTCGTCAAAGCCCTGTCGGGAACAACGGTCGAAGTCGTCAACACCGACGCGGAAGGCCGTCTGATTTTGGGCGATGCGATGTGGTACGCTCAGGAACGCTTCAAACCGCGGGTCATGATTGACCTGGCGACCCTGACGGGGGCGATTATCGTCGCTCTCGGCTCCGATTACGCGGGGCTGTTCGCCAATGACGACGAACTGGCGGAAGCGTTGTTGAAATCCTCAAAAGCCGTCGGGGAAAAGCTGTGGCGCATGCCTCTGGACGATTTGTTCGACGACCAGATCGCTTCCGACGTCGCCGACATCATGAACGTCGGATCGAAAGGCCGCGAAGCCGGAAGCATTATCGCCGCGACTTTCCTGAAACGCTTCGTCAAACCCGGAACGAAATGGGCGCATTTGGATATTGCCGGCGTTACGTTTTCCAAAAAGGACAAGCCCTTGTCCGCCAAAGGCGCGACGGGCTACGGCGTTCAGACGTTGAACCGCTTCATCGCGGAAAATTACGAAAAGTAACGGGCGGACTGTCCGATTTGCCGTAAACAAAAGAGGGGGGAAGATTTCCCCCCTTTTTTCGGGAATTATGCCACAAAGAACGGACAAGGAAGGCCGAAGAAAAAACGTCGGAAGGGCTTGAAATAAACGCGCGAAACGCCGCGGGACAATCAGTTCCCGTCAATTTTCCCGATCGCGCCCGTTCCCGAAACGGAAGAAAAAAAACGCATCGCGCCGCACCCGAAACAAAACGGTCAAAGAGGCGACGGCCGGCGTATCGGGCTTACTTGAATTCCCGTTTGACAACGGGGGAAAGATGACAGTTTTCCGCTCCGTCAACCAAATCCACGGGCAACGGGTGTTCCCCCGAACCCCAAACGTACTTCATCCCCGACG
>CALXYE010000039.1 GCA_944392845.1 uncultured Alphaproteobacteria bacterium
ACGCCTCGGACTGCTGGACGCACAGTTTTCCCGAAGAGCTGAAGAGAAGGTAGAAAGAAGCCGAAGAATCAAACGCGGCCGTCGCATTAGTCAGCACCCAAAAACGAAAAGCCGACGAAATCGCCAAGGCCAAAGGCGAAAAAACGCTGGCCGAACGCATCAAAGAAGCCGACGCGAAAACCGTCAAGACATTCCTGCATTCCGCCGTTCAAAACGGTTTGTTGCCCGAAACGTTTAACCGCATGGCGGCGACGGGCGTTACGTTAAACGCTCAGGATTTAAATTCGACGAACAAAGACGGCGAAACTTTTGTTCAATCGTGCATTAAAATGAAACAGGTTGAAACGCTGATGCGCCCCGAAATGTACGGCAATGCGAAAGACTATCAAAACGTTTATAACGCTTTGCCCGATTCCGGCAAAAAAATGTTTGACGGACGGGACGGACGCCCCGCTTTTTCAAAAATGAAAAATCAGGTTATGGCAAACGCCGTCAAAAAAATGGTCGCGAATAAATCCGTCCGTCAAGCCTAAAAGGATAAAACCATGACGGACTCATTAAAGCAGGATTTGTTAAATTTGGGCGCGACGAAGGCTTGCGCCCGATATTTTTCCGACCTGTTTTCTTCGGAACGCATTGACGCCTTTTTTTTCACGCCCGTACAGACCGCTTTTTATCCCCGTCGGGAAATCGCCGAACGGGCATTTCGCCGCCTGTGCGCCGAAATCGACGGGCGGCATTTCGATACGTTTGATTTGCGCCTGATCCGAACAAATGATTTTCATACGGATTTCTTCACCGAACGCGCGCCCCGCTTCACGGCGGATAATATAAGTTTTTCTTTTTGCACCCTGTCGGAAAAAGAATGCCCGTTCTTATCGGAGCATCTGAAAAGAAGCGGCGCAAAACATATTTCGCTGGCCGACGTTTCTTTGGGAAACGAATTGCCCGAATTGGGAAGGACGCTGGCGGAAAACGGCGTATCCGACCTGTCTTTGTCGCTTTACGCGGCGCATTCGGGAATACGGGAATTCGCAGACGGGCTTGGCCGTTCGATGCTTGAAAAACTGGGGCTGGCTCTTGCGGACATTCGCCCGCACGAAGCGGAAGCCGTCGGAGAAAACCTGCCTTCCGCGCTCAGGCTGCTGACTTTGTCGAACATGCTTCTGAACGATTGCGCCTTAAACGTCGCGGCGTCGGTTTCAAAAATGAACGACCTGTTCCGCCTTAATTTAATGAGCGGCGGGCTGACGGACGACGGACTGCAACGAATTGCAAACGTTCTGCCCCCGTCTTTAAACGGGATGGCCGTCTATAAACAACCCGCCGTAAGCGACCGTTCCGCCCGATCCGTTTTGGACTTTGTCCTTCGCAGGGACGTTTTTGCGACTTCCGTAACGTTAAGAGAAACGGGCGTTTCCGAAAAGATGCAAAAAGAGATCAATGCCGCGACCGAAAACAGCAAAAGAACTTTAGAAGCCCTTGAGGACGCCCGAAACAAACGTGACTCCGAAAGCGGAAAAAAGACGCGGGCGGCGTTGGAGCGCGCTTCAAGGCCCGACGAAATCAAGCGTTTGCTGATCGATGCCGCCGAAATCGGCTCTTTGTCCGAGGCTCTGGAGAAGCTGAAAGCCGCCGGCGGAACGTTGACGGCACAGGAAGCGGAGCAAAAGGACGGCTTGGGACGTTCAATCTTGGGAAGCGCCGTTGAACAGCGGAAAGCTTTTCTGTTGTTTGACGCGCGTCTGATACCGAACGTCAAAGAGATGCAAATGTTGCGCGACGCCTTAAATGAATACGGGAAGCGCCAGATTTGCGGCCGTTACGGATATCCGTCCTATCAAAAAACAAAAAACGAAATGATGTCCGCCGCCGTACGCAAAGCCGTGGCGCAAAAAAGCATAACGGGATGAACGCCCCCTTCCTTGCCTTTAAATCCGTTTTGTATTACAAAATAAGAAAATAAGCACGGCAAAAGGGCAAACATGACGTTTATCGACGAACTGCTGGCAACGGGGGCTTCCGAAAATACTGCGAAGGAAACGGTTGAGCGTTTCATCCCCGATGCGCAAGGACAAAGCGTTTTAGACATTGGCATTTTGGCGGAAACGCCGAAGGCTCTTCCCGTATTGGCGCGGCGGCTGGCGGACGTAAATATCAAAGAGCTGTGTTTGGTTTTGCACAATTACCGCCTGCGCGAAGACGAAAATATGCGAAACGCCTCGGCCGATTTGTTGCAGGCCGTCGAAAATACGGAAATCTCCGCCTTAAAGCTTAAAGGCGTCTATTTGGGCGAACGGGGCTACAAAGCCCTTGACCGCGCGTTGACAAACGGGCGGATCGTTTCGCTGACGTTGCAATCGTCCGATATGTCGGAGCATATTTCCCCGTTCGCCGAAGCCGTCAAAGACACGCTTTTGACGTCATTGTCCCTGCCCGCCAATCAACTGGATCAGGAATGCCTGGAAACATTAGGAAAAACCGTCGGGGATTTGTCGTCGCTGGAATATCTGGATATCGGCAGAAATGTTTACATGACGGGCTTCGGAACCGTTTTGGAAAACTTGCCCGAAAACCTGAAGACGCTGATCCTTGCGGAAACGACGTCGCCTTTTCAGGACATGGGCTTTTTGGCGCGGCGGTTGCCCCGTTTACAAAGCTTGCAAACGCTTGATCTTTCTTTGTGCCGCCTGAGCGAAGACAGCATCGTTACTCTGGCTTCCGTTTTGCCGGAAACCCGTTTGGTACGCCTGAACCTCGCGTACAACCCGATGACGCCCGCGGGAATCAAGGCTTTGACCAAAGCGCTTGCCCGCCCGGCCTGTCTGATTTTTCAAACGGGGCTGACTTTGGACAACA
>CALXYE010000040.1 GCA_944392845.1 uncultured Alphaproteobacteria bacterium
GCCTTTGAACCTTTCCAGCGCCGCAACGGCGTCGTTGCGCGGGATGCCGATCATCTCGGCGGCGCACAGGGCGGCCAGAGCGTTGGAAACGTTGTGGTGTCCGGGAAGCTGCAAATTGATTTTTTCGCCGTCCAAAACGAAAGAGATGCCGATTTCCGTCGGCGTCAGGCTTTCGGCTTTCAAATCGGCGTCGGCATTTTGAAGCGAATATGTCATGACGTTCGGGTTTTTATCTTTTAACGCGGCCGTTTCGGGGCAATCCGCATTCAAAACGGCGCCGACCGAGGCTCTGGAAACAAAGTCGGCGAACAAGGGGCGCAACTCTTCGATCGGTTTGTGGTCAAGCGTAATCGAATTGACCAGCGCGACGGCGGGGGAATATAAAGCGATTGAGCCGTCGCTTTCATCGGCTTCAATGACGCAGAACGATCCCTTGCCCGTCAAGACGTTGCCCAAACCGTCCGAAGCGGGGTAGTTCAACATGACGCCGCCGTTAATGACCGTCGGGTCAAGGCCGCATGATTTCAGGATATGCCCGGTCATGCCCGTCGTCGTTGTTTTGCCGCTGGTTCCCGCGACGGCGATGCCGTTGTGGCGGTGCAACAGCTCTGCCAGAACTTCGGCCCGTTTTTTTATCGGTACGTTCAGCGCGCGCGCCTTGATAACGTCGGGAATATTGTCTTCTACGGCGGAAGAAACGACCATCAGGTCGGTATGTTCGTCGATTCCCGAACCGTCCTGAGGAAAAAGACGGATGCCCAGTTTTTTCAGCGTTTCAAATTTTTCGGGCATTTTTCCCTGGTCCAGCGAACGGTCCGAGCCTTTGATTTCGATGTCGTCGCCTTTGATCGCGACGGCGAGCGAGCTCATTCCGCTACCGCCGATGCCGCAGAAAAAATAGCTTTTCATAATCTTCCTCCGTTAAAAAAGGTCGAAATTTTAATTTTTTATATATGAAAATAGATAATTTAGGGTAAACTGAAACTAAATTTTTAAAAATTCAGAGGGAAAATCATGCGTCTGTTCTTTGTTGCGTTTGCCGTGACGGCGGCCGTTTGTTCTCTGTCCGCGACGGCCGAAGCCCAATATACGACGAAATCTTCTTCGGATCAGGCGGCAAAGCCCGCCGCTTCGACGCAACGGCGTCAGGCGCGTCCCGCCGCCGGTTCGTCCGAAACGTCGGCGCAGACGCGTTCAAACCTGTACCGTCCGCGTAACCGCCCCGTTCAGGATACGGGGGAAGAGGAGCTTCCCTCTTTTGAAGCGGCAAATGCCAAATCCGACGCTTCCGCCGAAACGGAGAAGACGCCGTCTCAAGGCGGGAATGCTTATTTCAATATGGTGCAGCAGCGCAAGGCTCAGGAAGCGCAGGCCAAAGCCGCGGCGGCGCAAGGTTCCGCTCAAGGATCCGCGCAAGGTTCTTTGCAGGGATCCGCCCAGGGGTCGAATGCGGCTCCTCCCGTTATGCCGAAGGGAGAAGTTTGGTTTTATATTACTGATTTTTCGACGGATAAGGTACGCCGTTTCACCATTTGTAATTATAAGCGCGTTTTGCAAAACAAGACCGATACGAAAATCGACCGTTTGGTTTTGGAGCTTCAATGGGTGGGGAAAACGCTTGTTCAAGAATATAAAAACGTCGAGCCGAAAGAAAATATCGTTACCGTTTCCGCCTCATATCAGGATAATTGCGAAGTCATCAGGGCAAAACCGAAAATGACGGTCAAAACCTGCCGTATCGGCGCCGCCGTCAACGAAGCGTGCGAAAAACTCATTATCCAAAAATAAAACGCGGGTCTTTCGGTGCCTTTTTTCGTGTTTAAGCTTTTGTTTTTTCTGCTCCTGTCCGTTCCGGCGGGAGCGGAAGGTCTTTTCGGCGAGATTACTTTGATTCCTCCTCTTCCCGAAGAAGAAAGCGTGCGGAGCGGGGGGCCTTTGTCCGCGGCGGATGCCGAACTTTACACGCGTATATTCAACCATATCGACAACGGCGAGGTCGCTGAGGCCGAAAAACTTATTCCTTCGGTTCGGGATGATCTGCTGATGGGGTATGTGCAGGCGGAGATCTTTGAAACCAAAAAGGATTCCGAGCTGCCGAAAAAGCAGATTGAGGTCTGGCTGAAAAAATATGCGGATCTGCCGCTTGCCGCCGGCGTTTACGACAGGGCGCAGCGCATGCACGCGCGGCGTCCCTTGAAAAGGCCGACGGATCCCGCGGCGCATATGTCGGCGGGGTCGTGCACGTCAATGCGCATCGCCGATCCGATCGATTTGGTGCTGTTCAAATATGTGCGTTATGTGCCGAAAGAGCACCGCAAGAAGGTTCGCTGGTCCATGCTGATGTTTTCGGCGGCCATTCGGAACGGAAAGACGCTGGCGGCAAAGTTGCACCTGAACGAAAAACACATGAAAAAATACCTCAGCCGCAACGACAGGGACGATGCGCTGACGGCTTTGGCTTTCGCGTATTTTATTGATTTGGAAGATGAAAAGGCCTGGGAAACGATTCAGGAACCCCTTTCGCGTTCGGCGAAGAGGAATCCTCTGGCGCCGTGGGTCGCGGGGCTTGTGGCATGGCGTTTAAAAGATTATGAAAACGCCGAAGCCAACTTTAAAAAAGTGGCGGAGCATCCGAAGGCCATTCCGACTTTAAAGTCGGCGGGGGCGTATTGGACGACGCGCGCCTTAATGAAGAATGACAGGTATTACGAGGTCAACGATTACCTGCGTCAGGCGGCGCTGGCATCTCCGCGGTCTTTTTACGGGTTGCTGGCTCAAAGGGCGCTTGGCTGGTCAATCGGTCATTCGTGGAAGCGCCCCGAAGTCGATAAGGTTGACACGGATGCCGTTTTGGCTCAAAAGGGCGGCAGGCGCGCGGCGGCACTGATCCAGATCGGCCAGATGGACGCGGCGGAAAAGGAGCTGATTAAACTTTATGCCGAAAAGAAATCGCTGCGCAAGCAGTTGATCGCCTATGCGGAAACGATTGACGAATATCCCGATTTGGCCGTCCGTTTAACGGGGTTGAGCGGAGAGATCGAAACGCCCGACGGGGACAGCGCGCTTTATCCGTATCCGAATTGGGCGCCTTCAAACGGATGGCAGGTTGACAAGGCTTTGATTTACGCGTTTGTCCGTCAGGAATCCTGCTTTAAAAACAGGGCGTTCAGCAAGGCGGGAGCCCGCGGCGTGATGCAGCTGATGCCGTCAACGGCGCGGCTGATGGCGCGGCGTTTGGGCAAGAAATATCAGCTCAGCCGTTTGCATCGCATTCCTTACAATCTGATGATGGGACAGGAACTGGTACGGACGCTTTTGAACAACAGGGCGATCAACGGCAACCTTTTGATGGCGATCGCGGCTTACAACTGCGGTCCGCGCAACAGCGTCCGTTGGCAAAAACGCAAGGATTTCGTCAATGATCCGCTGATGTTTGTCGAAGGCATTCCTTCCCGCGAAACGCGCGGCTTTGTTAAAAAAGTCATGGCGAATTACTGGATTTACCGCAGTCTGTTCAACAAAGACCTGTCGTCCATAGACGATATTCTTCAGGGCAAATATCCGCGCTATAAGCCGGAATAAGAAACGTTTTTGACGATCCGTCCCCATATTTCGGCGGGCATTCCGCCGCCCGTGACGCTTTTCATGGGCGTTTCGTCGTCATTGCCCAGCCAAACGCCCGCCGCCAAATCGTCCGTATACCCGACAAACCAGGCGTCTCTGTAATTCTGCGTCGTTCCCGATTTGCCTTTGGCGGGGAAACCGGGGTTTGCTTTTTTTCCCGTGCCGCGCAGGATGACGTCGGACAACGCGGCGTCCAGATCCGCCAAGTATTTCGGGTTCGTCAGACGGGAACGGCCTTCGGAGGAACGCTGATATAATATCCGCCCGTCCGCGCCGATGATTTCCGTAATGCCGTAAGGGGTTACGCCGTATCCGCCGTTGCCTAAAGCCGCATAAGCGGAAACCAGGTCGATCAGACGGGTCTGGCAGACACCTAAAGCGACGGCGGCGTTGGCTTCGCAGTCTTTTGTGACCGCGCCGAACTTTCTTGCCGTTTTCAAAACGCGGGACAGTCCCGTTTTGACGGCCGTTTTAACGGCGACCGTATTGACCGAACGGACCAAAGCTTCGGAAAGAGTGATGTCGCCGTAATAAACGTCGCCGAAATTTTTCGGCGTCCATCCGCCGTAGCTGACGGGAGTGTCCGACACGACGTCCGAAGGCAGAGCTCCGTTTTCAAAAGCCGCCAGATAAACAAAAGGTTTAACGGTCGATCCGATTTGCCGTTCGGCTTCGGCGGCGCGGTTAAATTGGCTTCGGGCGTAATCGCGCCCGCCGTTCATCGCCAAGACGGCGCCGTCGCGATCCATGACGACGGCGGCGCCCTGAGAGACGTTTTTATCCGCTGCCGCCGCCGAGGACAAAGCGTCTTCTAAGGCTTTATCCGTTTCCCGCTGGATAGGCGGGGAAAGAGTCGTAACGACCGTAACGTCCTGCGTGATACTTCCCAGATAAGCGTCTAATTCCTCGGCCACCCAGTCGGCAAAGTATAAAAGCGATTTGTTTTTGTGTTTTTCGGCTTTTGCCCCTTCTTCGGCGGCGTTCAGGCCTTTTCTTGCGGAAATGAAACCCGATTGCGCCATCGTCGCCAGTACGATTCGGGCGCGTTTGTTTGACGCTTCGGGGTGGGCGAGGGGATTATAGCGCGTCGGCGCTTTTAACAGTCCCGCAATGACGGCCGATTGGTACAAATTTAAATCTTTTGCGTCAATGCCGTAATATTTGCGCGCGGCGGCGTTAATGCCGTACGTTCCCGCGCCGAGGTAGACGCGGTTTAAATAGATTGTCAGAATTTGGTCTTTGGTCAGCAGGCGTTCCAGCTTGAACGACAATAACAGCTCGCGGACTTTTCGCGTAAACGTCTTTTCGTTCGTCAAAAACAGGTTTTTGGCGACCTGTTGGGTGATTGTGCTGGCGCCTTGGGCTTTGCGCTTTCGAATCAGATTCGTCAGCAAAGCGCGCAAAACGGAACGCGGGTCAACGCCGTGATGAGAGTAAAAGCGTCGGTCTTCAATAGCGATGACCGCCTGATAAACATGGGGGGGCAATTCGTTTAAAACGACGGGTTTTCCGTAGCGGGAACCGTAGCTTGCGATTTCGGAACCGTCCGAGGCGGTCAGCGTGATTTTCGGCGGCCGCGTCATATAGGCGGAAGCCATATCGGGAAGCGTCGCATAACAGTATCCGACAAAACATGCGGCGGCGGCGAGCGCGAATCCGGAACAGATCAAAACGAATCGGAAAAGCGTTTTTTGGGGAGCCCGTTTGAACGAATCGAAGAAACCTTGTTTTTTTCGCGTTTTTCTCTTTTTTTTCGCTTTGACGGCCGACTCGGTGCTTTTCGGCTGTTTTTTAGATGATTTCGTTTTTTTTTCCGTCATTTCGGACACTTTTTATAACAAAGGTTACTTTTTTTTAACAAATAAAAGAACAGAATCGAAACATAGCCTTTAAAGGTTTAAAACAGCGTTAAGAACGAAAGGGCGGAAGGATGACGGCGGATATCCGGAAAACAAAAATCGTTTCGTTGAAGCTTGACGATCCTCTTTACTCCCAACTGGAAACGCAGGCCGTTGAAAACGGCGAAAACATAAACGACCTGATTCGCCGTTTGTTAAGCGAATCGATGGAGGACTGGTGCGATTACTGCGACACCGTCCGCCGCTTGTCCGACGACGAAGACCGTCCCGTCCATATTTGGTAGATTTGTTCCAAGGATGAAAAACGGCGCGGAAAAATCGCGCCGTTCGCTGTTTATTTGGCGTAAGGGTTCTTTGCCTTGCGCATCAGGACGCGGACGGGAACGCCTTCCATTTTCAGATCGCGCGCCATCCCCCGCGTTAAATAGCGCAGATACGATTCGGGCAGTTTTTCGGGATTGCTGGAAAAAAGCGCGAACGTCGGCGGCCGCGTTTTGATCTGCGTAATATATTTCAGCGGGATCGGACGCTTCGTCGCCGACAGGGGCGGAGGCGCGTTTTCCGTCATCGCGCTCAGCCAGCGGTTCAATTTGCCCGTCGAAATGCGGGTGTTCCATACGGCGTAAACGTCCGTAACGGCCTGCATCAGTTTGTCCAGCCCTTCGCCCGTGCGTGCGGAAATCGTAACCGTGCGCAATCCCCTGACCTGAGTCAGGGAGGTTTCCAACCTTTCGTTCAGGCGGTTCAGAGCTTCCTTTTTGTCTTTGACGGCGTCCCATTTGTTGACCGCGATAATCAGGGCGCGCCCTTCGTCAAAGACTTGGCGGGCGATGGTCAGGTCCTGCTTGTCCAAAATGGCGTCGGCATCCAAAACCAAAACGACGACCTGCGCCAAAAAAGCGGCGCGTTTCGTATCCGCGGCGGACAGGCGTTCAAGATCGTCTTCGACTTTGGAACGTTTGCGCAACCCCGCCGTGTCGGTCAAACGCATCCGCCGCCCTTTGTATTCCCAATCAATCGAAATCGAATCGCGCGTCAACCCCGCCAAGGGCCCCGTCAACATACGTTCTTCGCCCAACAGGCGGTTAACCAAAGTCGATTTTCCGACGTTCGGGCGTCCGACGATCGCGATGTCGATAACGCGGCCGTCCAAATCTTCTTCAATGACGGTTTCGTCGTTCAAATCGATGTCTTCTTCTTTGTTTTTGCGCCGTCTTTCGCGTTTGGACACGGGGGCTTCATCGGGTTTTTCGGGGCGGATGTAGGGGGAAAGCGCTTCAAACAGGTCGCCCATGCCCAGCCCGTGTTCGGCAGAGATCAAAACGGGTTCGCCGAAACCCAGCGCGTAAAGGTCGTGCAGGGCAAAATCGCGGCCTTCGGCTTTGTTCGCGGCAAGGATGACGGGCTTTCCCGTTTTGCGCAGCGTTTGGGCGGCTTTTTTATCCAAAGGGGTTACGCCCGCGCGCACGTCAACGATAAATACGATTGCGTTTGACGCCGCCAGCGCTTTTTCCGTTTGCTTCCACATGGAAGCGGCCAATTCTCCCGTGTGTTCCAAACCTGCCGTATCGATTACGGTAAAAGGACATTTATAAAGGACGGCGTTGCCTTCGCGCCTGTCGCGCGTTACGCCCGGACGATCGTGAACCAAGGCTTTTTTTCGCCCCGTTAAGCGGTTGAACAAGGTTGATTTGCCGACGTTCGTGCGTCCGACTAAAGAAATTACAGCCGTCATTATCTGAATGCCGCCAAGTTAGCGTTATGGGTCAGGAAAAACAGGGTGTCGTTAATGACGATCGGGGGCAGTGTTCCGACTTCGTCAATATCGTCCCATCCGATGATCGTTCCCGTTTGCGGGGAAACGGCGACGGCTTTGCCGTCGGAGTTTGTCAAAAGCAAACGGTTGCCTGCCATGACGGGCCCCGTCCAGAACAAGCGTTCCTTTCTGGTTTCGGGATCTTTCCAGCGCGCGAGGGCGTTTTGCCACAGGATTCTGCCCGTATCAGCCTCCAGCGCCGTCAGCTCGCCGTCGGAAGACATGACGTAAAGGGCATTGCCCGCAAGCCAGGGTTGGTTGATTCCCGCAATTTCGCGTTCCCAAACCGCGCCGCCCGTTTTCAGATCAAGGGCGGACAAAAGGCCGCCGCTGGTGATAACGAAAACTTTGTCGCCGAAGATGACGGGCCGGGCCCGAATATCGTTTATTTCGGCAGCGGCGTCGTTTGTTTTTGCCGCGCCCAGGGCTTCCGTCCACAGGATGCTGCCGTTTTCGGGGCGAAAGCCCAAAACTTCGCCCGAAGCGAATACGGCGACGCCGACGCCGTCGTTAAGGGCGGGAGCGGCTTTTCCCAAAAAAGAAACGGATTCCAAAAAGGCGTAATGCTGCCACAGGATGCGGCCGTCGTCTTCGGCCAAAGCCGTCAGTTTGTTATCCGAAGTCAGAACGTACAGGCGTCCGCCGTATACTGCGGGAGCCGAGCGGACGGGGGAAGGCAGGCGCGTACGCCAAAGTTCGCCGCCGTTTTTTGCGTCTACGGCAACGACGTCGCCCGTTCCCGTCGCGGCGAACAGTATTCCGTTATCCAAAGCAAGACCCGCGCCCAAAACGCTTATGTCCGAGGAATCGGACCCCTTCAACGGGTCGACGGTCCACAGTTTGCGTCCGTTTCGCACGGCCAGAGCGGTGATTTTCGCATCGGAATCCATCACATAGATGACGCCGTTCGCGCCGACGGGTTCGGCAATCAGCAAATCGTCGCTGCTGCTGCCTTCTCCGATATTTTCGCGCCACGCTTCGGAGATTCTGGCGGGGATGAAGGGATTTTGCACGGCATGGTGCGGTAATCCGCCCGCTTGGCTCCATTCGGTCAGGTGTTCGGGTTCGGGAAGCAGGATGATTTTTTTCAGTTCGCTGTGGGAAGGGGCGTTATCTTCCCCGTAACGCAGCACGGACAAGCGTTTTCCCGCGATATCGCCGTTTCGCGGCGCCGTATCGCCGGCACAGGCGCTCAGGCACAAAACGGCCAAACAAACGGCAAGACAACGCGGAAAGGACGGCATCGCGATCTCCTAATTATTTCGCAGGTTTCGTTTCGTTCAGCAGGGACAGATTCTCCGAAGCTCTTTGACGCACGGCGTCGGGAATGTTTTGCAGTCCGACGATGCTTTGCAGGGATGCCTTCGCCTTGTCCGTGTCATTTCGGCGCAAAGCCAGCACCGCCGTCAGCTCCAGCGCGTCGGCGGCCCAGGGATCCGTCGGCCCGGTCATCGGCGCCAGCTCGGCGCTTAACGCTTCGTAGTCCGCGTCCGGCAGGTCGGCGGCCAAAGCGACCTTGTTCAAAAGAGCGATTCTTTGCAAGGGAACGGGGGTTTCCGGGTTTGCCGCCAGTTCATCCAAAACGGCAACGGCGTCGGCGGGGTTATTCTGTTCCGTCAGAACGCCCGCATAATGCATCGCCGCCAGGAAACGATAGCCCGATTTGGCATTTTTGCTCATGTCCCGTAATGAAGCGGCGGCGTCTTCAACCTTGCCGTCGCGCAACATAACCAAAGCATCCTGAAGTTCGAAGGATTCCTTAAGTTCCGTTTGACGTTTGGCATACTTATAGTACTCGTATCCGCCCGCCGCTGCCAAAAGGGCGATGACGATCGCCGTTACATACGGTCCGATCTTTTTCCAAAGTTTTTTGTATTGGTCTTCTCGGATCTCTTCGGCGACTTCGCGAAGGATTTCCGCCTGTAAAGGGTCTTGATCCCGTACTGTCACGGACGTTCTCCTTAAAAAGAATGAAAAATGATTCTGATTAACCTATAATTAAAATACGTTCCGGGCAAGACAGATTTGTCTTTTTTGCGTTCGTCCGTTTATGGTAGCCTTAAAAAAACGCGGATGGTGGAGTATGAAGCGGGTCTTTTTATTTTGTTGCGTCCTTCTGACGTCGGGGTGCTGGTGGACGGCTCAAAACGCCCATTACACCCCTATGGGAACGTCGCCGCTGGTCGCTTGGGGCTTGGGCGAGGCCGTGTCCGTATCCGCGACGGGAAAGATGATGGAGGATCACGTCGCTTCGTGGATCACGGGGAAGGAATGTTCCGTCGCGCGCGCCGTCAAGGGAGAAGGCAAATTCTGCATGACGCCCGTTGAGCTGGAACGCGCCGCGCGTCCCGATTGGAAGGCGGAACGGGTCTATTGCTATCGGACGATCGCCGCGCCGACCTGTTACAATCAGCCCAGCCCGTACGCGACGGACGTTTTGATCGGCATTTACGAACGCCCCGTGTTTCCCGTAAGCGAATACGACTGATCACTTGAATCTGACGATGCGGTAAAGCTTTTTGTTCGTTTCGGGAATGTTTTTATAATCGGCGGGCGGTTCGCGAACGGCCATGTATAAAAAGGGGATTTGGTCTTGATTCCGCACGGTCGCCGTTGTACTAAATTTGCGGGCGGGAGCTTCGGACGGCTCCGTTTCGGGCGGAACGGCGTTTTTTCCTGAAGTTTTTTGCATCGGTCAGCCTCCTTCGGTCGGATGTCGGACGCAAGTCATAACGGGCTTTTTCTTTTTTAGCAAGACGGGTTTTAAAAATGATTAAAAGATTTGTCAATTTTTGCATACTCATTTTGCAGTCGGGGATATTGTTTCACCGTTCAACGTTTATCGGCGTTGTTTGCGGGTTGTGGGTCTTTTTCGGCGCGCAGGACGAAGAATCCGTTTTCGGAAGGTTGTTGACGCTTGATCTGTACCTGTTGATTTTTGCCTTTTTGCTGCTTTACAGGATTCTTTTGCTTAAAAAGTTTAAACCGAACGGGGAATTGGACGTTCAGGCTATGGCACTGTGTTTGGCGGGGGATTTTGCTTGGGCGGTCGTCGCCATGTTCTGCGCCGTCCCGTTCCTGATGACGTTCAGCACTTCGGACGAAGTCGCCGGGCGCGTCGGAGACCCGCGCCTGCGCCAAATGATGTTTTTAAGGTAGGCTTTCATGACGGTTGACCTGATCGGGTTGTCGCCCGAAGAAATGGCCGAAGAGCTGGTTGCGGCGGGCGAAAAGCCCTTTCGGGCGAAACAGCTTTGGCATTGGATCCATAATCGCGGCGTTTGCGATTTTTCGCAAATGACCTCTTTGGCCAAAGGGTTGCGCGCCGCTTTGGCGGAAAGGGGATACGTCGTCGGCCGCCCCGAAGTCGTGCGCGAGCTCAATTCCTCGGACGGAACGCGCAAATGGCTTTTTCGCTTTGCCGACGGCAAAGAAATCGAAAGCGTTTATATTCCCGAAGAAGACAGAGGAGCGGTTTGCATTTCGACTCAGGCGGGATGCCCGAACAAATGCGTCTTTTGCCGAACGGGATCCCAGGGTTTTCAAAGGAATTTGAGTGCGGCCGAAATCGTTCAGCAGTTTGCCGCCGCCAAAGACAGTTATGCGGAGTGGGGGACGCCGCCCGCGGGCGAGCCGCGCCTGTTGTCGAACATTGTCGTGATGGGGATGGGCGAGCCTTTGCTGAATTATGAAAATACGAAAAAGGCGCTGAAAATAATCATGCATCCCGACGGTATGGCGATATCGAAGCGCCGCATTACGCTTTCGACGTCGGGGATTGCCCCCTTGATTCCCCGCGTCGCCGAAGATTTGGGCGTTAAGCTGGCGATCAGCCTGCATGCGCCGACGGACGAAGTGCGCGACGCGATCATGCCGATTAACCGCAAGTATCCGTTAAAGGATCTGATGGCGGCGTGCCGCGCGTTCCAGGCGCATGAGGGGCGGCTGCAATACATTACGATGGAATACGTCATGTTGGACGGCGTGAACGATTCCGATGCCGATGCGCGCGAGCTGATGCGGCTGGTCAAAGGGTTGGCGGTCAAGTTTAACCTGATTCCCTTCAACGAATGGGAAGGCAGCGGGTTTAAATGTTCGCCGCGCAAACGGATAGAACGGTTCGCCGAAATTTTGGCGTCAAAGAATTACGCCGCGCCCGTCAGGTCTTCGCGCGGGCGGGACATTATGGCGGCGTGCGGACAGCTGAAATCCGCCGTGCAAAAGAAGGAAATATAAGGCTTTATTTCAAAAAGCCGACCTGTTAAAATAAACGCCGTACCATCCAAGCCCGCGGAGGAAACGGTGAGCCATAAGATAGCCCTGATTGACGACGACCAAAACATACTGACTTCCGTTTCCATGGTTTTGGAAGAAGAAGGGTTTCAGGTTTTTACCTATACGGACGGCGTCGCGGGGCTTGAAGGCGTTTTGAAAGAACAGGTCGATCTGGTCGTTTTGGACATCAAAATGCCGCGCATGGACGGTATGGAAACGTTGCGCCGCATCCGCGAAAAATCAAACGTTCCCGTTATCTTTTTGACCAGTAAGGACGATGAGATCGACGAACTGTGCGGATTGCGCATGGGAGCGGACGATTACATCAAAAAACCTTTTTCCCAACATTTGCTGATCGCCCGCATTAAAACGCTGTTGCGCCGCCTTGACGTTCAAAACGCCCCTGACGGGGGAATCGGGGAAGAGGACGCGATCATTGAGCGCGGCGATCTGGTTTTGGACAGGACGCGCCATACCTGCACATGGAAAGGGAAACCCGTTGATCTGACGATTACGGAATTTTTGATTTTGTATGCCCTTGTCGAAAAACCGGGCTTTGTCAAAACGCGCGATCAGCTGATTGACGAGGCGTACGGCTCTAACGTTTACGTTGACGACAGGACGGTTGACAGCCACATTAAGCGGTTGCGCCGAAAGTTTAAGGAAGCCGATGATTCCTTCGTCCGTATCGAAACGCTTTACGGCGTCGGTTACCGTTATCGGGAAGGATGAGCCCTTGTCGCGCTGCGAACGGATCCGTAAAAGCGTTTTTTTCAACGGGGCGGCGTCGGTTTTCTCGGGGTGCCGGTCTTTTTTAAAGGGCTTTTTTATCCGTTCGCCGCTGGCCTGGCGTTTGCTGATGGTTAATCTGTTGGCTCCGGTTTTGCTGGTGGCCGGCATGTTTTACATGGATCATTACCAAAAAGGCCTGATTGACGGCGAGATCAAGTTCCTGAAAGTGCAGGCCGAGCTGATTTCCGTCGCCGTCAGCGAAGGCGCCGTCGCTTCCGAATTTATTTCTTCCCTGTTGCCTTTGGGACAGGACCGTACGGAAGAGGACGGTTTCTTTCATCCCCGCCCGTTTCGCGAAACGTTCCTGACGGATGGCAATTTCGGCAGGTCGGGCGATCTTCTGACCCGCGCGCCGCGCGAAGTTTTCCGTCTGGACGCTTTTCCCGCCCGCCATATTCTGCGCCGTTTGGCTTCGCTGAACAATGTGCGCGTGCGCCTGTTCGATCATAACGGGGTGTTGACGGCCGACAGCTTTCAGGCGGGAACGCCCGTTCCCGAAAATAAAAAGTCCCTTCCCGAAGATCTGTTTCTGTGGGGGCGTTTTTTCGGCGCCGAAAAATTGCCGCCTTACGACGAACCCGAAAATCAGACCGCTTTCGACTATGAAGAGGTCGGGACGGCTTTGGGAGACGGCGTTTTCGCTTATCAGATCCGCTATAAGGAAGGCGAAGGGCAGATTCTCAGCGCCGCCCTGCCGATTATTTTCAACGATCAGATCATCGGCGCGATTTTGGTCAACGGCGGCGTCGAAAACGTCGTGCAGAATTTGATCGCTTTTCGTTTGGCCGTTTTGCGATTGTTCACGGTCGCGTTCATCGTTACAATCCTGCTGTCCTTTTTTATGGTTCGAACGATTGTCACTCCGTTAAACAAGCTGTCCTCGGCGGCGGTGAACATTCGCGTCGGCGGCGGCAGACGCCGGGTCATTCCCGACGAAACCGCCCGTAAGGACGAAATCGGCGACCTGTCGGGGGCATTGATCAAAATGACGGACGCTTTGTGGGAACGTCTGGATGCGACGGAACGCTTTGCCGCCGATGTCGCCCACGAAATCAAGAATCCGCTTTCTTCCATGCGCAGCGCCGTCGAAACGCTTGACATGATCTCGGATCCCGAAAAAAAACAGCGGTTGATGGACATCATTCGCGAAGACATTTTGCGGCTGGATCGCCTGATTACCGACATTTCCAATCTGTCGCGCCTTGACGCCGAGCTGTCCCGCGAAGAATTCGAGCCCGTCGACATCCGTTCCCTGCTTTCTTCAATGATTGAAGTGTACAATGTCGGCAAGGACGCGACGGAACGCGGCCTTCGCTTTGTATTGGACTGGCGAAAGGGAACGCCCGAAAAACTGTGCGTTTTAGGGATGGAAACCCGATTGGCTCAGGTGTTTTACAATTTGATCGGGAACGCGATTTCGTTTTCGCCCGACGGCGGGACGATCCGCGTGTCCGTGCGCCTGAAAAATAAAAATGCCGTTTTGGAATTTGAGGACGAAGGGCCGGGAATTCCGCCGGGGGACGAAGAAAAACTGTTTCGGCGCTTTTATTGCGAACGGCCGGCGGGCGAGCATTTCGGGCATCATTCGGGGTTGGGATTGTCGATTTCGGAAAAGATCGTAACGGGATCGGGCGGCAGCATTTATGCCCGCAACCGTAAAAACAAGGACGGAAAAGTAACGGGCGCGCGTCTGGTCGTGATTTTGCCCGTAACGGGAAAGGGGGATTAAATGGCGTTATATCACGCGTCCTGCGTGGAATGGAACGGCTGCGGCGTTTTGTTGTGCGGCCATTCGGGCAGCGGCAAATCGGATATGAGTTTGCGCCTGATTGATTCGGGGGCGGAGCTGGTTGCCGACGACCGCGTTGAACTGACGGGGCGGGAAGGCGTTCTGACGGCGGCCGTTCCCGATCGGATCAGGGGGCTGCTGGAGGTAAGGGGGTTGGGCGTCGTTCCGATGCCTTATCGCGAAAAAACGTCCGTGAAGTTGAAAGTGATTCTCTGTCAGGCCTGCGAAATCGAAAGGATGCCCGAAACGGTTTTTGAAACGATAGAGGGCGTCGACGTCCCCGTTTTGATGCTGGATCCGAAAACGGCGTCCGCAACGGCGAAGATCAGGCTGGCATTGTCCGTTTATGCAAAAGAAAGAGAGCCGCTTCAATGACGAAAATTTTATTTGTGATCACGGGAATGTCGGGAGCCGGAAAAACGACGGCGCTGAAGGCATTGGAGGATATCGGATGCGAAGTGATCGATAATCTGCCGCTGTCTTTGCTGGCGTCGGCCGTGCGCGATTCCGAAACGTCCGCGCCTTTGGCCGTCGGCATAGACGCCAGGACGCGGAATTTTGATTCCGCCAAGCTGGCGGCGGCATGCGAAGAGTTGGCCGCGGATCCCGCCGTTTCGGAAAAGATTGTTTTTTTGGATTGCGACGACGACAAGCTGTTGCGGCGTTTTACGGAAACGAGGCGTTCTCATCCTCTGGCGAAAAATAAAGGAGTGGCCGAAGGCATCGTTGCGGAGCGGCGCATGATGGCGCCCGTGCGGGAAAAGGCGGACGTCATCATTGATACGACCGATTTGAAGGCGGCCGATCTGCGCCTGTACATTGAAAACAACGTTATCGCAAAAAAGGAAAACGAACCCGTCGTTTCGGTCATGTCTTTTTCCTACAGACAGGGGTTGCCGCGCGAAGCCGATTTGGTTTTTGACGTGCGTTTTTTGCGTAATCCCCACTATGATCCGGCTTTGCGTCCGATGACGGGCAGGGACGCGCCCGTTGCCGATTATATCGCGGCGGACGAGGATTTTCCTTTGTTTTTTAAGCGCTTGACGGAATTTTTAGACCCGCTGTTTCCCCGTTTTTTGCGCGAGGGAAAGCACTATCTGACGATTGCCGTCGGCTGTACGGGCGGGAAACATCGCTCGGTCTATGTCGCCGAACGCCTTTATGAATGGCTTTCGGGAAAAAAAGGGTATATCGTAACGTTGACGCACCGCGAACTGGACAAGCGGTAGCAAGATTTGAAAGAGGGAAGAATGATAGGGTTGCTTTTGGTTTCTCACGGACGTTTGGCGGATGAGATGAAAGCCGCGATGGAACATGTCGTCGGTCCGCAGGAGGCCGTTGAAACGGTTTGCATTTTTCCGAACGATGATATGGAAGGCCGCCGCGAAGAAATACAGGACAAACTGGATTCCGTCGATAAGGGCGAAGGGGTTGCCGTTCTGACGGACATGTTCGGCGGGACGCCTTCTAATTTGGCGATTTCCGTTATGGAGCGCAAAAATATCGAAGTCATCGCGGGGATGAATTTGCCGATGCTGATAAAATTGGCGCAGATCAGGGGGACTCATTCCCTCAGAGAATCCTCCGAGCTGGCTCAGGATGCGGGGCGCAAATATATCAACGTCGCTTCGGCGCTGTTGAAGCGGGAATAAAAAATGCAGGGAAATGAAGTTTCCTCCGTTTTAAAGATCAGGAACATCCGCGGTTTGCATGCGCGGGCGGCGGCGGCGTTTGCCAAAACGGCGGAAAGCTATGACGCCGACATCACCGTCGAAAGAAACGGGCAGGAAGTTTGCGGCCAATCAATTATGGGACTGATGATGCTGGGGGCTTCCATCGGGACGGAAATAAAGGTAACCTGCTCGGGAACGCAGGCGCAAGAGGCTCTTGAGGCATTGGAAAAGCTGGTCAATGACAAATTTTACGAAGATTAAAAAAGTATCTCCTCCCGGTGCCGGGGCGCAGGAATGCGGGGAAAACGTCTGCATCGTCCGCGGCAGGGAAACGGCGTGCCAGGGAAAGGGCGTGTCTCCGGGAATCGTCATCGGACGCGCTTATGTGTATGACAACCTTTTGACGGCCGTGCCGCAGTACAGGATTGCGGCGGAGGCCGTAGAGGGCGAATGCGAACGCTTCCTGAAAGCCGTTCGGGAAACGTCCCGACAGTTTGACCTGTTGTGGGAACAGGCAAAGGGCGTTTTGGAAGACGATCCCGTCAGCTATTTGTTTGACGTGTACCGCCATATGCTGAACGGGTCGCGTCTGTTGCGCGGCGTTCGGGAACGCATCAAAAACGACCTGATCAACGCCGAAGCCGCCGTTCAAACGGAAATCAACCTGATCGCCGACGCGTTCACGGCGATGGATGACGCCTATATCGCGTCGCGTTTGGAAGACGTTCGCGGCGTCGGGCGGCGTTTGATTCGCAACCTGATGGGCGACGCGCAGGAAAATTTTTCGCAGTTGCCCGAAAACGCCGTAATTCTGGCGCGTGATTTGAGCGCCGCCGATACGGCTTTGCTTGATCCGAAAAAAGTCGCGGCGTTTGCCACGATGACGGGATCTCCGCAAAGCCACACGGGATTGCTGGCGCGTTCTTTGGGCATTCCCGCCGTCGTTGCCGCGCCGAACCTTTTGACGTCGGCCAGAACCGGCGACATCGTCATTATTGACGGCGCTTACGGCAAAATCATCATTTGCCCTTCTCAGGAGGAAGTGGACCGTTACAGAAAATACCGCGCCGACTTCCTGCGTTGGAAACGTTCTCTGAAACGCTTGCGCCGCTTGCCTTCCGTGACTTCGGACGGCGTTTACGTCAGCCTGAAAGGCAATATCGACCTGCCGACGGAGGTCGAGATTTTGGTTCAGACGGGCGTGGACGGTATCGGGTTGTTGCGCAGCGAATACATGTTTATGAACAGGAACGACCTGCCTTCCGAAGACGAACAGTTCGAGATACTAAAGGAAATGACGGGGCGTATGGAAGGAAAGCCCGTTACGTTTCGCACCTTTGACGTCGGCGGCGACAAATGTCCGACGTTTTTGAACACCTCTTCAACGCCGAATCCGGCTTTGGGCGTGCGCGGCATTCGTTATGCCCTGCGTTTTCCCGAATTGCTGGCGACGCAGTTTGCCGCCGTTTTGAGGGTCGCCGCCTATGCGGACGTCCGCGTTTTGCTGCCGATGGTCTGTTCCGTTGAAGAAGTCGTATCCGCCCGCGAAATCTTCAATCGCGTGGCCGACCGTTTAAGAGCGGCGGGAACGCCGATCGGAGAACGGGTTCCTTTGGGCGTCATGATCGAAATTCCGAGCGCGGCGCTGAACGCTTCGGTTTTGGCGCGCCATTGCGATTTTATGTCGATCGGGACGAACGACCTGATTCAGTATGCCTTGGCCGTCGATCGGACGGATGCGGCCGTGTCGTCATTGTTCAACCCGTTGCATCCCGCCGTTCTGAAGCTGATCAAAATGACGGCCGACGCCGCGCGCGAGGCGAACATTCCGCTGTGCGTCTGCGGCGAAATGGCGGCAAACGTTCGGTATGCTCCCGTGCTTTTGGGATTGGGCGTGCGCGAACTGTCCATGCCGGCGGCGAACGTCGCCATGGTCAAAGAACGCATCCGCTCTTTAAGAATGTCCGATATGGAAAACTATGCGAACGGCCTGCTGTCTTTGCCGTCTTCGACGGATGTGATCAACAGGGTCAACGGTTTTGAAGCGGAAAACAGGTAAAGGATAAAAAACGGCTTTGTCCGTGCGGCAAAGCCGTTTTTTGTTAATTTGACCTCATATCGTAAGGCTGAAGACGCCCTTCAAATATTTCACCGTAAGTATCCGAAACGTCATAGGTTTCCGAGTGATACGAATTTTGACAGGCGGACAGGCATAAAAGTAAAGCGGCGGCGGCCAACAGTCGTTTCAAGGCATTTCTCCTTTGCGTTGTTTGCGAAACGGCGGGCAGAACGAAGCGAGCAACAGCAAAACGGCCAAACCGAGCGGCACGGCGTTGCCGAAACGGGCGTAAAGCGTCGGTGTCGGCGTACGGCGGGGAAGTCCCGCGTCAAGGAAGCCTTTTTCTCCCAACGGCAGAAAAGCAACCGTACGTCCGTAAGCGTCGATGACGCCGCTGATACCCGTATTCGCCGCCCGCACAAGCGGCAGACCTTCTTCAACCGCGCGCATTCGGGCGGCGGCGAAATGCTGATGAGGGCCCGCGCTGATGCCGTACCAGCCGTCGTTCGTAACGTTCAACAGCCAGTAAGGGCGGCGTTCCCTGTCCGCGACTTCCGCAGGAAATATAACTTCGTAACAGATCAGCATGCCGACGGGCAGCTGACGTTTCATTTCGATTGTTTCGACTCCGTTTCCTGCCGAAAAATCGAACGCGCCCGGCGTGAATTTACGCATGAACGGGAATACGGAGCGCAAAGGCGCGTATTCGCCGAACGGCACCAGATGAGATTTATCGTATTTTGAAAGCAAAAAGCCCGCGTCGTCAAAAACAAGGATGCTGTTGAATACTTTCAGCGGAAAATCCTTGTTTTCGGGCGCGGGGTCTTTTTCCGCGCGCAAGCCGCCCGTTATCAGAATCGCTCCGGGTTTCAGGGCGTTGATCGCCAAAGCCCGCGCGAATTCATCCTGCTCCAACAGAAATTGGGTCGCCGTTTCGGGCCAGATCACATGAGTAAGCGTTTCCGCGCCTTCTTTTCGGCTGAGGTGAACATGCTTCATCAGCATTTCCTCGGCCTGAGCCTTGTTCCATTTTTGCCCTTGGGGAATGTTCGGTTGGACCAGCCGTATTTTGATTCCGCGTATCGCATCCGAAAGCGGGGGAGCGTCGTTTAAACGGCATGCTCCGTATCCCCATAATGCGGCGCACGACAATGAGAAAACGGCGACGGGCAGGAGAACCTTCGCGCCTTTGGCGTTAAAGAACAAGGACGGCAGCGAAGCGGCAAAGACGGTGATCATTCCCAGCCCGTAAGCGCCCCATATTGAAGCGGTTTGCAACATTTCGGGATAAGGTGTCCAAACGGTGGCGATCAGGTTCCAAGGAAATCCCGTGAACAGCCAAGCTCTGACCCATTCCGATACGCCCCAAGCCGCGGCAAAGACGGCAATTCTTCGCCATCCTTCTTTGGCTTTATACGCGACCAGACAAACGCAGGCGGGAAAGAATCCGCCCCAAATACCGAAGCCTATCGGCGGCAAAGGCGCCAAAGCGGCAAATCCCATGCCTTCGGTTAACAAAGCGTTTGACACCCACGCCAAACCGACGGAAAAAAATCCGAACCCGAAGGCGTATC
>CALXYE010000041.1 GCA_944392845.1 uncultured Alphaproteobacteria bacterium
TTATAAGATTTCCATCATTAAAAAAGTCGGCGGCAATTCCCTGATGCTGAGCGTGAACGGCAGCGCGTCGTCTACAATATCCGACGATAAGGATCTGATGTTCGCGTATGTCCGCTACATAGAGGATAATTTTATTTCTCATCTGCCGAAGAACGAAAAAAAGAAAGTCCTGGTATTGGGAGCGGGCGGTTTTACGATGGGGTTGGACGACGAATTTCACGACTATACCTATATTGACGTCGATAAAAGCCTTTTGGAAATATCGGAACGGGATTTTCTGAAAAGGAAACTGACGCCGAATAAAAAATTCGTTGTGCAGGACGCCAACCAGTTTTTAAAAGAGCCTCCCGAAAAATACGACCTGATCATTTTGGATACATATTCTTCGCGTCACCAGATACCGATCACCCTGATAACGGAAGAATACTTTTCAAGGGTCAGAAACGCCTTGAACGAAGGCGGTATCGCCGTCATGAACATCATCGCGCATCCCGCCTTCCGCGATGCGTTCAGCAAAAACATCGACAATACGATCCGCAAAGTGTTTCCGAAAAACCTGTCCCGACACGTCATCGGCGCTTTTAATCCGTATCAGGAAAATCCGCAAAACGTCGCGTACGTTTTTTATAACGTTCCCGAATCCGATGAAGTTTATACGGTCAATAAAAACCGCTCTTTTTACGATTAAAACGCTTTTTCGGGCGGATAATCGCCCGTATCGGAAAGGGCTTCGTAAGTTTCAACGTTCCCGAACCTGTCAAACGTGACGTACAGGTAATTGGCCAGATATTTGTCGGGAGCGAAGAACAGCCCGACGAACGGAATATAGGAAGCGGGATTATTATAAACGGAAATGTATTTATATTCGTAGACCTCTTTTCCGTCTTTGACGAACGCGGACGAAGGCATACCGAAGAGGCCTTCGACGCTTTGTTTGTTCAGCCCGTAATATCCCATGGTTTCGCGGACGAAATCAATGTCTTTGACGCGTTCGGAACCCGTCGACATGCATGAAGAAAGAAGAAATGCCGTTAAAAGAAGCGCTGTTTTTTTCATCGGCTGTATCCCGCGGAGGCGTTTTTGCGCCACTCTATAAGGTTGGATGTCGGTTTTTTGCCCGTAAGGCGTTCGATTCGTCCGATAAAGTCGGCGGGAAGGGAATCGATGCCGTTCAGCAAAAAGGTATGAGACCTGACCCTCTGCGTCGCGGGGCCGAAATTGTCGTATTCCTTTTTACCCATAACGACATGGGTTTTTACCCGCCCCAAATAAGCAACGTCTCCGGCTTTGACGGAAAAGGAAGCCCTGTAGCGCGGAGTAAGGTCCGCTTCGGAAAAAGTCAGCCCCATTGAGCCCGAAATGACGAATTTGACCAGGTCGTATTCGCCGGGGGAAATCATCAGGACTTCGCGTCCCGTCGTCGATATGTAAAAAAGTTCTCCGGTACGCCTGTTTTTGAACGTCAGGTTATTGAGCATGGGGTCTTCGGAAGGCAGGTCGTTCGTTGCCTCAATAATGACGGCGGCCTTGCGCCCTTGGGCGAACACGGCGGGGTCAAAGGCCGTTTCGACAATCGTAAGCATATCCGGCGACGGAACCGTCGGGATATGGCACCCCGCGGCAAAAAGAAAAATCGCAAAAAGGAAAAAACGTTTCATGTCCTGCCTTTCCGTTAAAAGACGTTTTCGGGCGGATATGCGCCCGATACGCCGACCGCGTCGGCGGAAACAAAAGAACCGTCGCGGTCGAAAGCGACGTACAGATAATTCGTCCGATAACGGTTTGCTTTGAAAAATAACCCGATCAGAAACGGATACGACGCAGGATTGTTATAAACGGAAACGTATTTATATTCAAAAATTTCTTTTCCGTCTTTGTTGAAAACGGCGTTCGGTTCGCCGTATCGGAGCAGGACGCCGGCTTTCGTCATCCTTTCCCGTTCAAGCGTCGCCCGCATTTCTTCAGGTTCGGAAACGGCGGACGTACCGACGGAGGCGCAGGAGGCCGCCGCCAAAACGACAAAAAGCAAAAGCGGCAGTTTTTTCATTCCGACGGCTCCTTATTTTTAAAGATCGGGGACGGTTTCCATTTCATCAGTTTCGCCGACGGCTTTTTTCCCGTGTGAAATTCAATCAGACGCGCGTAGTTCGGCGACATGTTCTTCAATTCGTCCGTTACGGCGCTTGCCGAGCGAAGTTCGCGGGTATAATCGTCAAAAAAGCGGGAAACGATTTCTCCCAACACGGCATGCGTTTTGACTTTGCCCAAATAAACGACTTCTCCCGCTTCAAGGGAAAATGAGGCGTCATACCGTTTCCCGAAATCAATGCTTGTATAAGCTCCCCTTTCTCTGCCGACGATGCGGAAGCCTTCCAACGTATAATCGCCGGGGGAAAGCATTACCGTTTCTCTGCCGTTGCGGACGGATATGTCAAACGTTTCACCCGTACGTTCGTTCCTGAACGTCAAAACGGCGTGCAAATCATAACGGGACGGAATGTCGTTCTCCGCTTCAATAACGGCGACGGCTTTGCCGCCTTTGGAAAAGACTTCGGCGTTAAACGTGTTTTCGGCGCGCGCCAGCATGGCGTCCGAAGGGACGGACGGAAAAGTGCAACCCGCCGTCCATAATAATGCGCCGAAAAGCAAAAGAAGACGCATCGTCAGATTTTTCCCAGTCCTTTTAAGATTTTTTCCGCCGAGAACGGCCAATCGCGAATCCAAACGCCGCAAGCATTATTGATAGCGATTGCCAAAGCGGGCGCGGCACCGTTTGTCGCCAGTTCTGAAATGGATTTTCCGCCGTACGGTCCGTCGGGATCGTCCGTAAAGCCCATGGGCGCTTGGAAATCTTTGGGCAAATCATAGATGGTGGGCGGGTTGTAATCCAACAAATTGTCGTTTAAGGGCTTTCCGTTTTTATCCAGAATAATCCCTTCGTACAACGAATGCCCGATGGATTTCGGGACACCGCCGAAAACCTGTCCTTCT
>CALXYE010000042.1 GCA_944392845.1 uncultured Alphaproteobacteria bacterium
TTTTTTTTTTTTTTTTCTGCATTTCCTGCAGGCGGATCATCGCAAACAGCCCCAGCTTTTAGCCGACGCGCTCTTCTTTATCTTCCTGTCATTCTTTCAGCGCTTCGCGATATTCCTGCGCATTGTCAAATTTTTTCGCGGAAGGCTTACGACGCTCTTCTTTCCAATCGTTCAGATCTTCCCGATATTCTTCCTCGGAATCGTAATTTTTGCGCGACGGCTTGACATAAAAATTATCGCGGGCTTCATCAATAATATCTTCCGCCAGATCAACGATGTTTTCCTTCAATTCCGCCTTTGTTTCCGCGGCGGCGCGTCTAAAATCGGCGACGTCTTCGCGCGTCAGCGTACTTTCGGGCAAAGTCCGGGCGAGAGTTTCCGTGTTTTCCCCCTTCGGCAATTCCGGCTGATCTTGAGCCGCCGCCTTTTGACCGGCGCCGAGCCCCGCCAAAACGATCGTTGCCCTCAATGCCGCACGTTGCCAAAATCCCGTCTTTTTTTCGGAACGCTCCGATTTTTCACCGCTCATCGACATTCTCCGATTTGTTATTTTTTCAAAGAATAGCATTTTTTCAGATAAAATAAAAGCGGCCTTTCCTCTAAGGGAAAACCGCTTTTTATCGAAAAATAACGGGATTATTCGGCCGCGACGTCCATCATGCGGTCGGTCGCTTTGGATTCCTTAAAACAGACGCGTTCTGCGTACTCGCTCTTTTTACCGATATTGAATTCCGAAACGGGGCGGAAATATCCCATTACGCGCGTCCAAACTTCGCAGGGCTGGCGTTCCGCATCGGAAAGTTCAATCTTCTTTTCTGTAAAATCTGTCATAATCCGTACTCTTTGGTTAGGGTTTACATTGTATCTTTATGAAACGGCCCGACAACGGATAGCGTCGTTCCGCCCCATATGTCCACAATATATTGTATCATTTTTGTTTGACAAGCCCCAAAAAAATATTTTTTTCCTTGACGGGGAAAAGGGCGGAATTCCTTGTTTTAGAATCATTCTAAAAAATTTTAAATTAACCTTTTATTCATTTTTTTATGTTTGCAGGGTCATCCGCCGTCCGAAGCAAAAAATCGCCCGAAGCGGCGGATGCCTTATATTTTGTCAAAGCCCGTTCAACCAAGCAACGATCTTGTTTTCAACGGCCGAATCGTATTCTTTTGAAAGGTTATTAAAAGATTCGGATTTCAGAAGTTCGGCATTTTTGGCTTTCTAGGCGAAATCTTCGAAATAAGTGCCGTAATTGCTCCCTTGGGTCGAAAACGGAACAACGGCCTTGCCTTGGAAATCCGCCTTTTCAAGAAACGCCAAAACGGGCGTCGCCGCCGTATACCACCACACGGGTCCCCCGACAAAGATCATTTCATACTTTGAAAAATCGGGCATTTCTCCCGCCAATTCGGGATATTTTCCGGTTTTCAGCTGCTCGCGGATACGAAGGTGCATCAGGGGATTTTCCTTGCTCCCCATATCTTCAACCGTCTTAATCTCATACAGATCCGCGCCCGTTTTTTCGGCGACGGACTCCGCTATTTTTTTCGTATTTCCCGTCAAAGAATAGTACACGACCAGCGTCTTGGGAAATTTCCGCGTCAGCGCCGCCTTTTCACCTTCGTAAGGCGCCATTTCCTTTTTATTCCTTGCCGCCACCTTATACAGATGGATTCCGCCTGCGACGGCACAGACAACGGCGGCAAGCAACACAAAATAAAGAACGTATTTCATTAAAGCCTCCTTGAAAAAACGATAAAAGATTATCGCCGATTTCGCGAACCGAAACAATACGGCTTATCGTTTCCGCCCTTCCCGATTATCGGGGCGGCCGGTCCGCGCCGCGTAAAAAGGCAAAAGCTCAAGGAAACGCTCTCAAATCATTTCAAAGGAATTTGCATCATCGGTTTTCAAACGCGCGATTCCGACGGAATAAGGCTTTACAAACATTTCGCCATTCAGCGGCGCAAATGTCATCGGAATTTTCGGTTAAGGAATATTCCCGACGCGACGCTTTGTTTCCCCGAAAAGCCTTTCAACAAAAAGCCCCCGCTTGCGCGGGGGGGGGGCCGATTGGTAGCGGCTCCCAGATTCGAACTGGGGACACACGGATTATGATTCCGTTGCTCTAACCGACTGAGCTAAGCCGCCGTAAAATCACACAGGTTTTTACCCGCTTTTTTTCGGGCTGTCAACCCTAATCTTTGCGATTTTCTTCTTCGGAACGAAGAAATTCTTTCAGGCGTTTCTCCATCGCTTTAATCTCTGCGCGCAAAGCATCCAATTCTTTTTGCATCGGATCGGTGTTCTTGTCTTCGGCGGCATACGGACAGAAGGGCTTTTCTTCGTGTTTTTTGCTGCGGACGATGCGGGCGGGAACGCCGACCGCCGTAGCGTTGTCGGGAACGTCTTTTAACACGACCGCATTCGACCCGATACGCGCATCCGAACCGATTCTGATCGGTCCGAGCAGCTTCGCCCCCGCGCCGACGATAACCCTGTCGCACAGAGTCGGATGCCGTTTGCCTTTGTTGCAAGACGTCCCGCCGAGGGTTACGCCGTGATAAAGCGTTACGTCGTCGCCGATCTCCGCCGTTTCCCCGATGACCAGCCCCGTTGCATGGTCAATGAACAGGCGTCTGCCGATTCGCGCGGCGGGATGAATGTCCACACCCGTTAAAAAACGGGCGAAAGAGGAAACGAAACGGCCGAGCGTAAAAAAATTTTTGTTCCACAAAAAGTGGGCGACACGGTACAAAAGCAATGCGTGAAGTCCGGGATAGCACAGCAGAACTTCAGCTTTAGAGCGGGCTGCGGGATCTCGCTCGACAACGGAATTCACATCCTCGGACAATCGGGCGAAGAAATCTTTTTTGACGATATGCTTGAACATAAGTCCTTCGTTTCGTTATGATGTATTGCTTGAATTTGCTTATAACCCACACCTTGCAAGGTTTCAATATGCCCGAAGTGATTTTTAACGGCCCCGAAGGACGATTGGAAGGCCGCTACCAGCCCGGAACGGAAGATTCTTCCCCTTTGGCTTTGATTTTGCATTCAAATCCGCAAACGGGCGGTTCGATGAATAACAAAGTTGCCTACACCTTGTTCCAAACGTTCCATATGTTGGGGTTTTCGGTTCTGCGCTTCAATTTCAGAGGGGTCGGCCGCTCACAAGGTTCCTATGACGGCGGAGTCGGAGAGTTGGGCGACGCGGCGGCGGCTCTGGATTGGTTGCAAGCCGTCAATAAGGATGCGAAGACCTGCTGGATCGCAGGACATTCCTTCGGCGCCTGGATCGGCATGCAACTGTTGATGCGCCGCCCCGAAATATCGGGCTTCATTTCGGCCGCGCCCCCCGCAAACACGAAAGATTTTTCGTTCTTGGCTCCCTGCCCCGCTTCGGGGCTGATCCTGCAAGGCGGAGAAGATGCCCAAATCCCCGAACCCTCCGTCAGCGCTTTGGCGGAAAAACTGTCGGGACAAAGAAACATCCGCGTACATTATAAAATGTTCCCGCACGCGGATCATGACTTTAACAACCACCTGCGCGACCTGAACCAAAGCATTATGGAATATGTGCGCGACGTCATGACGAAAAAACAAAAAAAAGGCTCCAAATCAAAGAAGCTAAAAAAACCGAAGCCGAAATGATAAGGCGAGTTTATATGAGATAAAAACAAGCGGCGGTTCGAAAAACATAACCGCCGTTTGTTTTTTTCTTGATTTTTTCGCTTTAATATATTCTCCTGTTTAAGGTAAAAAATATATCACGTTAAACGAGGAGTTGTTTTTATGAACAAATATCTGATTTTTGCCGCTGCCTGTCTGACATCTTTTCAGGCTGCCGCCGCGGAACAATACATGTCCGTCAGAGCTTTCGGCGCCGACGCAAAAAACGACGCGGATTATTCCTTTATTATGAACGAACGTATCGGCAGTCTGTCGGCGACAAGCGCAGGATCGTTAAAAACGAACGCCGACGATGACGTTTTCGGCGCTTCTTTGGCTTACGGCATCAGGCAGGGCAACTTCAGGGCAGAGATTGAACTGAAAATGCAGGAGGACGCCGAAAAGGATTCCTTAATGCTCGGTTCGCTGATGAGGTCTAAAGTTAAAAACAAGTCGGCTTTTTTGAACGGTTATTATGACTTTCGCAGCGCGTCGAAATTTACGCCGTACGTCGGCGTCGGCATAGGACTGAGCCGTCTGGAAGCCTCTGCCGGCATTTCCGACGGCGAAGGCATCGGAGCAATGATCAAAGAAAAGGAAACAAAATTTTCTTGGCAAATCGGCGCGGGCGTTTCCTATGCCGTATCTCAAAAAATGGCGGTAGATCTGGGGTACAGATACGTTGATTACGGCGAAATCAAAGGAAGTTTCCCGTTCAGCGAAACTGACGGAAGCTATGTCGCCGACGAAATCGATACGCTCAAAGTCGACTCTGCGGCCAACGAAATATACATCGGTTTGAGATACGCCTTTTAATCTCTCTCCAAACTTAATGCTCCCCCCGAAACGGGGGGAGTTTTTTATTTTGTAACACGGCGTTGCCGAATCCTAAATTTATGATAAAATACGTTAACGGAGTAAACTGATGGAATTTTCTTCCAAAGACAAAGAGCTGCTTACAAAAACAATCCTGATCGGTATGCCCGCCGTCGGAAAAACGGCCTTGACGGGCTACCTGTGCGACGAATTCGAAAAATCTGCGAAAAGCAGGATCGACCTCATTTCAACGGACGCGGAAATCAGTAAAGTCGGTAAAGACCCCGAAAATAAACTGCTTCAAGACTTTATCGCCTCACGCGGCCTGTCAAACCAGGACGTCCCTTTTATCGCGTATAATATTATAGAAAAATACGGAGAAAGCGTCTTTCGGGATTTTGAATCAGCCGTCATTATCGACTTGTTGAACAAGGGCGAATTCAATAACAAAATGGTCAATCTGGGCGGCAAAGCCATCCTGCATCCCCAAACCTCGAAGGCTTTAAAAGAAGCGGGCTATAACTGCATTTATCTGAAGGCCGATTCAAAAATACTCCTGCCGCACGTCATGAAAGATTACTATGCATGGCTCGGCGGAAAAGAGATTTCGCGTTCAAACGTTAATATGCCGATTAAAAAAGCAGAAGCCCAACAAGCAAAACAATATATATCGGAAATTAAAGCCGGAAAGTATTTTTCAAACAAAGAATACGGCGCCGTATTTAAACAGACGCGCCGCTTATTAAAGAAAATGCGAAAAGAAACAAACCGCGCCCGCGACCTGACGGCACGGACAATCATTGCAAAAATGCTTTACGAACGCGATGCAAAATACGCCTTATCGGCAACGGCGACCGTTTTTGTGGAAGGAGACCTGAAAAAGGATGCGCGAAAAGTAATGTCCCTTTTAAAGGGTTCCCCTACCCCCGCCAACCTTCAAAGCATCAAAAACGGACGAAACGGACGTTAAATTTTCTTCGCCCGCCTTTTAATCTTATATATGCCGTTTCAAAAGAAAAACGAAAGTGATACTTTTAAAAACGACGGAGATTTTAATAACGCGCGCGAAAGCGGCTCACTTATCTCGCGTCTAAATCGGAACGTTTTAACTTTTGCGCCGCATGCGCCGGTTTTAGGAGAAAAAGTCAATGGAATTCACGGAAGTTATCAAAAGCAGATATTCATGCAAAAAGTTTGACGGACGCCCCGTAAAAAAAGAGGCTCTGGATGAAATCCTTGAAGCGGGAAGGCTTGCGCCCACGGCAAAAAACCTTCAAGAACAACGTATTTATATCCTTCAGTCCGAAGAAGCGCTTGCCAAGTTCGACAAGCTGACCCCCTGCAGATACGGCGCGCCGACGGTCGTCATCGTTGCTTTTGATAAAACGAACGTCTTTACCTATCCCGGTGAAAAACGCGATTCAGGTATAGAGGACGCCTCGATCGTTGCGCCCCACATGATGCTTGCGGCACAAAACGCAGGCGTGAGCAGCTGCTGGATCAATTTTTTTGACCCGGATCTGATGGCAAAGAAATTCGGCCTTCCCGAAAACGAAGCCGTTCTCATGGCTTTGGATCTGGGATATGCCGCGGAAGGGAATAAACCGCTTCCCGCACACTCGCAGCGTAAAACAATCGGCGAAACCGTTTCTTATCTTTAAAAGACGTTTAAACGTACTAGATTAAAACGGAACAAAACAGGCGGAGCCTTAGTGCTCCGATTGCATATCAAAAGTTAATCAAACTGACGCGCATCGGGCAAGCCTTCTTCAACACCGCGAAAGGTGAGAAGAGCTTCTTCTAAATTTTCGATAATTGAAGCCGCCAAAATTTGGGGTTCGGGCAGATTTTCCAAATCAGTTAACGATGCGTCCTTGATCCAAGTAATATCCAGACTTGTTTTGTCCCGAGCCAATATTTCTTCGCAGCTGTATTTTTTAAAACGTTCTGTTCCCCGACGTTTGTCGTAACATTCAATGAAGTCCTGCAAATGGCTTTCGTTCAAAGTATTTGTAACCAAAGTAAAATTCATATTGGTGCGCAGGTCGTAAATCCATACATCTTTGGTTCGACACCCGTTTTCAAGCGGGGTCATTTTATCAAAGAAAAGGATGATCTGCGATTATACAGGGGCATGGTTCGACCTCCCCCGTATGGGATTAAAGTCCCCGAAAAAGACGGGCGGGAAACGTCCCGTTAGCAGTTTGATTGGCAATAAGTTTTTGCCTCTCCAAAACAAAAGGCTCCGTTATTTCAACAGAGCCTTTCGTAAAATGGCGGAGGACGTGGGATAATCCCCCAGACAGATTGGCTTTTGTTGAAAATCAATCAGATACACCGCAAAAATTCCCCGCCAGTCCGATTTTATTAGCAATTTCATTAGCAAATCCATTAGCAGTTTCATTAGCATTTTTTATACGATAACGTCATTCTATATTTCGTGTAAAGAGTGTGTTTAAAAAAGATATTCCTTCGACGGTTTTAAAGCTGTTACACGGAGATACGACCGTTTAGGTCGGCAACGTTTAAAAGTCCTGAACGTTCTTGAACACAGACGCAAAAACTGGTTTAAATCGGCAGAGGAATAAACAAAACAGGCGGAACCTTAATGCTCCGCCTGCATATTTCAGGTCAAACGGCTTAGAAGTTGTACTTGAAGTTAATCAAATCATTCTTTCAAAAGCC
>CALXYE010000043.1 GCA_944392845.1 uncultured Alphaproteobacteria bacterium
AACATGTTGCATTGCCCGATTTGCCCGTTTCGATAATTTCCCATTCGGACAGGGTGGAACATGAGGGGCGCGTCGTTCCGATTTCTTTCGCATTGGCGTATCCGCCGTTGCCGCAGGCTTTGGGAACGCATTTGACGCACGCTTTTCCGCCTGAAGTCCCCGATGTTTGCGTGTCATATCCCGACGAACAGGTTATGCCCGTTTTAAACCCCGAGGGACAGGGATCGATACAGCTCTTTGTTGCCGTATCGCATACTTTTCCGCCGCTGCATCCGCTGTTGTTGATGCATCCGTAGCAAATGTACGAATGCCCGCTTCGCGAAGAACACGCCTGTCCCTTTGAGGCACAGGGATTTCCCGAACATGCGTCAACGCAGACGTTGTTTTTGCATATCTCGGTCGCGCCGCACTGTTCGTTACCCGTGCATTCGACGCAAGAGTAAGAGTGGTTGCCTTCGTTTAAGCAAAATTCCGACGACGGACAGGGCGAGGGCGAACAAACGCTTGCGCAACTTCCGTTTTTACATTTTTCATCGGAAGAACAATCATTATCGGAAGAACAGACGGCATCTTTGGTTGCGCCGCCTTTAGAGGGCTTTGACATTTCGCCCATTGCGGCGCCGAGCTTCATGGAAGCGGCGATTTGAAAAGAAGAGTCACTTAAAAAGTGTAAGGGGGGGGGGAGGTATATTCTATTGCCAGAGCAGTATTCGGCAGAAAGCAAAGTACTGCGGCTAAGGTGAAAAATTTAGGCATGATTTCTCCTATAATCAAAATCAATCACGGGTAGAGATTATACCGCAAAGATATTTTTTTGAAAAGGAGATTTCAATCGACCGTTAATTTCCGAAAATGCAACAAGAGCCGCGACAGACCGCGCCTTCGGGACATTTGACGCCCTCGTCACATTCGTCGGTCTCTTTGCATGACGCTTCCGTTTTCGTTTGCGGCGGAATCGAAGAAACCTTTTCTTCGGACAGCTTGCGCCATCCGAAGAAAAGGACGAAAAACGTCAAAAGAATAATCCAAACGTTTCGTTTCACGGCAGAATCAATACTCGACTTTGTCCGTTTTGTTTTCCCAATCCTTGAAAACGTTCAAGGCCGTTGTGCCTTCGACGCGGATCATCGGGATATCGCGTTCTTCCGCAGGGATAACGAACTGTTTATAAAAAGCGGCGTCGTCAAAGCCGATCTTTGCCGCATCGTTGCGGTCGTTTGCGTAGTAAATCGTATCAACGCGCGCCCACATCGCCGCCGCCAAACACATCGGGCAGGGTTCGCAGCTGGTGTACAGCTCGCATCCCGACAGGTCAAACGTTTTCAGGTTTTTACAGGCGTCGCGAATGGCGGAAACTTCCGCGTGGGCGGTCGGATCGTTGTTAACGGTTACTTTGTTGTTGCCGCGTCCGACGATTTCGCCTTCCTTGACAATGACGGCGCCGAAAGGGCCTCCGCCGATTTTAACGGCTTCCGCGCTTAAATTGACGGCTTCTTGCATCAATTTGACTTTTTCGGGGCTTTTTTCAATTTGTGTCATAATTTTTTCCTTCAATTTCAGATAGCTTTGAAATCGATTGTGTCCTGACGCCGTTTAATCGATACAGTTTTATTATCAGTATTTTTTGCGTCTTCTCAAGAAAATTATTTTGAAACGGCTTTTCCCGTGCGGTCTATGGCGAACAAAGCGAGCGTCCCGTCCTTTGATATTTTTTTCCGGACGACGGGATCGGCGCAAAGCCAGTCGGACATGCCTTTATTATCGCCGCCTCGTCCGTTTTCCTCAGGCTCGCGCGCTGCGTAACAGCCTTGGCTTTTCACGGGGTCGGACATGACGTAATAGTCTGCGCCGTAGCGTTTGAAAGCCTCTGACAAAACGGCTTGTTTGGAAATCAGGTCCGCCATTTCCTTATTTGAGGCAATGCCGTCCAAACGGACGACGGGAACGTTCGCGACGAACGAAGCCAATCCGCCGCCGTTGCTCAGGGCATAGATGCCGGGACGTCCTTCGGCGAACGCTTTGACGGTTTCTGCAAAAGGGCGCAGCCCCGCAGAACGCGGAGACAGGACGGCAAACGTTCCTAAAAGCAGGAGCAAGCCGCCGATGATGTCACGGTATTTCCCGAATTCTTTTCTGTCCTTGTCCGTTTCCAGACGGGCGTCAATGCGGCCGATGCCGTAAGCCAGGGCGAAAGGCAGGGCGACCGTCAGGGAGTAGTAAGCGTATTCGGGCAGGTTCAAGTGCGTGAAAAACGCGAAAAACAGGATTTGAACGATCGGAAACCAGATCAGGGAATAAAACAGCGTGTCCTTCGGCGTGTGCACTCTGGCCTGTCTGGGAACGGAATCGAAAGCGGCCGCAATGACGGCGACGAACGGAAAGCTCAGGAAGATCAACGTCATCGGCGAAGACAGGAAATGTCTGACGGGTTGTCCCAACAGGACGGAAAAGATTTTCTGCGGGGACATGTTCTGCGCCTGCATCCATGAAAGCAACGTTGCGGGGAAAACCGTTCCGAAGCGGCGGTACATAAAAATTTCCCATCCGACGGCGGGCAGCAGCCCGACGGCCAGCCCCGGCAGAAACGTAAGCGTTTGTTTTAGCGTAACGGGCATTTTTCCGTTGAACTGCATATAAAAGATAAAGGCGCCCGATATGACAAACCCCAAAGTGTCAAAGCGCGTCAGAACGCACAAGAAAACGGACAGGCCGCAAACGGCTCCCGTTATGAAGGACGGCTTTTCCAACATGTTCAGGTATGCCGCCGCCGCCAGCAGGACGGCGGGAACGGCCCATGCGGCGTCAACGCCCGTCGCCGCCAGCCTCAGGCACATAACGAAGAAAAAGGCGTTGACGAAAAACAACGTGAAGGCGGGGATCGGCAAATCCAACTTTTGCAACAGGCGGTTCATCAAAAACAGCGAAAAGACGGGCATGCAAGCCGAAGCCAGACAAACCGATACGAAATAAAGCGGCGACCCTTTTTCTGCAATCAGGGAAAGCAACGCCAAAAAGCCTCCCCACAAAACGGAAAGGTCGTTCGTTTCCGTCAGTCCGTCAAGGGAAGCCGTACCCTGCGCCGCCAGATTGGATGAAATTTGCACGGCGTTGAAAAAATGGTCGTGAAACCAATAAGGCCATGCCGATACGTCCGTGCCGCAGTGAAGCAGGGGCGCCAGCGCGAAAATAAGCGTCATCGCGCCGAAAAGGGCGGCTATTCCCGTTTTTGTCCGAATGAAGGCGAAAAATCTTTTCAGCATCATTCCTGCGGTTCGACTTCAAAGGCCGTTCCCCTGACGGCAACGACTTTGACCGAAACGGACGCGGGGATATCCTTTGACGCGATAACGGGCCAGACCGTATCGCCGACCTTGATTTTGCCGCGCCCGTCCGTTACGGCTTCATAGACTTGGAACGTTTGGCCGACGTATTGCTCCATGCGGTTGTTCAATACGGAAGGGGCATCCTGTTTCTTTTTCATGACCTTACGCCCGACGCAGGCGGAAATCACGGCCAGAACGGCAAAAATCATTCCCAGCGTCGCAGGCGTCGTCGCCGGAGCGAGCGCATCAATCACGCCCGTTATGAACGCGGCGATGCCGATCCAGATAAAGAAAACGCCCGGCGTTATGATCTCAAGCACCAAAAACGCCGCCGCCGCGATCATCCAATACCAATAATCCGCCATGTCCGTTTCCTCCGCTTACAGCCAGACGTCCTTGTCGCCGCCTTTGCGTGAAGCGGGCTTCGCGGATGCGGCGGGCTGTTTGGCGAAGGCTTCTTTGGCAATTTCGCCGATTCCCGCAATGGATCCCAAGATGTTCGTCGATTCGACGGGCATCAGAACCAGCTTGCTGTTTTGAGCCGTTCCGATCTCTTTATAGGCTTCCAGATATTTCTGACCCAAAAAGTAATTGATGGCGTTGACGTCGCCCTTGGCAATCGCTTCCGAAACCGCGGCGGTTGCTTTGGCTTCGGCTTCGGCTTGGCGTTCGCGGGCTTCGGCGTCGCGGAAAGCGGCTTCCTTGCGGCCTTCCGCCTGAAGGACGGCGGCCTGTTTTTCGCCCTCGGCCTTCAGAATCTGAGCCTGGCGCAGGCCTTCGGCTTCGGTGATGCAGGCGCGCTTGTCGCGTTCCGCCTTCATCTGGCGCGCCATCGCGTCAACCAAATCGCGCGGCGGCTGGATGTCCTTGATTTCGATGCGGGTGACTTTGATACCCCACGGCGACGTCGCTTCGTCAACGACGGACAACAGGCGGTGATTGATAACGTCGCGCTGGGAAAGCAGTTCGTCAAGATCCATGCTTCCCATGACGGTGCGGATGTTCGTCATTACCAAATTCAGTATGGCAATCTGAAGTTGGCGAACCTCGTACACGGCGCGCGACGCGTCCAGAATCGTGTAAAAGATGACGCCGTCCACCGTGACCATCGCGTTGTCCTTGGTGATGACTTCCTGCGAGGGAACGTCAAGAACCTGTTCCATCATGTTGACCTTCGCGCCGATCCTGTCAAAAAACGGTACGATGATGTTCAGTCCGGGTTTCAGCGTGTGGGTATAGCGGCCGAAACGCTCTACGGTATATTCCATTCCCTGCGGGACTGTTTTTACGCCGGCCAGAACCGTGATAACGGCCAAAATGATTACGAATACGGAAAACGGTTCCATCAGACACTCCCTTTATAAAATTAACGTGAAATTCAGGATACATTAAAAGAAGGCGGATTTCTACTTTTTAAATATCAGAAAACCCGCGCAGACCAGCAGGACGAATCCTGCGACGTGATTCCATTTGATTTCTTCGCCCAGATAGAGGACGGAAAAAACGGCAAAAACGCCGAGCGTGATAATTTCCTGCATGCCTTTAAGCTGGGCGGCGGAAAAAAATTCGTGCCCGATGCGGTTGGCGGGCACCTGCAGGCAGTATTCGAAAAACGCGATGCCCCAGCTGGCAAGAATGACGGTCCATAGCGGCGCGGATTTGAATTTCAGGTGCCCGTACCAGGCAAAAGTCATAAAAACGTTTGAGGCGGTCAAAAGCAAAACGGGATACAAGGCTTTCATAATTAAGTTCCTTTCATCGAAAGCGTCGTCGCGGAGCAGTATAGACCCGCCGGAAGCGGAAAAAATAAAATTCTTTTCAAAAAGTGAAAAAACGGGCATCCTTGATAACGGCAAAAAAAGCCCGTCGGAAAAACGGCACGCTTCTTGCATGGTAATGTGCGTGAAAAGATTCACTTTTTTTAAAGAAATGCGAGTCAGAATTGACTTCAAACGGGGAGACGGAAAATGGATTTGCAGAATTTGGCTTTGTTTCAAATGAGCGAAGAAAAAATGCGCTGGCTGGCGCAACGTCAGTCCGTACTGGCCGAGAACATCGCGAATGCCAATACGCCCGATTATATGCCGTCGGATTTGAAGCCTTTGAAATTCAGGGAATTTGTCGGCGAAAGCCGCCACGTTCCCCTGACGCGCACGAATGAAGCGCACAGGACGCGCGCTTCCCGCGAAACGGCTTTGGTTAAGACGAATCCCGCCCACATGTCGCCCGTCGCGGACGGCAGGGCGAAGGAAAATATCGTCCGCCGCCCCTTTGAAACGACGATTGATAAAAACGGCGTCGTTTTGGAAGAACAGATGGCCAAAGTTGACGAAACGCGCGGCGATCACGACCGCGTTACGACGCTGTTCAGAAAGAACGTCAGTCTGATAAATCTGGCTTTAAACGGCAATAAGTGATTTGAACGGGAGAGAAGGCCATGGATGATTTGACGCTCAGCAAAACAATAGCTTCTTCGGGCATGAAGGCGCAGGCGATGCGTTTGCGCGTCATTTCCGAAAATCTGGCGAACGCCGATTCTTTGGCGAAGACGCCGGGCGGAATGCCCTATCGCCGCAAAACGGTGACTTTCCGCAACGAGTTGGATAAGGCGACGGGCGCGGAACTGGTTAAGGTCGGGCGCGTCTCCCGCGACAGGAGTCAATTGGAACGCAAGTATGATCCTAATCACGTTGCGGCCGATGCGGACGGTTATGTCCTTTTGCCTAACGTCAACCCTTTGATCGAAACGATGGATATGCGCGAGGCGCAAAGGACATATGACGCGAACGTCAACGTCATTTCCGTTTCAAAGGACATGATGGCGAAAACGCTGGACCTGATCCGCTGATTTTTTATAAAGGAAGGATAAGATGGCGACGGATATTTCAAATGCTCTTTCCGCTTATCAGGCGGCCGCGACGCGCACCGTCGTGCCTTCCGCCGGAGGCGAAGAGGCAAAAATTGCCCCGGAGGGGACTTTTGCCCATCTGGTGCGTTCCGCCGTTGACCAGGCCGTCGCCGATAATAAACAGGCCGAGGTTTTGAGTATGCAGGCCGTTAAGGGAACCGCCGACATTCAAGACGTCGTGATGGCCGTTTCCAATGCGGAAATGGCGTTGCAGACCGTCGTTTCCGTTCGCGACAAGGTCATTTCCGCCTATCAGGAAATCCTGCAGATGCCGATATAAAAGCCTGTTCGGCGGGAGCGTTTCGATGAATGAAGTGATGGTTTTGGAAGTCGGCAAAGACGCCGTTTATACGCTCCTTTTGGTCGTCAGCCCCTTATTGTTCGTCGCAATGTTTATCGGTTTGCTGGTCGGGTTGTTCCAGACGCTGACCCAGTTGCAGGAAATGACGCTGATTTTTGTGCCGAAAATCCTTTTGGTGTTCGTGTCCATGATCTTTTTGCTGCCGTTCATGATGGAGCGGATGCGCATCTTTACCGAAGGGCTGTTCGACAGAATCGTTGCCCTGGGGTACTGACCATGCTGCGGTGGGACAAACTTCTGGCGCAGGAAGTCTTTGAGTTCGTCTTTATCTTTACCCGTTTGAGCGGGGCGTTTCTGTTTATGCCCGTTTTCGCGTCCCGTTATATCCCGCGCCGCATCCGTTTGCTGTTCGCCGTGATTTTGGCGTTGATGCTGATGCCCGTGTTGTCAAAGCTGATGCCCGAAATGCCCGATAACGTTTTAGAACTGGCACGCCTTTTGATTATTGAAGCGACGGTCGGGCTGTTTTTGGGGTTGTTTCCGTATTTTTTGATGTCTGCGCTTGATTTGGTCGGGACGGCGGCGTCGCAGGCGACGGGCTTTTCAAACGCGACGGCTTTTGATCCGACGACGAACGTTCAATCAACGTTGCTGACGACGTTCCTGACTTTGACGGGGCTGGTGCTGATCGTCGTTACGGATACGCATTACATTATGCTCGGTTCTTTGATCGCAAGTTACGACCTGTTTCCGCCGGGACAGAACCTGATGACGGGAGATATGGCGTCACAAATGGCTTCGGGGCTGTCGAAGGCTTTTTTATACGGGTTCCAAATCGCTTCGCCGTTCATCATCATGACGGTGCTTTTGTATTCTTCAATGGGGGTGATGTCCCGTTTGATGCCGCAGCTGAACATCATGTTCGTCGTCATGCCGTTGCAGGTCTATTTGGGAATGGCTCTGATGATGATCTCTTTGTCCCTGATGATGCGCTGGTTCATGGCATACTTTGAGGACGGCATCCGTCCGTTTGCAATGTAGGGGGCGCAAATGGCGGAAGACGAACAGGACGAGTCCTCAAAAACCGAAGAAGCCTCGGAACGAAAGCTGGAACGCGCCAGAGAAGAGGGAAACGTTCCTCTTTCTCTGGAAGTCAAAAGCTGGTTTATGCTGTTTGCGGCTTTGATGATGCTGTGGGGGCTGGCGCCGTCAACGATGAAAAAAACGGCGGCTCTGTCCGTCAAGTTCGTTGAACGTCCCGAAGAACTCCCCGTCGATCCGTTGGGGCTGCGCGATTTGATGCTGGAAACGTCGTGGGAGCTGTTTAAGGCGCTGATGCTGCCTTTGGGGCTGTTCCTGCTGCTCGGCGCGGCTTCGGCTTTGGTTCAGATCGGTTTTCTTTACACGCCGAAGCGTTTGGAGCTGAAATGGGACAGAATTAACCTGTTTGCCAATCTGACGAATTTCATTACTAAAGCAAAAATCGTCGATATGCTGAAAGGCTTGGCGAAGATCACGGCCGTCGGCTGGGCGGGAATTGCGGTCGTCAAGCCCCATATTCTGGACGTGTTGCAGGCGTCGTCGTTCGATACGGCATCGGTCTTGGCGCTGATGCACAAGCTGCTTTTGCTGATTTTGTTCACGATGGTGCTGATTACGTTCGTGATTGCTTTCGCAGACTATTTTTATCAGAAATTCTCCTATTTGAAACGCCAGCGCATGACGAAGCAGGAAGTCAAGGACGAATACAAACAGACGGAAGGCGACCCGCAAATCAAAATGCGCTTGAGGACGATCCGTATGGAACGTTTCAGAAAACGGATGATGGCCAACGTTCCCAAAGCGTCGGTCGTCGTAACGAACCCGACGCATTTCGCGGTTGCTCTGCAGTATGATCCCGATACGATGGACGCGCCGAAAGTTGTTGCCAAGGGACAGGATTTCATGGCGCTGAAAATAAAAGAGATCGCAAAAGAACACGACGTGCCGATCGTGGAAAATCCGCCTTTGGCGCGCGCGCTTTTCGCAACGGTGGAAATTGACTCTCCCATTCCGACGGAGCATTATGCGGCAGTGGCGGAAGTAATCAAATACGTTTACAGGCTTCAGGGAAAAATGCTCCCCTCTCAGGAGGAAGAAGAATAAATGGCGGAATCTGTCGGCAGAAAAATCGCGGCGCGTTTGGGATTGGGGGGAATGCTCCGCGATTGGGATACCGTGGCCGCCCTGATGGAAAGCGAAGCGGATGCCTGCGCTTTGACTTCCGACGGCGGAGTCGTTTATATGAATCGCGCCGCCAAGGCTTTTTTCGGAAATAAGCCTCTGTTTCAGGCGGTGCTTGACCGTACGACGAACGAAGAAAGCAACGTTTTGGCTTTGGCAAAACTGGAAGCCGCCGTAAAAAACGGCGCCGATACGTCGGTTGAACTGGCGATGAGGGCGCTTCGGTCCGATATGACGGAATGGTACCGCGTCGCCGTGCGGCAAATCGGCGTCGGAACGCTGTGGCGCGTTGCCGATATTTCCGCGCAACGTTCTTTGGACGCGGTTATCCGTCAGGAAATACAGGAACTCGGCGAATTTCTGGATATCCTGCCGATCGGGCTGTACCAGATCGATTCGGGCGGAATCCTTCATTTTGTGAACCGCCGTTTGTGTGAATGGCTGGGCTACTCGAATGCCAGAGAGCTGGACGGCAAAAAGCTTTCCGATATTTTGGCGGGCGGAAAGACGCCCGATCTGGACGGTTTGTGGCACGGAGAGCTGATTTTCAGGACTCATGCGAACGCGCTCTTTCCCGCGTTTGTCAGCCATGCCGTTTATGACGAAAACGGCGAAACGATGCTGCGCGCCGCCGTCGTACGCGACGTAACGCTTCAGCAGGAACGCGAAACTTCGGCAAAGGAAGCAGAGCTCGGATTTTCATGGTTGTTTGAAGAAGCGCCCGTCGGCATCGCCTTTGTCGATATGGAAAACGTCATCGCAGAGGCTAACGCCGCCCTGTTCCAAATGTTCGGGCGCACGCGCGACGAAATGGTCGGCGGGCATTTGGACGAATACTTCATCGCCGAGGATTGGGCGGAATTGGAAAACAAGATCGCCAAGGTCAAGATGGGGTTCGTTTCCCGCGCCCAAAGCGAGGTTAAACTGAAAACGAAACAGGACAAGATCGCGGGCGTGTTCATTACGCCGATGACGGCGGAGGGCGCGGACGGCCAGCCCGACATCGCGGGGGTTGTCCTGCATTTCATTGACAATACGGAACGCCGCAGTTTGGAACGCCAATTTTCTCAGGCTCAAAAAATGCAGGCGGTCGGTCAGCTGGCGGGCGGGATCGCTCACGATTTCAACAATCTGCTGACGGCGATTTTGGGATCAACGGATTTGTTGTTGCAAACGCATCCGCCTTCCAATCCGGATTTCGACGAGCTGATGAACATCCATAACAGCGCGACGCGCGCCGCCCGTTTGGTCGGTCAGTTGCTGGCGTATTCCCGCAAGCAGCCCTTAAAGCCGCAATTCTTGGACGTAACGGACGTTTTCGCCGATTTGAAGCATATGTTGGCGCGTCTGCTCGGCTCAAAGATCGGTATTCGTATCGAGCACGGCAGAAATCTGGGCTTTATTCGCGTTGACAGAATTCAATTCGATCAGGTGTTTGTCAATCTGGCGGTTAACGCGCATGACGCGATGCCCGACGGCGGCGCTTTTGCCATATCGACCCGCGTCGAAAAAGTGTCGGCGGCGGCGCACGTCGGTTCCGAAGACGTCATTCCCGGAGAATACGTCGTTATCGACGTTTCCGATACGGGGACGGGAATTCCCGCGGACGTGCTGCCGCGTATCTTCGAACCGTTCTTTACGACGAAAAGCGGCACGACGACGTCGGGAACGGGGTTGGGGCTGGCCGTCGTGTACGGGAACGTCCGCCAGTCGGGCGGTTATATCCGCGTGAAAAGCAAAGTCGGAGAAGGGACGACTTTTTCGATTTATCTGCCGCGCCATACGCCCGAAGACGTCCGCCGTTTTAACGAAGAAATCGAAAAGGAGCTTCGCGGCTCTCCCAAAAAGGAAAGCGGCGATGCCGGAGCCGTCAGCCGCTTCGTGCGCGTCAAGCCGAACGAACCCAAAGCGGGAGAACAACTTTCGTTTGCCTTCGCTTCGGAAGAACCGACGTTGCCGCCGCCGCTGCCTTTGGCCGAAGATTTAAGCGGTACCGGGACTGTTCTGCTGGTTGAAGACGAAGACGGCGTCAGGGCGGTGACGAAACGCGCCCTGAAGTCTAAAGGATATACGGTCATTGACTGCACATGCGCGGAAGAGGCGTTGGAAAAGGTCGATGAAGGCGTGTCGTTTGATTTGTTGGTAACGGACATGATTATGCCGGGAATGGACGGCGTCGCGTTGTCGAACGAGATGAAAAAGCGTTTCCCCGACGTTAAAATTCTTTTGATATCGGGTTTTTCCGAGGAAGCGGCCCGCGGGGAAATCACGGATATGCCGAATTTTTATTTCTTGGGCAAGCCGTTCAGCCTGCGGGATTTGAGCGAAAAAGTAAAACAGATATTGGGGCGTTAAAAATGGACAGGTATCCTTTTGTCGTTGACGAGATCGTCGCTTTGGCAAAAGTGGCGGGCGAAACGGTCATGAAAGTCTACGGCAGCGATTTCGCCGTTTATGAAAAAGCCGACCGTTCTCCCGTAACGGATGCCGACGTCGCGGCGGAAAAAGTGATTTTTGCGGGATTAAAAGCCCTGACTCCCGATATCCCCGCCGTCGGGGAGGAGCACGTCGCGCAGGGCGGGGTTCCCGCTTTGACGGAACGTTTTTTCTGGCTGGTTGATCCCGTGGACGGTACGGAAGAATTCGTCAAAAGGAACGGGGAATTTACGGTTAACATCGGCCTGATCGACGGGACGGAACCCGTTTTCGGCGTCGTGTACGCTCCCGCCGCGGACGAGCTGTATTTTACGCAAAGTCCGGTTCAGGCGTTCGGTGTGCACGGCGGCAGGACGGAGTTGCTGAAGACCCGAACCGTTCCCGCCGAAGGCTTTACCGTTTTCAACAGCCGTTCGCACTTTCGCGCCGACGAGGCCGCCCGCCTGTTGGGAAACCGAACCGTCGCAAAGGTCGTCCGACGCGGCAGTTCTTTAAAATTCTGCGACATCGCGGCGGGCAGGGGCGACGCGTATCCCTGTACGCACGAAACGCACGAATGGGACACGGCGGCGGCTCACGCCGTTTTAAAGGCCGCGGGCGGCGTTATTTTGGACGCTTCGGGCGCGCCTTTGGCGTATCGGAAACCCGAATTGAAAAATCCCCGCCTGCTTTCTTTGGGGAAATCGCCTTTTCGGGAAAAACGTTTTGACAAAAAATATTGACAAAAAATCTGCCGCACGCCATTATTTTAAATGAAAGGCGGTGTGCTCATGTCGGACGATAAAAAAACGGAATATGCGGATCGGGAACCTGTCATTCCTTTCAAGCTCAAGGCTTTTTCAAAGGAAACCGAACGGCGTTTCCCTTATTTGATTAATACGGTGGCGGATTATTCTCCGACGGGAAAAAGCGTTTTGGAAACCGCGGCGAAGGAAGGCTATCAGCTTCAAATGATGCGGATGAGCGGAACGTTCGGTTTCG
>CALXYE010000044.1 GCA_944392845.1 uncultured Alphaproteobacteria bacterium
CCGAAAGAAGTTCCGATGCCTGCCGGATTAAAGGTCAAGGCGAAGGCTGAAGCGGCTGCTCCTGCTGAAGTGAAGGAATAGCGGCGATGAAATGTGATATCGTCAATTTAGATAACCAGAACGTCGGTTCCATCGAGCTGTCCGACAGCGTGTTCGGCGTCGACGTTCGTTCGGATATTCTGAGCCGTGTCGTCAACTGGCAGCTGGCCAACCGTCGTGCGGGGACGCATAAGACGAAGACCATCGCGGAAGTCAGCGGCACGACGAAAAAGCCCTATAAGCAAAAAGGGACGGGTCGCGCCCGTCAGGGTTCCTTGCGCGCAACACAGTTCCGCGGCGGCGGCATCAGCTTTGGTCCCGTTGTCCGTTCTCATGCGCAGGATCTTCCTAAAAAGATCCGCCGTCTGGGAATGCGCTGTGCTCTGTCCAGCAAGGCTCAAAACGGCAAGCTGGTCGTTGTCGATGCTTTAAAGTTGCCGGAGATCAAAACGAAAGAATTGGTCGCCAAAATGGAAAAGATGGGACTGAAATCGGCTTTGTTTGTCGGCGGCGCCGAATTGGATGCCAACTTCAAGTTAGCGGCTCGCAACATTGTTGGTATCGACGTTTTGCCGCAGCAGGGGGCTAATGTTTATGACATACTGCGTCGCGATACTTTGGTTCTGACCAAAGAAGCCGCAGAAAATTTGGAGGCTCGATTGAAATGAGCAAACCGGAAAAAGAAATAAAAGTTACGGAGAAAATGTACGATACGCTTCTCCGTCCGGTCATTACGGAAAAAGCGATGCGTTGCTCCGAAAACGGGCAGGTCGTTTTCCGTATTCCTCTGGAAGCGACGAAGCCGGAAGTCAAAGCTGCGGTAGAAGCTTTGTTCGGCGTAAAGGTTAAATCTGTCAACACTGTCCGCGTATCCGGAAAATCGAAACGTTTCCGCGGTACCGTCGGCGTTCGCAGCGATTACAAAAAAGCGATCGTGACGCTGGAAAAAGGACAGAACATTGATGTTACGACGGGAATTTAAGCAATGGCGTTGAAAACATTTAAAGCGGCAACTCCCAGCCGTAGGCACTTGGTTCTGGTGGAACGCAGTGATCTGTATAAGGGAGCGCCGGTAAAGGAATTGACGGAAGGTCTGTCCAAGACCGGCGGTCGCAACAATCACGGACGCATTACCAGCCGTCGTATGGGCGGCGGTCATAAGCGCCGTTACCGTTTCATTGACTTCAGACGCGATAAGTTTGACGTCGTCGCGACGGTTGAACGTTTGGAATATGATCCGAACCGCACGGCCTTTATTGCGTTGGTTAAGTATGAAGACGGCGAACAGTCGTATATTCTGGCTCCGCAGCGTTTGCAGGTCGGCGACACCGTTCTTTCGGGTGAAAAAGTCGATATTAAGCCGGGAAATGCGATGCCGTTGAAGAACATGCCTGTCGGTACGGTTGTTCATAACGTAGAACTGAACCCCGGCCGCGGCGGTCAGGTTGCGCGTTCCGCGGGGTGCTATGCTCAGTTGATCGGTAAAGACGCGGGTTATGCTCAGCTTCGTTTGAATTCGGGCGAGTTGCGTCTGGTTCGCGGCGAATGCATGGCTTCTGTCGGAGCGGTATCCAATCCTGACAAGCAGAATGAAAACGGGGCCAAAGCAGGCCGTAGCCGTTGGCAGGGCGTTCGTCCCTCCGTCCGCGGCGTTGCGATGAACCCTGTCGACCATCCGTTGGGCGGCGGCGAAGGACGCAGCTCCGGCGGTCGTCATCCGGTTACCCCGTGGGGTAAGTGCACGAAGGGCAAGAAGACTCGCACGAATAAGAAGACCAACGTCTTTATTATGCGCAGCCGTCATGCCGCGAAGAAAAAAGCTTGATTAAGGGAGGGTAGTTAAAATGTCTCGTTCCGTTTGGAAAGGACCGTTTGTAGATGGTTACCTTCTCAAAAAAGCCGAGAAGGTTCGTGAATCCGGCCGTAACGAAGTGATCAAGACGTGGTCGCGCCGTTCGACGATTCTGCCTCAATTTGTCGGTTTGACTTTTGGCGTATATAACGGTAAAAAGTTCATTCCGGTATTGGTGACTGAAAATATGATCGGGCATAAGATGGGCGAATTCGCTCCGACGCGCACGTTCTTCGGTCACGCTGGCGATAACAAGGCCAAGAAGGGCTAAAGACAATGGTAGCGAAAAAATCAAATAAAACAGCGATGGCCTGCGGCCGTTCGATTCGTACCAGCACGCGCAAGTTAAACCTTGTTGCCGGATCGATTCGCGGACTGAACGTGGAGAAGGCTCTGGTACAGCTGAGCTTTTCTCCGCGCCGTATTGCGGGCGAAGTTAAGAAGGTGTTGCAGTCAGCAATTGCAAATGCCGAAAACAATCATAATTTAGACGTTGACAAACTGGTCGTAGCTGAAGCATATGTCGGTAAAGGATTGGTTATGAAACGTTGGACGGCACGTGCTCGCGGTCGCGCGGGACGTATCGAAAAGATGTTTTCGAATCTGACGGTTGTTGTACGCGAAGACGAGGAGAAACGTTAAAATGGGTCAGAAAGTCAACCCGATCGGTTTGCGTTTGGGAATCAACCGCACGTGGGATTCCCGTTGGTTCGCCGACGGCGATTATGCGAAACAGCTTCATGAAGATTTCCGCATCCGCGATTTCTTGAAGAAGCGTTTGTCTCAGGCCGGAATCAGCCGCGTCATCGTTGAGCGTCCTGCAAAGAAGGCCCGCATCACGATTCATTCCGCCCGTCCGGGTGTTGTTATCGGTAAAAAGGGTCAGGATATCGAAGTTCTGAAAAACGAACTTCAGAAAATGACGGGCGGCGAAGTTCATTTGAACATCGTCGAAGTCCGCAAGCCCGAACTGGATGCTCAGTTGGTTGCGAACAGCATCGCCCAGCAGTTGGAACGCCGCGTTTCCTTCCGTCGTGCCATGAAGCGTTCGGTTCAATCCGCAATGCGCCAGGGTGCGGAAGGTATTCGCATTAACTGCGGCGGCCGTTTGGGCGGCGCCGAGATTGCCCGTGTCGAATGGTACAGAGAAGGACGCGTGCCTTTACATACGCTTCGCGCTGATGTAGACTACGGCACTTCGACGGCTCATACGACCTACGGTGCCTGCGGCGTTAAGGTTTGGATCTTCAAGGGAGAAATCCTGGCTCATGATCCGATGGCGCAAGACAAACGTATGTCTGAACAGCGTTAAGAGAAGAGGGCAGAGAAATGCTGAGTCCTAAAAGAACAAAATTCCGCAAGCAGTTCAAAGGCCGTATTCACGGCGTTGCGAA
>CALXYE010000045.1 GCA_944392845.1 uncultured Alphaproteobacteria bacterium
GCCGACGAATTCGAGCTTCGTCTGGTTTTAAAAGAAGGCGCCGCGGGAATGGCTCTGCCCGACAATACGGCAGTCGTCGTTTTGGACGTTACGAAACATCCCGAATTGGAACGCGAAGGCATTGCCCGCGACTTTGTGCGCGTTGTTCAGGAAACGCGCAAGAACAGCGGATTTGACGTGTCCGACCGCATCGAAGTCGTCTATGCGTCCGACGATGCGGCGGTTTTGGAGGCCTTGAAGGAAAACAAAGATTATATTTCCGAACAGGTTTTGGCCGTATCTTTCAACGAAGCGCCCGCCGTTGAAAACGGACGCGAAGAAGAGGTCGGAGAGGCAAAAGTTGCGTTCGCTTTGAAAAGGGTAATGTAATAATATAACAAAAGACGGAGGCGCCTCCGTGAAATGCGGGGGCGCCTTTCGTCGTCAGGGAAAACGATGATGCCGTTGACGGAAAAAATTATTTCAACATTATCGGATGCGACGCCCGTTTTTGTCGTTTTGATTCTGGTTGCGGCATTGTCGGCATGTTTTCGCCGTTTCGGGAAAGGAACGAAAAAAAACGGAAATCCGCCCGCTTGTTTTCAAAAAACAAAAATTTTAACCGATAACGAAAAAGATTTTTTCGGCCGCCTGTCAGAGGCGTTAGGTTCGGATTTTCATGTCTTTCCTCAAATGGCCTTTAGTGCGTTTATAACGCATGCGGGACGAAACGGTTTCCGTTATCGTTATATGTTTAATACGAAAAGGGCTGATTTTGTCGTATTCGGATTTGAACCTTACATGTTTGATAGAATTGGACGACGCTTCGCATAAACGGGAAAAGGACGCACAAAGGGATGCTCTTCTTCTTTCCGTCGGGATACCGTGCCTGCGCTATGAAAGCCGTCATAAACCCGCATCGGAAAAAATACGTTCGGACGTTTTAAAGTGCGCGCAAAGGAAGGAAAAGCCTTGAATTTTAAAAGGGCAAGCCGAACTTATTTGACGTTTTGACGCAAAAGCCGTCTTCCAGCATTTTTTCGGGGTCAAGGTTTAAAAAAGCTTTTAGATTTTCGCGGCCTTCCGCAGATTGGTTCATTGTAGAGTTTTGAATTTTTTTGTTTAAATCGTGCCGGCATCTCGGGAAATGATGCATACAAACCGTATGCATGAAAAAGGGGCGGCTGTTTTTGGAAACGGGGATTTTTCTGGTCGGGTCGGCATACCACGGCTGATGGGCGTTAAGAACAAGTTTTTCGCCCTTTTCAATGGAACAGATAAACGGCAGGGTACACCCCGTTTTTCCGCCTACGATCCGAACCGTCGGCGAAAAATATGTGATAATCGGACAGGCCGTGTGCGTTAAGCCGAATTGGTATATAATTTCTTTTGAAGTTTTAAATTCTTCGGCGTCAAACAGTTCGTCCGTATCCAACGTGATAAAATGCGTACAACCTGCTTTGCGTGCGGCCTCAAGCCCGACATTCCTTTTTCCGGTTTCGTTTTCGGCAGGCAGGGCACTTAAATCGGGTTCGAAAAAAATCAATTCGTCAATCAGTTTTTCGTCCCGAAGCTTTTTCAGCATCGGTTCCAATCCGTCGGAACACGGCGATCCGAACCAAGATACTTTTTGCCAGACCACATTGACGTAATCAACTTCGGATCGTATGGAGCGGATCGCGTATTCCAGCATTTCCTCGCCGTCCCATACGCTGTACGAAGCTCCAAGTTTATAAGCGGTTTTAGAGATCATCGGGGTTGATTTGAATGCGGTTGCTATTTTTAGGAGTAAATGGGGGAAGGGGGGAAGCATACGACCACTCCGTTACAAAAACTAATAAAAAGTATCAAGGATTGAAAGTTTATTCAACACCTAAGATTTTTAAGTTGTTTTTTCCTGCGCTGATTGCTTTCGGGCGGACGGGAAGGAAGGTGAAATAACGCAATGTTTTAAGCTCGGGGCTCAGGCAAGCCAGTATGTACGGCGAGGGAACCGTATATTCGGCATTTTCCGTCAAATACGGAATCAAACGTTTAAAAACGGCGCTTTCTCCCGCCAGACAAACCGAATTTTCGTCGGCGCTCAATAATGTCGGGCGGAAATCGTCCAAATATGTGAATGACTTGAAGGTTTGCGTTTTAATGTCATACAACGCGACGAAAGCGCTTTCCCGCGTGATCGGCAAGGTTGTTTTGAAAACGCCGTTCGTCGCTTGGCCTTCTTTTTTTGTCCGTCCGATGACATAGAAAAGCCCTCTTTTTTCGCGAACGGGAACGAAGGCTTCATATTCGTTGCCCTCAGGCAGGAAGAACGCATTTTCATAACCTTCCGTTCGCGTGTTGTAAAAAATGACGGCCGTCCGATTTTGGTAATCGCCGAGCATCGTCAGATCACCGACGGAATCAACGTGAAAGTCAATAAAGCGGGAAAACAGGTTAAACGGACGAATGACTTTATCGTCCTTGCCGTTCGGAGACGATCGGAGCAGGAAATACGCACGCCCCTTTTTATTGGCGGGAAGGACGTCCGATTGCGGCGCAAGTGACGAATTCGTCCGTCCCGATATCCATAAAGCTCCGTTCGGATCGAAACGCAATCGTTCGGGAAAGTCCGTCGGGTTTCCGCCGATGCGGACCGCGCGTTCTTTATTTTTGCCCGTTTCATCGTATTGTGCCAGAATAAATCCCCCGGTTTTATTGACGGGAGCGTCGGTCGTGAGGTCGACGCCCGCATACGGACGCGCCTGAACGGTCAGAAATACGGAGCCGTCTTCAGCCGCGGCCGCCGAGGTCGGGCTGAAAGGAAGTTCCGGGGAAGCGAGGCCTTCGCCGTCAAGTTTGATAATCTGCAACCCGATCGGCGCCAATACGGAAAGCGCCGCTTTCTTCCGTTCGAAAAGGTAAAGCAGGCAGGCGGCGTTTTTTTCGGGGCATCCTTTGAACGCGGCGGCGTCCTTTTCCCACTGTTTGCGGTTTTTCTTTAAGAAGGAAGGGCGGCTCATCCGTTTTTCCAGCCCGTAATATATCTGCGAAATGTCGGCGTTAAGAGCCCTTAGTTCGGGGTCGGAGTCCAAAACTTCCCGAAAAGGCGTTTTCGGCGTATTGATTTCATGATCGACGGGTTCGGCGGCCGAAACGGAACAGGAAAAAATCAAAGCGGCGAAAAAGGATAAGAGGGGCATGCGAAACTCCGTCAGGGGGCGGGCGTGATTTTAGAATGATAAGGCAGGGGGAGACTTCCGCGTCCCTTTTTTATGTCTTGGGTCTTAATGAAAACGACCTTGCCCAAAGGTGTCATGACTTGAACCCAATCCGCTTGCGGAAGCAATCCCGTAACGCGCACGGTCGTTCCCGCCGGCAACAGTCCGATAATTCCGCAATCCAGGCACGGAGCCTGATAAACGGGCGTCTGTACATCCGAAGTGTGGAACAGGCGGCTTTCGTCGGCGGGGTCAAAGCGCAGCGGAATAACGGGTTGATATTTATAATCGGCGACGGCGGAGGAAGGACGGTTTACGGCGTCGCGAACGGCAGGGGCGATCAGCATAACGCTCCAGACGATCAGGGCGATGAACAGCGGCAGATAAACGCGCAGAACGTCCGCCCATCCGACTTTCCACAAATCTTTGTCCCGCCGTTTTTGCGCCGAAGGCAGGGCGGAGATAAAAGAATCGATACGGGAACGTTCGGCGGAGTTTTGAGCGAAACCGCGCGCCTGCTCCGCCAAAAATCTTGCCAGATCCGAACGCTTCTCATGGCGGAAGGCCGCCGCATTTTTCATTAAAATTTCCATGTTTTTTGCGGGCGGTTTTTCTCCGACAAGCCTGTTATTGCGCAATGCTTTTAAAGAACGGAAGGGATGCGGCAAAATGTGTTTCCAATTCTTTATTGCCGATCGGAACTGCTGGCGGGAGGCGCAGGAACGGCAAAACACGCCCGAACGAAACACGCCGCCTTCGTCAAACAGGACGTAGCGCGGTTGTCTGCTGTGGATGCCGCAAACCGAGCAGGGCACGAAATCCGTTCCGTTTTCGGCGGTGCCGTCATAAGCTTTTCTGGCGTCGGGATCGCTCAAAACGCGGTAGGCTTCGTTAATTTTCAGGTATTTTTCCGCCGCATCGGGCGAATCGTTCTTATCGGGATGAAACAATTTGACCTTGCGGCGGTAGGCGGCTTTGATCTCCGCGCCGTCCGCCGTTTCCGAAACGCCCAGAATTTTGTAAAATCCTTTCGAATCCATTGTTCAGACCAATACCCCCCGCCGCGCGGCGCCGCTTTCGTTTTCGGGACGCAGATCAATAAATTCTTCGGTTTTCGATATTTTCAGGTTTCCCGCGTACGACAGCGCGTCAAGCGTTTTGACGAACAGGGCGCGCACGGTCGGTTCAAATTCGGGCGGCAAGTCGCTTTGATGGCGGATTATCAGGTCAAAGCGCCGTTTTTGGCGTCCCGCGATTCCTTCCATTTGCATTTTTCCCAAACGCGTCAGGTTCATGTCCAGGACGAAACGGACCGCGTTTTGGATCGGCGCGTATTTTTCTCGCCGTTCCGCGTCTTCGGGCGGGCGTTGCAGAAACAAAGAAACGGGTTCGACGACGCTGCCCGATAGCAGGGGGATGTCCCAGCCCTTCCATGCATTTTGTCCGTCCGTCGCTTTTTTCGCCGAGGTCGAAAATTCGCGTTCCAAACGTTTTAAAATACCCGCGCCGGAGGGCGTCTTTTGCAATGCGGCGACGTTCGCTTCGCCCAACCACGAACGCAACGTCGCCCCTTCGGCCGCCGCCTTCATGAACGACAGCATCAGGGCGGGCAGTTTGTCTCCCGTTCGGGGCAACAGAGCCTTGACGGCTTCATAAGCGGTTTCATCCGTTTGCTTCAACGTTTCCAAGGCATGGTTTAATATTGTCCAAGTATTGCGTTCCGCCGGCAAAAATTCGTTTTCGGACGGCAGAGGTAGCTTAACGTCCGTGATTTTCAAAGTAACGGCGCTTAAAGGCGGCAACCGAACCCCGTCCGACAAAGCCAGAATGCCGATCTTTGTCGCAACCATCGTCGGTTCGTCGGGCGAAAGGGAAAAAACCGTTCCTTTCAGCAACATGTTCGGTTTCGGTTCAAACGGAAGAGGCGGGCGCGTATCGGCGTTTTGTCGGGCGGAAGCGCCGTCGGGACTTTTGTCCGTTCCGTCGGGCGGAAAATCGCGCGGCGGAAGGAACGGTTTCGTAACGGAGGCTTCGCGCAACAAAACCGGCGAGAACTCTTTTGCAGCGGCGGGAGGCTTCAGGATGCCGCCGACCGTTTCGTATATTTTTTGCTCCGCTTCCGTCGGGATGAAATCCGTTTTCGGGTTTTGTAATAAAGTAACATTTTTTAAGGCGTCGTTTCGAACGGCGGGCGATATGCCTTCGTCAGGCGTTTCGAAAACGGAAGGAAGAGGGGCGCGGAAGGGCGTCGCCGTTTCGCCGTCGGGAACGTTCGGCGCGGGCGGAAGGGGCGTTTGAGACGGTTCGGAATTTTCGGGCAGAATGACGAATGAAATTTTGACGTCGGGCGGCAGAGTTTGCTTTGAGGCTTCAAAAACCGTTCCGACGATTTCGGGGGGAAGTTTTTCGATCGCCGACGGGGGCAAAGAGCGCAAGGGAACGGCCTCTAAGACGGGCGGTTCGAGTTGCGGCGCGTCGACGTCCGTCGGCGCAAAAGGAACGGGGGAACGTGCCGGCGGAACGGTTCGCGTCGCGTGTCGGATCTGAACGGAAAGCATGTCTTTGGCTTCGGCGCCGACGATTTTTAACGTAACGTTTGCGGAAACGGCGGGAATTTTGTTCAGTTTAACGGGAATGGCAATTTCCGTGCCGTCGGGCAAAGTAACGTTCAGGACGGGTAAGTCCGCGGAAGTCGCGGGGGGCGTCAGTACGGCGGGCAGTTCCGTTCCCGCGGGCAAAGATTGCAGTTCGGGCGGTACGGACGACAGAATTAAGTTCGCCGTTGCACTCGGTTGAGCAGGCATCGCGAAGGAAGGCGGAAGCGAAACGGTACTGCTCACGGGACGGCTCCTTTCTTTGGCGGCGTTATTCCCGTTCCTTGTTCAAACGGGCGGCGACGGCCAAAACGTCTTCGGCGGCTTCGGTCGTCGGGTGGCGCGTCAGGATGGACATTTGGTTTCTGATGGAATCGCGTACGCGCGTGTCGCGGCGAATAACGCCCGCCAGCGGCGGAGAAATGCGCAGGAAGCCCTGGCACGCTTTCAGCAGCGTCGTATACGTTCGTTCGCCTTCGCGGTTCGAATTGGCGGAATTGACGATAATGCGGATGTTCGGCTGCGTTTGCTCCATGCAAATCATTTTGATGAACGCATAAGCGTCCGTCAGCGAAGTCGGTTCGTCGGTACAGACGATCAGCAGCGTTGCGGCGGAGGAAGCGAAAAGCCGCACGGGTTTTTCGACGCCGGCGCCCAGATCGACGATTACGCGGTCATAGCCGCCCGCAAGGATGCGCAGGTCGTCGTTGATCAGTTGCAGGCGGCTGATCGGAACGTTCGACAGGCTGCCCGAACCCGACCGTCCCGCAATGATGTCGAAACCGCCCGCGGGATAAGGGGTTACCGCTTGATTCAGCGTTATTTTGCCCGCGATGACGCTTCCCAGATCATAGGACGGCATCAACCCCAGCTGGATGTCGATGTTCGCCAATCCCAGATCGCCGTCAAACAGCAGCGTTTTCAGGCCGCTTTGCGCCAAAGCATGGGCCAGCGTTATGGAAAACCACGTTTTTCCGACGCCGCCTTTTCCCGAAGCAACGGCAATCATGTTCCGTGCCTGCGGTTTGGAGATTTTGCGCGGCGCGAGAGCCAGCGCCGGGGTTTGCGGTGTAGTATTCATGTCTTCTTCCTTGTTGTAGGCTCGGTGTCTTCGCCCGACGAGGTTAAAAGCAGGCGCGCCAAAGAAACGGCGTTGATCGGCGAAAGGCCTCTGGCGACGTTGGGGCTCATGCTGGCTTCGCATATCGTCAGCCGCCCGCCGTCCGCCGCCGCCAAAACGCCGCCGAACCGCCGCGCCGCATCCAATCGCGTCGCCAAAAGGTACACGGCGCCGGTTTCGGCGAATGATTCCGCCGCTTCCGCCGCTTCGAACGGATCGATTCCCGCAGGAACCGTCAAAACGGGCAAAGCATCCGCCGTTTCCGTATAGGCGGACAGGTAATCCATGTCGTCGGGCAGGAACGGATTCAGTCCCGGCATGTCAATCAGGATCAGATCGCACGTTCGGCGCAACGAACGCACATGCGCGCTTAAATTATCGGGAGAACGCGCCTTTAACAGCGTAACGTCCAAAATGCTGGTGAAGGCGGCCAGTTGCTCCGTCGCGCCCGCGCGTACGGAATCGGCCGAAATGATACCGACCTTGCGTCCCGACAGGCACGCGCGCGTCGCCAGCTTGGCGACCGTAACGGTCTTTCCCGACCCCGACGGGCCGACGATCATAAAAGCCTGCCCCTTCATCCGTTCGGGCAGGGGGTGAAAGGCAAAAACCGTGTCCAGCGCCGAAGCGAACGCGACCAAACGGTCTTTTTTCTTTGCTTCCTTGATGTGCGACAGAATGCGTTCCGTCAAAGCGGACGGCAGGGCATGGTATTCCAAAGCGGAACGGACGACTTCCTGTATTTGCGATTGCTTCGGTTCGCTGAAGGAAAAATCTTCGTCGTCGTTTCTGCCGTCTTCGATCGCGGCGGTCAGGCGAACGCCCGCTCCCGCGCCCAAGCGCTGGGTCGAAACGATGATGGCGTTTTCTCCCAGTTCGCGGCGCACGCTGTCCATGGCTTCGGACATTGTCGGGGCGGTGTACGTTTTTATCTTCATTCAGTCGTCCGTCGTTCTATATCTGTCCCACCGTGCGGATCTTGGCCCGCGGATGGATTTCATTTTGCGATATTACCACAGTTACGGGGCGAAAGCGCTCAATAATTGAACGCACATAGGGGCGAATGCCGGGGCTGGTCAGCAAAACGGGAGATTCTCCGCGCTTTGCAAGCTCTTCGAATACCTGGCGCACGCGGTTGATAAAGCGCTGAATCTGCGAGGGCGGCATGGAAAGTTGCTTTTCGTCGCCCTGTCCCAGCAAAGACTCGGCGAACGCCTGTTCCCATTCGCCCGACAGGGTAACCAACGGAATAATGCCGTCGGGGCCCGCGCATGCGGCGGAAATTTGGCGCGACAGGCGCGTACGGGAATGCTCGGTGATCAGCATCAGACTTTGGGTCACGGTGCAGGCTTCGGAGATGCCTTCCAATATCGTCGGCAGGTCGCGGATGGATACGCGTTCCTGCAACAGGTTTTGCAAAACGCGCTGTACGCCGCCGACGGTGATGCGCTTAGGGATGAGTTCGGCAACCAGCTTTTGCTGATCCTTGTCCAGTTCGTCCAACAGCTTTTGCGTTTCCGTGTAAGACAACAACTCGGACATGTTCATTTTGACAAGCTCGGTGATGTGCGTCGTGATGATCGTCGGCGGATCGACGACGGTGTAGCCGCGGAACATGGCGTCTTCGCGCGCCGTCAGGTCAATCCACATGGCGGGAAGGCCGAAGGTCGGCTCGCGCGTCTTTTCTCCCTGAAGCGTGATTTCTTCGCCGCGCGGATCCATGACCAGCAGCTTGTTCGGGCGAAGTTCCCCGCGTCCCGCTTCCGTTTCCTTAACATAGATAACGTAAGTGTTCGGCGGCAGCTGCATGTTGTCCTGAATGCGCACGGAAGGCATGACAAAGCCCATATCCAGCGCCAAAGCGCGCCTTAATGCCTTGATCTGGTCGGTCAGGCGGCGGTTAGACGTTTCGTTAATCAGGGACAGCAAACTGTACCCCAATTCCAAACGCACCAAATCCATTTTTAAAACGCTGGAGATCGGTTCTTCGACAATCGGCGGCGGCGCGGGCGGCTCTTCCTGAAGTTTTCGCTCCGCCTGTTCCTGTATCTTTTTTTTCTGATTGTCCAATAAAACGGCGGTCGCGCCGGAAACAAAGCTGAGGAACAAAAACGGCGCGGCGGGCGTTCCCGGAAGAACGGCCAGCATGAATGACAGAAACGACGTCATCCCCAGCGATTTCGGGTAATGGGACAGTTGTCCGAACAAGACTTTTTCGGTGCCGCCCGAAATGCCCGCCTTGGACACCATAATGCCTGCGGCGACGGAAATAATCAGCGCGGGGATTTGGGAAACCAGTCCGTCGCCGACCGTCAGACGCATATACGTATCGGCGGCGCGCATGAAAGGCATATCCATTTGAACGACGCCGATTAAAATGCCCGCGATGATGTTGATTGCCGTGATAATCAACCCCGCAATCGCATCGCCGCGTACGAATTTCGACGCGCCGTCCATCGCGCCGTAAAAGCTGCTTTCCTGGGAAAGCTCGTCGCGCCGCTTTCTGGCTTCGGCTTCGTCAATCAGCCCCGAAGACAAATCCGCGTCGATCGCCATCTGTTTTCCGGGCATGGCGTCCAAGGCGAAGCGGGCGGCGACTTCGGCGATACGCCCCGAACCTTTGGTGATGACCATAAAGTTGACCAGTACCAAAATCGCGAAAACGATAACGCCGATGATAAAATTGCCGCTCATGATGAAGTCGCCGAACGCTTCAATGACGTGTCCCGCAGCGGCCGTCCCTTTGTTTCCGTTCGCCAGAATCAAACGCGTCGAGGACAGGTTCAGCGCCAACCTGTAAACCGTCGAAATCAAAAGGATCAAAGGAAACGAGGTGAATTGAATCGGCTTTTCAATAAAAATCGACGTCATCAGCACCAAAACCGAAAACGTCAAAGACAGCGCCAGCGCAATATCCAACAGCCACGGCGGCAGGGGCAAAATCAAAATAACCAGCATCAGGACGATGCCCAGGGCTAAGGCGATGTCGCCTCTTTTGCCCATGGAAAACAGCCCCTGCTTTAAATTGGCGGGGCCGTTTCCGGAACTGCTTGCGGGGACGGGGTGCTGCGCCATTTATCCGCCTTTAACCGAAATCGTTGGGGGCGGGCGGAACTTCCGTGCCTTCTTCGGAATATTGTTTCAGTTTGTTGCGCAGGGTGCGGATGGATATGCCCAAAATGTTCGCGGCGTGCGTCCTGTTCCCTAACGTGTGTTTCAGCGTGTCGATAATCAGGTTCTTTTCAACGTCGGCGACCGTGCGCCCGACCATTCCCGCCGTTCCCGAATCGGAAGCAGAGGCGCGGGGGGCGGCCGATTCCGTCAGCATAACCGCGTCTTCGTCTATTTTCTCCCCCGTTGAGAGGATGACGGCGCGATGGATCGTGTTTTCCAGTTCGCGGACGTTTCCCGGCCAGGCGTACGCTTCCAGCTTTTTCCGCGCCCCTTCGGACAGGGGCTTAACGGGCAAGGCGTTCAAATCCGAATATTTGCGGATAAAATATTCGGACAAAGGCAAAATATCCGCCTTTCTGTCCCGCAAGGCGGGAATGGCGATATTAACGACGTTCAGGCGGAAATACAGGTCTTCACGGAAAATTTTATCCCTGACGGCTTCGTGCATGTCCCTGTTTGACGTCGCCAGGATGCGCACGTCCACGCTGACGGGCGCTTTACCGCCGATGCGGTCGATCTGGCGTTCCTGAATGGCGCGCAAAAGCTTGGCCTGCAACCGAATATCCATTTCCGTGATTTCATCAAGCAACAGCGTACCGCCGTTCGCTTCTTCGAATTTGCCGATACGGCGGGCGACCGCGCCCGTAAAGGCGCCCTTTTCGTATCCGAACAGTTCGGATTCCAGCAAATTTTCGGGAATGGCGGCGCAGTTGACGGCGATGAACGGTTCCGAAGAACGCTTTGAATTGGCATGGATGTATTTGGCGATGACTTCTTTGCCCGTGCCCGATTCTCCCGTAATCAAAACGCTTGCGGTCGAGGGTGCGACCTGTTTTGCAAGCTTCAGGAGATTCTCCATGGCGGGATCTTTGCAAACGACGCGGGCGCTTTCCATGGAAACGGCGCTCAGAACCTCGCCGATCAGCTCGGCGTCGGGAGGCAGCGGGATATATTCCTTCGCGCCCGCTTTGATGGCTTTGACGGCGGCCTTGGCGTCCGCGGCAACGCCGCAGGCGACGACGGGGATGCTGATGCGTTCGGTATTCAGGCTTTCGACCAAAGAATAAATATCAAGCCGAACGTCCGCCATGATCAGGTCGGCGCCCTGTCCCGAACGCAGTATTTCCAAAGCCTCGGCAATGTCGGGAGCATGCACGACCGAACCGCCCTTTTTGATGGCGATTTGGCTGGCGGCTCCGATCTGTCCGTCCATAGTTCCGATAAGCAGCAGACGCATGATCTTTCCTTAAAAATACCTTTCGGGGATATTAGCCTCTTTCCGCCTTGATGATTTCGGTCATCGTGATGCCCAGGCGGTCGTCAACGACGACGACTTCGCCGCGGGCGACCAAACGGTTGTTGACGTAAATATCGATCGCTTCGCCGATTTTGCGGTCCAGTTCAACAACCGCTCCGCGTCCCAGCTTCAGCAGTTGGTGCACCTGCATGCTTGATTTTCCCAAAACGGCGGATACCTGTACGGGAATATCGTACACGGCTTCCAGCTCGGCGGAAGATTTCGGTTTTTCGGGGATTTCTTCGTTATAGCGGCTGTTCGCTTCCGCAGAAGGTTGCGGAGCGGGATTGTCGGGATCAAGTTCGTTTAAGTTCAGTTCCGACGTGTTCGGGGCGTTGTCCTGCGGTGTATCAGCCATGCTGTTCTCCTTTGTTTGCCGAATCGGGCGAAGCTTGTCCGTATAATCTTAGCAGTTCTTCCGTCTGATTCAAAATATCTTGCGCGTTTCTTTCCAATCCGCCGTTTTTCCATTCGATGCGACAGTCGCCGGGGGCGATATTTTCGTCGCGGACAACGGCAATCTTGCCGGGATAGGCTTCTTTTAATACGATTTGAGCGATATGCTTTTTAATCGGTTCCGCCAACGAAGGATTCAGGCGGATGCTGATTTTCGGCTCTTCCTTGAGGAATTGGAAATTCTTTTCCAAAAGAGCCCTGATTTCGTTCATTCCCTCGCGTTCCGCCAATGCGGGCAGTATTTTTTTGCAAACGGCAAAAGCGAATTCCGTCGCCGTTTCAAAGGCTTTGGAACTGACTTTTTGGCAAAAGGGCTCCATTTCCTTTAACAGCGAAGCAATTTTTTCCAAGGTATCGGCCTGTTGCTTTTCAACGGAGGCCATCGCTTCTTCCCAAGCGGTTTTTCGGCCTTCTTCGGCTCCCTTTTGCCGTCCCTCTTCAAAAGAGGCGGCGCGTGCGGCCTGCATTTCCTCTTCCGTAAAGCCCGGCGGTGGCGGCGGAGGAGGAGGTTCGGGAGCGGGGGCTTCGTCGTTTTTTTCTTCGTCTTCGGGCGGCTGTTCGGGCAGGGGCTCTTCAACGTTCAAATCGGGCATTCTGCCGCTGATGGTGTCCAAAATTTCGGAAATGGAAGGCACGGGAGCGGGAATTTCGTCGGGGACGGCGCGTTCGGCGGGTTCGGCAGGCGCGGATTCTTCCTCTTCGGGTTCGTCAAACCGCCTGTCGAACATGAATTTATATTCTTTCGCCATTGCTTCCGTCCCTTAAAAACGAGCCGCTTTAGTAGATCAACTCGTCCTGAGAACCGCCTTCGGAGATCGTAATTTCGCCGTTGTTCGCCAATTCTTTGGCCAACTGGACGATCATGGCCTGAGCCTCGTCCACTTCGCGCAGGCGCACGGGGCCCATGGCTTCCATATCTTCCCGCATCATCTTGCCGGCACGTTCGGACATATTCTTGAAGAACAGATCCCTGATGACTTCGGAGGCGCCCTTGAGAGCAACAGCCAGCTTTTCCTTGTCCGCGCTGCGCAGCAAGACCTGAATACCCATGGAATCCACGCGGGTGAGATCTTCGAACGTGAACATAAGGGATTTGATGCGCTCGGCGGATTCGCGGTTGCGTTCCTCCAACGCCGACATGAAACGCCCTTCGGTGTTGCGGTCCAAATTGTTGAAGATCTCGGCGATGAGTTCGTGAGAATCACGACGGGACGAACGCGCCAGATTATTCATGAATTCGGCGCGCAACGTTTGTTCCACGCCGTCCAGAACGTCTTTTTGGATCGCTTCCATACGCAACAGACGCATAATGACTTCCATCGCGAAGGATTCGGGCAACAGCGTGATAACGCGCGCCGCATGGTCGGATTTGATTTTCGACAGGATGACGGCAACCGTTTGCGGATATTCGTTTTTCAAATAATTTGCCAGCACCTGTTCGTTAACGTTGCCCAGCTTGTCCCACATCGTCCGCCCGGCGGGGCCGCGGATCTCTTCCATGATCGCCGCGACGCGATCCTTGTTCAGGGATTTCATCAGCAGGCGTTCGGTGTTTTCATAGTTGCCGATCAGTCCGGCGGGATTTGCGAAGGCGTCCGCAAATTCGATGAACAGTTTTTCGACCGTTGACGCGGGGATAGACCCCAGACCCGCCATAATAACCGATATTTCGCGGATCTCGTCGTCCTCCATCAGAGAAAACAACTTTGCCGTATGTTCTTCCTGCAAGGCCATCATCAGGATGGCCGCCTTTTGCGGACCCGTCAGATTGCGGTAATCTTCAATTGCCGTTTTTGCCACCGTCGTACTCCTATCGCTCGTCGCTGTACAGCCAGTTGCGGATGATGTTGACCGCTTCTTCGGGGTGTTGATCGATGATCTCTCCGATCTTTCTGACGGAAGAAGCCTTGACGCGCCCTTCCACCCTTGCGATGTCGATCAGTTCTTCAAGCTGTGAGCTTGCTTCTTCAAGGTCACCTTCCGGACCGGTCAGTTGCGGGGGCATTCCGTTCTGTCCTGCCATCAGCAATTTCTCCTCTTCTTCGATTTCGGCCGGTTCGAACGCCTTGACGATCAGCGGACGCACGACCAACAGAATAACCAGGACGGCCACCAGAGCGACGCCCAGCCCTTCAACCATTTTGATAATCTCCTGTTTCGTAAAGCCCATGAACAAAACGGGGTCTTCTTCCCTCAGCAGGTCTTCGGGATTAAAGAACGGCAGGTTCACGACCTCGATCATATCGCCGCGGTTCGCGTCGTACCCGATTGCCGAACGCACCAAAGCGGCCAGCAGGTCCATTTCCTTTTCCGAGCGCGGCGTATATTCGCGCGTTCCGTTCGGCAGCGTCGTATAAATGCCGTCAACGATGACAGCGGCGGAAATGCGCTTGATTACGCCGTTTTTGCGCGTTTGGCTGATCACCTGTTTCGATATTTCATAGTTGACGGTTTCTTCCGTCCTGTTTGCCTGGGACGTTACCTGATTGGCGTTTTTGACTTCGGCGTCGGGCAGATTCTGTTCAACGCTGACGATCGGTTCCTTTTCGTCCGTTTTGGAGTTTTCTTCAATCGTCGTTGAAGAACGCAAGACCTGCGTATCGGGGTCGAAAAGCTCTTTGTTGACGGTAACCTGGTCAAAATCCATTTCTAAGGAAATATTGACGCGCACCTTGTCCTGTCCGACCGATTTTTCCAACAGGGTTTGGACGGCGCGGGTCAGGCGTTGTTCGTAATCGCGACGCATTTCTTCGTTCGTGGACATCGTTCGCTGTTCTTCGGAAATGTATTCCTTGGTCAGCAAAGCCCCTCTCGTGTCCAAAATGGACACGCTCTGAACGTCCATTTTCGGAACGGCGGCGGCGACCAGACGCTGAATGCCTTCGACCTGCTTGGCGGACAGGCGTTCCTTGTCGTCGTCCATTTTGACAATGACCGACGCCGACGGCTTTTGCTCTTCCCGCGAAAACATTTCGCGTTTGGGCAGTACCAAATGGACGCGTGCGGCCTTGACGTGGTCAATCGCTTTGATCGTACGGGCCAGTTCGCCCTCCAGAGCGCGCAACATCTGCAGGTTCAAGACCTCGTGACCGATGCCGGGGGATTGCGCCTTGTCAAACAATTCGTAGCCGACGACGCTGCCCGTATTCGCCGTTTCCGCCAGCTGGACGCGCAACTTCAGGACGTCGGCAATGGGAACCTGTATTTCCGTGCCGTTTTTGTACAGCTTGTAAGGGACGTTTTGTTCGTCCAGGATCTCAATGATTTTTTTTGCTTCGGGCGGTTCCAATTCGTTGAACAGGATGCCCATTTCCACCGTGCCCAGGCGCGTTGCCAGATAAATCAGGAAACCCATCAGAAAAACGGCGACGCCGCCCATCGCCGCAAGGCGGGCGGTTCCAAGGCTTTTGAGTGTTTGTATCAGTGAGTTCACGACGGTTGTCCCGAATTTTATACGCAAGTCAGCAAATCATATCAGAATCATAAAAAATGAACATAAAAAAACGGTTAATAAGTAAAGATTTCGTAAAATTTACCGCTCTTGGAAACAAAGCGGTAAAAAAAAGCCCCCGAAAAATCGGGGGCGAGTTTAAAAAGGCAGAGAAACCGAACGGATTACCGTTTGATGGTCATCAGTTCTTCCAGCATCGTATCGGCCGTCGTAATGATTTTTGCAGCGGCGGAGTACGCGCGCTGGGTTGTGATCATGTTGGTAAATTCCGTTGCGATGTCTGCGGTGGAGTTTTCCAACGCCGTTCCCTGGACGGATCCCGATCCGGCTTCGCCCGCCGTTCTGAGCGTCGGCTGGCCCGAAGCGTCCGTTTCGATCCATGTATTGCCCGTCAAGGCTTCCATGCTGTTCGGATCTACGAAAGTCGCGATGGGGATCTGGGCGATCGGACGCGTTTCGCCGTTATCAAACAATGCGGTAACGATGCCTTCCTCGCTGATGGTAACGCCGGTGTAGCTGCCGTATTTCGCGCCGTCCTGCTTAATGTAGTTCGACGTATAGTCGCCCGACAGCGTCGTCAGTCCGTTCGCCGTGTTGACGTCGCCGAGGAACAGAGACAATTTTTGAGATTCGTCATAATTGCCCGTCATGTCTTCCGCACCCGTCGCCCATTCTATGGCGATGCTGTCGACGTTGATGTACTTCGGCGTGCCGTCGGCATTGAAGCAAACGGCGGGGACGCGACAGCCCGTTTCGGCGCCTTCTTTGGCGTTAAAGGTGAACGTGTTCGTAACGACCAAAGGATCGCCTGCGGCCAATTCGTCGATAACGCCTTGCTGACCGTTTGTTTTGCCGCGTCCCTGAACGGCGTCGC
>CALXYE010000046.1 GCA_944392845.1 uncultured Alphaproteobacteria bacterium
GTGCTATATACCTAACGATTCTTGCAATCCCAATCCCTGTCCGAGCGAAATGCCTACCTGTTCCGCTTTGAACGAAACGCAATACAGCTGCAGTTGCACCCCCGATTCATGTCCGGACGGAAAGAAAGGTAATGATGACATGGCGTGTCAAAACTGTTCGGCGGGGGACGACTGCGGCTGTTCCTATTACGGTAAGGAAGCGGACGGCAACGGAAGCTGCCGCTGTCCCGGCGTGAAGATTGACGACGGCGCGGGAGGGTGCAAGTGTCCCGATGATTATGAATCCGACGGTCAAGGTGGGTGCAAGTATGTTGAAAGCTGGCTGAACCAGTGTCCGGGAAAAACTCACAGTAACCAGCGTGTTAAGGCAACACAAACGTTTACAACCCCGATCGGGACGATTCAAATGGGACAGACAGGCGGCGCGTATTGTAAATCTGATGCTCTTAACTTCAGCGGTCCCGCTTGGATCGGGGATGATGCGTACGTCGGTTGCGGGGCAAAAGTTTATGGTAATGGTCTTATCTACGATGGAGCCACGGCTATGAGAAACGCAGAAATTTATGAGAACGCACAGGTTTACGGTATGGCTGTTATCGGAACCAAGTATGATCCCTGCGGAAGCCATGTATGGGACGAGTCAGACTACAAAGGCAGCCCGAAGATTCACGGTAATGCAAAAGTTTACGGTAAGGCGAGAGTTTACGGACAACCCGATGTCTACGGAAATGCCGAAATTTATGGCAACGCAACAGTTTACGGAGATTCCACCAAAGTTTACGGAAACGCAAAAATTTGTAATGATACGGTCTTTACGGGAACCTTATCCACCTGTGAGAAGAAATACTGTTCCGACTGTCCGTAAATTTTTAAAACGGGGAGAAGGTCGGTTTCTCCCCGCTTCGGGTAACAAAAAAAGATCCCCCGAAACAGGGGGATCTTTCTTTATGTTATTTTACCAACCTTTGCCACCAGCCTTTGCGCTTTTCGCCCTTTGGTTCGGCAGGCGCTTCGTTCTGATTGGCCGCAGGTTCCGCGCTCATTTCTTTCTTCGGCGCTTTTTCCGTTTTGGTCGGATGGCTTTGATACAAAATCACCGCGTCTTTCTTTCCTTCCGTTTCGGGCTTTTCTCCCTCAACCGCGCTTTCGGCGTTCTCTTTGGAACGGCGGGGGCGGGAATGCGGACGCATGCGGCGGCGGTGCGACGGAGAACGGCGGCGATTCACGTCGGTCACCCCTTCCTCTACGGCCGCGATAACGGCATCCGTATCTTCGGCTTCTTCAACGGAAGCCCCCGAGACTTCGGCGGAAACGGCGTTTTCCTCGTTGTCGGCGGAAATTTCTCCGCTTTCCGCCTCACGGGAACGGCGGCGTTTGGAAAAACGCCTGTCGCCGCGACGCGGACGGCGGGAACGGCGCGCGGGCTGTTCCTCTTCCGCGGTTTCGGCCTCGGCGCCTTCTTCGCGCTCTTCGCGGGGAGGACGGGCGGACGCCTTTAAACCTTCCTCAAACAGAGCGTCGGCCTGAATAACCTCTTCCCCGTCCTCCAAAGGAATGACGTCTTCCTGAATTACCCATGAATCCTCTGCGTCTTTCGGTTCTTCAATGACTTGGACGACATCGGAAACATTGTTTTTTCCGCCGCGGCGGGAACGACGGGAACGGCGTCCTTTCACGGAGTCCGCATCATCCGCGGAACGGCGCTGTTCGGGTTCGGCGGCCGCCGCAGGACGGGAGTCGCCTTCGTCATCCGTTCTGACGGCGCGCTCAATACGATAATCCGTCGCGCTCAGCAAAGCATCGTCGCCTTCAATGCTGATCCGCATCTTGTATCGTTCTTCAATCTTGCCCAGATCGGCACGCTTGCGGTTCAGGACGTACAAGGCAACGGCCGTCGGAACGGTCAGGCGAATTTCGCCGAAACGGCGCTTGATGCCTTCTTCTTCCAACAGGTGGAGCGCATGTATCGATGCCGATTCCGTAGAGCGGATCAACCCTTTACCGCGACAGTGCGGACAGGGCGTATAACTGGTTTCCAAAAAGCTGGAATGCAAACGCTGGCGGGACAGCTCCATCAGGCCGAATCCCGTGATGCGCCCCATTTGGACGCGGGCGCGGTCGCGCTTCAGGGCTTCCTTCATGCGGCGTTCGACGGCATGGTTGTTTCGGGCTTCTTCCATATCGATAAAGTCAATGACGACCAACCCCGCCATATCGCGCAAACGCAGCTGGCGGGCAATTTCGTCCGCGGCTTCCAGATTCGTTTTCAAGGCGGTTTCTTCGATATTGCGTTCCTTTGTCGCGCGTCCCGAGTTCACGTCAATCGCAACCAGGGCTTCCGTCTGATCCATAACCAGATAAGCCCCCGATTTCAGCTGAACGATATTGGTATGCAGGGCTTCCAGCTGCGATTCCACCTGATAGCGGAAGAACAAAGGAACGTCGTCCTTATACTGTTGAACTTTTTTCGCATGGCTGGGCGTCAGGATTTTCATAAAATCCTTTGCCATGCGGTACTCGGCGTCTCCTTCGATCAAAATCTCGGAAATGTCGCGCGTATACATATCGCGCAAAGCCCGCTTGATCAGGTTGCCTTCTTCGTGAATCAAAGACGGCGCGGAAGATTCCATCGTTTTATCGCGCACCTGAACCCAAGTTTTTATCAGGTATTCGTAGTCGCGGCGAATTTCCAGCTTCGTGCGTTCCTTGCCCGCCGTCCTGACGATGACTGACATGCCCGCAGGCAAAGGCAGATCGGAAATCACGGACTTCAGACGCTTCCTGTCCGCCGCATTCGTGATTTTACGCGAAACGCCGCCGCCGCGGGAATTGTTCGGCATCAAAACGCAGTAACGTCCCGCCAAAGACAAATACGTCGTCAGCGCCGCCCCCTTGTTGCCGCGCTCTTCCTTCGTCACCTGAACCAGCAGAACCTGTCCGCGATGAATGACTTCCTGAATCTTGTAACGTTTCAACTGATGGAAGCGCGGGCGGGAAACCGTTTCGTCCGCGTCGCTGTCGCTGACCGTTTCGACGGCGCGATCTTCGGCGTCTTCGTCGTTTTCTTCGGCATCAATGTCGTCCGCCGCGATTTCGGGAGCGGGATCCGCCCGTTCGGGGACGGCTTCCGCGGAAGCGTTTTCTTCCGCCGTTTCCGTTTCGGACGCGTCGGCATTTTCGGCGGCGCGACGCCCCCGTCTGCCGCGACGGCGGGAACGTTTCGCCTGTTCCTGCTGTTCCTCGTTTTCTTCCTCGTCCTCGCGTTCCTCAACCATCATCGCTTCTTTGAGCGCTTCGCGGTCCGCGACGGGAATTTGATAATAGTCGGGATGAATCTCGTTAAACGCCAAAAAACCGTGGCGGTTGCCGCCGTAATCAACGAAGGCCGCCTGTAAGGAAGGCTCGACGCGGGCGACTTTGGCTAAATAGATGTTCCCCTTTAACTGTTTTTTTGTGGACGTCTCGATGTCAAGTTCATCCAGACGCGTTCCGTCGACGACGGCTACTCTCATTTCTTCGGCATGAGAGGCGTCGATCAGCATTTTTTTGACCATTAAATATAAATCTCCGTAAGCCCGTTTCATCAAACGGGAAGCTTGTCATACAAACAGGATCAAGGGCGAACGGGCGCTTGGCCGAAGGCGCCGCAAATTGAAAATATTTTAGAAACGATATCGTCACGAACCGCCGAACCCGACCGAAAAAAAACAACTACCCCCCGGCCTGCAACCCTGCGAAAAACTACCGGTGCCGCCGCGTCGCCCCGTGACCGTACCGCTTGCAATCCGCCCTTTTCCGAACGGGCGACCGCAAAGGAGGTCGGCGACGAACTTTTCGACAGCATCGGTAGCATACCCGCGTCTTGTCCAAAGAACAATCATATTTTTATAACTTGGAATCAATTTTTTAACTTTCCCGATGTTATGCTGAGCGCATGATGCGTCGAAGAACTTTTTTGGAACTGTTTTTCAAGCTGTGGGGATACTGCGTCCTGACGGCAACGCCCTCTTTTGCCGCGCGCATCAACGGCATCAGGCTGGGAAAACAGGGCGAAAACAGCGTGCGCATCGTCGTCGATCTGTCGGAAAAGGCGGATTTCAAAGTATTTCCGTTAAAAAATCCCGTACGCATCGTGATCGACACGGACGCCTCCTCTTTCGGCGTCAGGGAAAAAGACCTGCCCGTAAAGCCCGAATACGTCCGCGACATCCGTCTGGGGTATACGAAATCGGACGAGGCCCGCATCGTGTTCGAACTGGAACGCGAAGCCGTCATCAAAAAATCGTTCCTTTTGCCTCCGCAAAGCGGTTTTCAATGGCGTCTGGTCGTTGATCTGGAACTGATGAAACAGGCGTCGGCCGGCAAGGTTCCGTCCGAATGGTACGATAATTCCGTTGAAAACGACGATGCTCCCGCCGCGAAGGAAGCTCCCGAAAAAAAACGTTTGATCGTTATTGACCCCGGCCACGGCGGACGGGATTCGGGCGCGATCGGCGTATCGGGCGTTTATGAAAAACATTTAACGCTTGCCATGGCAAAGCAGCTGCGTTCCCTGTTGCAAAAAACGGGAAAATACCGCGTCATGCTGACCCGCGAAAAGGATACGGCCATCGCGCTGTACGCCCGCCGCCAATTCGCGCGCAAGGTTAATGCCGACCTGTTCATTTCCGTTCACGCCGACAGCATCCGAAAACCCGAAACGCGCGGGCTGTCGATTTACACGCTGTCCGAACGCGCCTCCGACGCCGAAGCGGAAAAGCTGGCGGAACGCGAAAACAAAGCCGACATCATTGCGGGGCTGGATTTAAGCGGCGAAACGCAGGAGGTTACGGACATCCTGATTGATCTGGCGCGCCGCGAAACGAACAACCTGTCTTCCTTCTTTGCCGAAAAAGTCGTCGCCGAATTAAAGACCGTCGTACGCCTGCTGCCCAGAACGCACCGCTTTGCGGGTTTCGCCGTCCTGAAGTCCCCCGACGTGCCTTCCGTACTGATGGAGATGGGCTACCTGTCGAACAAAGAGGAAGAACGCCTCCTGCGTCAGGAATCCTACCGCGAAAAGCTGGCGAAAGCCGTCGTACGTGCCGTCAACGGATATTTCGCCGAAAAACATAAGGCTAATTTTAATTAACGTTAGACAAACGGGCGGAGTCTTTATATATTTTGTTTTCAACGCGGATCAACTGACTGTTAAAGAACGATGTCGAAACTGGTTTCCACCCTCATCAGCTATGCCTTGTTCCTGTCCATATTGGGTTTGATCGCCCTGCTGATCGTTTTTTCCCATTACGGAAAAAGCGTGGACGACTACCGCCAGCTGGCAACATACGAACCGCCGATCACCAGCCGCCTGTACGCCGCCGACGGACGCCTTTTGGCCGAGTACGCTTCGGAAAAGCGTGCGTTCGTGCCTTACGAAGCCGTCCCCAAGCTGGTTGTACAAGCGTTTATTTCCGCCGAAGATAAAAAGTTTTTCACCCACGGCGGCATTGATTTCGTCGGCATCGCCCGCGCCGTCGTCATGAACGTTAAAAACATCGGTACGGGACGCCGCATGATGGGAGCGTCGACCATCACGCAACAGGTCGCGAAAAACTTCCTGCTGACAAACGAAGCGTCCTTCGAACGCAAAATCAAGGAAGCCATTCTGGCGACCCGCATCGAGCGCGCCTTTTCCAAAGAATACATTATGGAACTTTACCTCAATCAGATTTATTTGGGGTATTCGTCTTACGGCGTCGCGGCGGCGGCTTTGAACTACTTTAACAAATCCCTTGACGAGCTGACGATCGCCGAAGCGGCCTTTTTGGCGGCTTTGCCCAAAGGGCCGAACAACTATGATCCCGTCAAGCATCACGAAGACGCGATCGAACGCCGCAACTGGGTGCTTTCCCGCATGCGCGAAGAAGGTTACATCACCGAAGAACAGGAACTGGCCGCGTCTCAGGAAGACATCGTTTTGGCAAGCCGCCCCGAAAAGGAAACGGCTTCCGACGCCGAATACTTCGCCGAAGAGGTTCGCCGCGAAATCGTCGGCCGTTACGGCGAAGAAGCCCTTTACACGGGCGGCCTGACCGTTCGTACGACGGTTGACCCCGAAATGCAAAAGATCGCGACCTCAACCCTGCGTCAGGGCTTGATCAACTATGACCGCCGCCACGGTTACCGCGGCCCGATCACGCGCATTAACATTGAGGAAGAGCCCTGGCTGGACGTTTTGCTGTCCGTCAACGTTCCCGATTACGCTCCGGCGGTTTACGCTCCCGCCGTCGTTCTGTCCGTTGACGACCAAAAGGCGGAAATCGGCCTGACGGACGACACGATGGGCACAATTCCCTT
>CALXYE010000047.1 GCA_944392845.1 uncultured Alphaproteobacteria bacterium
GGCCGATCGATGGTGGAGATGCTGGGTGTCCTTGCGATAATCGGAGTACTGAGCGTCGGTGGTATAGCGGGATACTCTCTTGCGATGTCGAAGTACAAGATTACGAAAGCGCTGGATCAGGCGCAAACGATCATAACGAACCTTCGAACGTATTACGCCTCGCAACGCAAGGTGAACGCGATAACGGCGGAAACGGCGTTTAATCTGGGAATATTGACGCAGGAAAGCTATGACGCTTCGGCGAAGAAGGGGCTAAACCCGTTCGGGGGAGAGATCAATTTCGGCGCGGGATCCGAAAGCAACGCGGGACGCAGCTTTACGATAGAGTACACGGGATTGACGCCGGAGGCGTGCCTGAAACTTGCGACGGCGGATTGGGGTGCCGATGCCTCATCGGGTCTGGTCGGGATAACGATCGGGACGGGGGCGTCGGGGATGAAGTACGTTTGGGGTTCGGGGGAACACCCGTTGCCCGTGGATTTGGTTGACGGAGCGGAAAACTGTCATCTTTCCCCCGTTGTCAAATGGGAATTCAAGTAAGCCCGATACGCCGGCCGTCGCCTCTTTGACCGTTATCTTAAACAAAGATATTGCCGACGCGGCGGACGGGTTTGTCCGTCATTTTTTCCATTTTCAAAGTCCTGTTCGCCGACATACAAAGCAGAATATTCCCGACGTCTTGGCAGGCTGAAAAAGGATAGGTTTAAAAAAAGCTGTAAGGGTCTATGTCTATCTTTACCCGAACGGACGGCGGAAGCTCCGCCGAACCGACCCAACGGGCCAAAACGTCCTGTATCCTGATATTGCGCGCGGTTTGAAGCAACAGGCGGAAACGGTGCTTCCCCCGCAACAGCGCCAACGGCGCGGGAGCGGGACCCAAAACGCGCATGTCTTCTCCGACGGGCGCCGTCCTTCCGAGCGCGGCCGCCGCGCGTTCCGCCCTGTCGCGATCCTCCGCACTGACGATCAGAGCCGCCATCCGCCCGAACGGCGGCATTCGAAGCATTTCCCGCGTTTCCGCTTCGGCATGAAGAAAAGCGTTCGTTTCGCCCGACGCCAACGCGGAGATCACGGCATTTTCGGGATCGTACGTTTGCATCAGGACGATACCCGCCTTGTCCGCCCGCCCCGCGCGTCCCGCCACCTGATGCAACATTTGAAACGTTCTTTCGCCCGCGCGCAAATCGCCGCCCGCAAGCCCCAAATCCGCATCAACGACTCCGACCAAAGTCAGTTCGGGAAAATGGTGCCCCTTCGCCAAAATCTGAGTCCCGATAATGACGTCGGCTTCCTTGTCGCGGATTTTACGCATCACCTCGTTCAAACGTTCGGGCGACGCCGTAACGTCGCTTGTAACGACCAAACGGCGGGCATCGGGAAAGCGGGCTTGGATCTCTTCGCTGATGCGTTCGACGCCCGGACCGCAGGAAGTCAGGGAATCCGCTTCGCCGCAAACGGGGCAAACGTCGGGCGCGGGAACGGAATAACCGCAATGATGGCACTCCAAACGTCTGCCGTCGCGATGCTCGACCAGCCATGCGGAACAGTGTACGCACTGAAAACGGTAACCGCATTTGCGGCACAAAACCAACGGCGCATATCCCCTTCTGTTCAAAAACAACAGACTTTGTTCGCCGCGTTCCAACGTCGTTTTAACGCGTTCCAACAAAACGGGAGACAAAAAACTTTTCAACCCGACGGCGTCTTGCGGCGGGTCGCGCCTCATATCAATCAAATGTATGTCCGGCATCCTTGCCGCGCCGTAACGGCCGCGCAAAACGGCCGTATCGTAGCGCCCGTTTTCAACGTTGACGACGGTTTCCAGCGAAGGCGTCGCCGAAGACAGGACTATCGGAATGCCCGACTGCTTCGCCCTGACGACCGCCATGTCGCGCGCGTGATAGATAACGCCGTCCTCCTGTTTGTAGGACGCGTCGTGCTCTTCATCGACAATAATCAGCCCCAAGTCGGGAAAAGGCAGAAACAATGCCGAACGCGCCCCCGCCAGAACGCGGATGCGCCCGTCAAGAACGCCCTTCCACGTTTCGCGGCGCTTTTTCGCCCCCATGTCCGAATGCCACAGCGCGGGTTCTGCGCCGAAACGCCTTTTAAATCTGTCGACCCACTGCCCCGTCAGCCCGATTTCGGGCAGCAAAACCAAAACCTGCCGCCCGCTTTCCAAAGTTTCGGCCGCCGCTTCAAAATAGACCTCCGTCTTGCCCGATCCCGTTACGCCGTCCAAAAGCGTCACGGAAAAACCCGCGCCGACCTTGGCTTTTAAAACGTCCGCCGCAACCGCCTGTTCGCCGTTTAAAACAACGCCGCCGAAAGAAGGATCCGGCGTTTCAAAACGTTCCGAAACAATTTTTTCCTTCCTCAAAAGCCCCGCTTCCGCCAAAGCCTTGACGCCGCCCGCGGATACGCCCGCGCGCCTGGCCAGCTCCGCCGCCGTTTCGGGGACGGCGCCCGCAACTTCCAGCAGCTTCGCGCGCGCCGCCGTCATACGAAACCCGTCGGGAGGAAGAGCGCCTTCATTCCTGACGACGCCGTCCGCGTCGCCGACGCCCGAAAAAACCTCGTCAATGCTCATCGCCATTTTCAATACGGCGCCCGTCGCCGACATCGTGTATCGCGCCACCCATTCGACAAAGCGGCGGTTTTCTTCGCTCATCGGCGAAAAGGGACAAATTTCCGCGATTTCTTTGAGTTTGGCTTCGGCGACGCGGCCTTCGTCAGGCAACGAAGAACGCCATACGACGCCCGTCAGGAAACGGCGCCCGAACGGAACGCGGACGAACGTGCCTTCGGGCAATTCGGAAACGCCCGCGGGCAAAGCGTAATCGTACGTTTCCCCGAGCGGAACGGGCAACATGACGCCGACGCGACGCTTTTTATTTGGTTGATTCTTAACGGACATTTCCTTACACTCTATGACCAGTTACAATTTACTAACTTTGATGAGAGACACAAATGAAATTTTTTATTGATACGGCCGATCTGAACGAAATCAAGGAACTGGCGACGACCGGCATGGTTGACGGCGTAACGACGAATCCGTCCCTGGCCGCCAAACAGGGCATGGATTTCAAGGAACTGATCGCCGAAGTCTGCAAGGTCGTTCCCGGCCCCGTCAGCGCCGAAGTCACGGCGTTGGACTATGATACGATGATCAAGGAAGCCGAAGTCCTGCGCAAAATCGCGCGCAACGTTACGATCAAGGTTCCCCTGACTCAGGACGGATTAAAAGTCTGCCGCGCCCTGTCCGCCGAAGGAACGATGGTCAACGTTACGCTGTGCTTTACCTGCGGCCAGGCGATTCTGGCGGCAAAAGCGGGCGCGACGTTCGTTTCTCCGTTCGTCGGACGTTTGGACGATCTGGGCGTTAACGGCATGCAGCTGATCGCCGACATCGTTCAGGTCTATGACAATTACGAAGATTTCAAAACGCAGGTTCTGGTCGCTTCCGTTCGCAGCCCCGAACACATCATCAACGCGGGACGCATCGGCGCCGACGTGATCACGGCTCCTCCGAAAGTCATTCGCCAGCTGTACCATCACCCGCTGACCGATTCGGGATTGAAGCAGTTTTCCGAAGACTGGGCGAAAACGGGTCAGTCCATCCTTTAAATTCCGTAAAAATTCGGATAAAATCCGGAAGAGGAATCTTCCGGATTTTTTTACGGGCAAACGTTATGGCTTTTTTTTACGAACCGGAAAACGTCAACGTTCGTTTTTGCGCCGATGACAGGTTGCAGATCGCCGTTGACGAATGGCGCCGATGGCTCAAAACGGAACGGCGGTGTTCGGGACATACCGTCGCCGCATACAGCCGCGATCTGGCCGAATTTTTAAAATTCGTTCAGGAATACGTTGCCGAAACGCCGTCTTTCAAGATATTGGCGGAATTTGCCGTTACGGACTTCCGCGCCTACCTGTCCGCCAGAACGGGAGAAGGCATTTCCCGCACGTCGTTAGCGCGGGAACTCTCGACGCTGAGAAACTTTTTCAGGTTTTTGGAACGCAACGCCGTTCTGTCGAACCCGTCGGTCAGCGTCCTGCACGCCCCCGCCCTGCCCAAGGCGTTGCCGAAACCCGTAACCAGAGAACAGGCGGCGGATATGATCAAGATCGCGGCATCCCTGCAAAAAGAAGAATGGCTGAAACGCCGCGACATCGCTTTTTTAATGTTGCTGTACGGATGCGGGCTGCGCATCAGCGAAGCGCTGGCTTTTGACGTTAAGGACAGGCCGCGTTCCGACATGATGACCGTGTTCGGCAAGGGACGAAAAGAACGCGTCGTCCCCGTCCTGCCCGCCGTCAGAAGCGCGATAGAGGCCTATTTGAACATCCGTCCCGACGGCGCCGAACCGAACAGCCCGCTTTTCATCGGCACTCGCGGGGAACGGGTTAATCCCGGCGTCATGCAACGCCAGATCCGCCGCATCCGCAACGAACTGGGGTTGCCGTCGTCGGTAACGCCGCACGCCCTGCGCCACAGTTTCGCCACGCATTTGCTGAACGGCGGCGGCGATTTAAGAACCATTCAGGAACTGTTGGGACATGAATCCCTTTCGACGACCCAGCGTTATACGGGACTGAACGCCGAACGCATGATGGACGTTTATGTCCACGCCCATCCCCGCGCGAAAAAATAAACGGGAGATAAACATGGAAAACTCTTTTGCATCCTTTTTGATTCTGCCGGTCGTCTGCGTCTGCGCGCTTTTTTTCGTTTTGCTTTATTTGTTCAAGAAAAAAGGCGGCGTCTTCCCCGATAATGTCAAATCCAGAATAAAATACCTCATTCTTGCTTTTCTGGCGGTCGGCGCTTGGCAAATTTTTTTCGAAGACAGCAAAATCGCCGTCACTTGCGATGCGGAAACAAAAGTTTGTTCTTATTATCGCTCGACAATAGCGAACAAAGAACTGCGTTTCGTGCGGACTTACGACCTGTCGGAAACGGTCGGCGTATCGGTCGAAAAACACAGACATTATTCGGGAAGGGGCAGAAGCGACACATATTACAAGATCGTTTTTGAAAACGGCGACGGCGGTATTGATTTTCCCAAAACATTTTCTTTTGAAAGCGACGCCGCGCGCGAAGCCGAAAAAATCCGCCGCTTTTTATCGGGAGAGAAAAAAAATTACGGATATTTTTATGAACGCGGCGGATCGGACGGAGAATTTTTATCCCTTATGGGGCTGACCTTTTTAATGATAGCGGGCATCGTCGGCGCTGCCGTAATAACGGGTTTGATGCTCCGTCAAAAAACAAGGAAATAACGGCGCGGCTCAGGCAATCCAGGCGGGGAACATCGCTTTTAACGACGTATAAATGAATTCAATCCCGATGGCGGAAAGCAGCATACCGAAGATACGGCTGATGATGTTAAGGCCCGTCTGTCCCAAAAGAGCCGCCAATTTATCCGCCAAACGCAGGCATATCCAAGCGATAAAGGCCACCGTCACCCCCGCGGCGCAAACGGAAACCATATGCGAAAACGAATTGTCCAGCTGAGTCGCGATAACGACGGCGGAAATGCCCCCCGGTCCCGAAATGATCGGCAAAGCAATCGGCATGACGCCGATGGCCTCGCGGCTTTCGGCTTCGGCCTGTTCTTCCTTCGTATGGCGTTTTTCGGTTGCTTTCATCATACCGAACGCGATTGACAACAACAGTATCCCGCCCGCGATTCTGAACGAATTAAGGCTGACGCCGAAAATATCCAAAATCGTGCTGCCGAAAAAGGCCGAAGACAACAAAACGCAGGCAACCGTGATTCCCGCCTGTCTGGCGATTCCCGCCTTTTCGCGGGTACCCATGCCCTCCGTCAGATTGACGAAGATGGGAATCGCCGATTGAGGGCCGCAGATCGCCAGCAAAGCCAAACTGAAATGCAGATAATCAAGGAACCATTCCATGACGCCCTCCGTCCCGAAAGAAGAAACCGCCCTTTAATTATCATCTTTCTAAGAAATAAGAAAGCTGATAAAATGCAAAAACGAATTTTTTATGAAAGGTTTAAAAAATGGAACTGATGGAAGGCCTGTTGACGCGCCGCAGCGTCCGCCGCTATACGGACAAGCCCGTTTCGGAACGGGACATTATCGAAATTGTCAGAGCGGGAATGTATGCTCCCAGCGCCAGAAACCAACAGGTGTGGGAATTTCTGGTCATTACGGACAAAAAGCTGTTGAACGGCCTGTCGGAACGTTTGGAAACGGCTCCGATGGCGAAAAGCGCGGCCTTCGCCGTCCTGCTGTGCGCCGATTCCGAACGCGAAAAATCGGAAGGATATTGGGAACAGGATTGCGGCGCGTGCATCGAAAACATGATGCTGGGCGCCCTGTCAAAAGGCATCGGCACCGTTTGGGTCGGCATCCATCCCCGGGCTGACCGTATCGCCGCGGTCAGGGAAATGTTCGGCCTGCCCGACGAGATTCGCCCCCATTCCCTGATGATTGCGGGCTATCCCGCCGATCCCTTGCCGAAGGCCGATCGTTTTCATCCCGAATTCATCCATATGAACAAATGGAACGGGTAAGGCTGAAAAAAAATGAACTTCATTTATTTTTCTCCGAATTTTCCCGATTACGGATGGAAATTCTGCGATGCCCTGAAACAAAACGGCGTCAACGTTCTGGGAATCGGAGACGCCCCTTATGACGACCTGTTGCCCGAGCTGAAAAACGCACTGACGGAATATTACCGCGTTGACAATCTGGGCGATTATGATCAGGTCTACCGCGCCTGCGCTTATTTTGCCTTTCGTTACGGCAGGCTTGACGCCATCCGTTCAAACAACGAATTTTGGCTGATTACCGAAGCGAAATTGCGTACCGATTTTAATATCGACGGCATCAAGTATCCCGAAATTATGGACCATAAGCGAAAGTCCAGAATGAAAGCCTTTTTCGAACGGGCGGGAGTTCCCGCCGCGAAATGGTGTTTGCCCGCGTCATTCGCGGAAGGTAAAGCCTTTACCGATGCGAACGGCTTTCCCGTCGTCGTCAAACCCGACGACGGAGTCGGTGCGACCGATACCTACACGTTGCACAACGAACAGGAAATGGCGGACTTTTTCGCCCAAAAGCCCGAAAACATCCCTTATATTATGGAAGAATTCATCAACGGACACGTTGAAACGTTCGACGGCATTACCGATCGCAACGGCGACATCCGATTTTGCGCAAGCCAGATCTATCACCAATCTTTGATGGATACGGTCGTCAACGACGATTGCATCATGTACCGTTCCGACCCCGTCACGGCCGAAGACCTTAAAGAAGCGGGAATAAAGATCGTCAAGGCCTACGGTATCAAAGACACGTTCTTTCATTTCGAATTTTTCCGTACCGCCGACGGCGGCCTCAAAGCCTTGGAAGTCAACATGCGCCCGCCCGGCGGCATGATTACCGAGATTTATCAGGCCTCGCACGATCTGAACGTCTACAAGCTGTGGGCGGACATCCTGATTAAGGGATATTCCGACGAAAACACCGAACAGCGCCATTTTTCGGGATACGCCAGCCGCAAGCACCGCTTCCGTTACGCCTTATGCCATGAAGAGATCTTGGAACGTTTCGGGGATCATATCATGGAAGACATGGAAATCACGGGTATCACGGCTCGCGCGATGGGCGACCACGTCTATCTGCTTTATGCCGACAGCCGCGAAGAGATTACGGGCATCATTGACGCGATCAACGCCCGACTGTAAAAGGATCCGAAAAATGAAAGAAGAATACTTTAAGGAATACAGTTCCGCCCTCGGACGCGATATGGAATTCAAGGTCTACGGCCATACGGGAAAGCCCGTTCTGGTCTTCCCGCCGGGATCGGGACGGTTCTGGCATTACGAATACCACGGCATGGTCGACGTGTGCCGTCCTTATATTGACGATGAACGGATACAGCTGTTCTGCGTTGACGGCATTGACGATCAAACATGGGACGACACGAACGGCAATCCGTATGACCGCATCCGCCTGCACGAACGGTATTTTCATTACGTTACGGACGAATTCATTCCCCGCGTCAAAGAAATCAGCCGCGACGCCAACGGCGGAAAGGAAATCGGCATCATGGCGACGGGTTGCTCCATGGGAGCCTTCCACAGCGCGCTGACGTTCTTCCGCCGTCCCGACCTTTTGGATTCCGTCATTGCGCTCAGCGGGCTTTACAGTTCGCGCTACTTTATGGGCGACTATACGGACGAAGTCGTCTATTTCAACTCCGTCCTCGACTTCCTGCCCAACCTGACGGACGAGCGCCTGCTGGATCAAATGCGCGAAGCCCGCTTGGTATTCTGCGTCGGACAAGGCGCGTGGGAAGACCCGATGATTGAAGAAACGCTTGCGCTAAAGCATATTTTGGAAGAAAAGCACATCCCCGCTTTCGTCGACATATGGGGCAAAGACGTCAACCATGACTGGAACTGGTGGTACGTCCAGCTGCCGTACTTCCTTGACCGCGTTTTGGATTGACGCCGATGACCGTTTTTGCGCTTCATTTCAGCCCGACGGGATCAACGAAAAAGATTGCCGAGCGTATCGCTTCGCAAATGTCCGGGTCGTTCGTTTCCGTTGACTTGAGCGTTCAAACGCCCGAAAGGCACGCGTTTTCGCCCGACGATATCGCCGTATTTGCCTTACCCGTCTTTGTCGGCAGGATTCCCGCCAAAGCCGCGGAAGCCCTGCGCCTGTGCGAAGGAAGCGGCACGCCCGCCGTTACCGTTGCCGTTTTCGGCGCCAGAGCCGTTGAGGACGCTTTGCTTGAAACGAATGACATTTTGGCGGAACGCGGCTTTAAAACGCTCGCCTCCGCCGCATTCGTCGCCGAACACTCCGTCGTGCGTTCCGTCGCCGCAGGACGTCCCGACGCCGAAGATTTAAAGGAAATTGACGACTTTTCCCGAAGCGCCCTTGAAAAAATAACGCGCAAAGACGTTTCGCCCCCTGCCGTTCCCGGGAACCGCCCTTACCGCGAAGCACCGTCAACGGGTGTCGCCCCGACGGTATCGGACGCCTGCGTAAAATGCGGATTGTGCGCCCGCGAATGCCCCGCCGCGGCGATCCCCCTTGCCGCACCGAATACGACGGACGCTTCGAAATGCTTTATGTGCATGCGCTGTGTCCGCATCTGCCCCGTCGGCGCCCGAAGCCTGCCCGACCCCGTTTTGGCGCACGTTTCCGGGCTGTTGGCAAAAACGGTCAGGGGACGCACGCCGAACGCCGTTTATTTATGATTCGCATTAATCCGCCCTGCTTTTCCCCCGCCCAAATCGCCGACAGCGGACAGTGTTTTCGCATGACGGAACGAAACGGCGTTTGGCAGGTCATCCGCCGCGACAGGCTGTTGACTCTGGCGCCGTGCGAAGACGGTTTCGGGCTTAACTGCTCTGCGGAAGACTTTGAAACCGTCTGGAAACCGTATTTTGATTTGGACGAAGATTACGAACGCTTCCGTTCGGCCGTCGCGGGAGACCCTTTTTTGGAACGGGCGGTCGAATTCGGAAAGGGCATCCGCATTTTAAGGCAGGATCCCTGGGAAACTCTGTGCACCTTCATCATTTCCCAAAATAACAACATCCCGAAAATCAAAAAAAGCGTTGAAGCCCTCTGCCGCCTGTTCGGCGAAGAAAAACGGGAGAACGGCGAAGTTTTTTTCGCTTTTCCGACGCCCGAAAGGCTGGCGGATGCGACGGAAAGAGAGCGCGCCCTTTTGCGATCCGCATGCGCGTTGGGCTATCGCGATAAATTCGTCTTAAACGCCGCCGAAAGCATTCGAAACGGGGAAACGGACCTTGAAGAATTGCAAAACGCGGACGATGAAGCGCTTTTTTCCCGTCTGACGGCGCTGAACGGCGTCGGAAAGAAGGTCGCTTCATGCGTCATGTTGTTCGGTTTTCGGCGCATCGGCGCCTTTCCGATCGACACATGGATGCGAAAAATATTGAACGACGAATACGCGGGCGCCTTTGATCCGACTAAATACGACGGATTTCAAGGAGTTATTCAGCAGTATATGTTTTATTATCGCCGGAACGGAATGAAATAGCCCGAAAGCCTTTTTCTTTTCGGTAAATTTCCGTATAATGTCCCAAACATATGTCAGAGGTCATAATGATAACGGAATTTTTCAAACCGGCGACCGTATCCGAAGCGGTCGAACTGAAGATTAAAAACCCCGACGCCCTTTTTATGGCGGGCGGCGCGTGGATCAATTCTTCAAGATCGGGGCTGGCGCCTCAAAAGGTCATCAGTCTGGAAGGGTTGAACCTGACAAAATCCGAAAAATCAAACGATATGCTGATTATCGGGGCTTGCACGACGTTGCAGGATTTGTTGGATGCCGAAACAACGCCCGAAGATTTTAAGGAAAACATTTTCCTGTTAAAAAACAGGAACCTGCGCAATCAAGGCACCATCGGCGGAACCATTGCCGCAAAACAGGCTTGCTTTCCCATGATTCCCTATCTGATCGCCGTCGGCGCCGATTTGGTGCTGGCCAACGGAAAAGTCGTCCCCGTCG
>CALXYE010000048.1 GCA_944392845.1 uncultured Alphaproteobacteria bacterium
AAACCGAAAATCAATGGGGGAAAAAATCCGCTTGGACGGATTTCCTGTTTCCCATGGTTCAAGGCGAATATGTCGCTTATTGCGAATGCGACGATTATTGGACGGATGAAAATAAACTGCAAAAACAAGCCGATTTTCTTGATGCGCATCCCGACTTTTCAGTGTGTTTTCATCCCGTTACCGTTAAATGGGAAGATAAATCTCACGAAGACAGCGTTTTTCCTTCAGCGGAATACAGATTCAATAAAGATGTTCTGGATTTGAACGACCTGCTTCAGCATAACTTTATTCAAACGAATTCGGTCATGTACAGATGGCGTTTTCACAAAGATCCCATTTCTTTAATGCCTTGGGATATCTGTCCGGGAGACTGGTATTTACATATGTTGCATGCGCAAACGGGAAAAATCGGTTTTATTCCCGACGTCATGTCCGTTTATCGCAAATGGAACGGCGGCATATGGACGGGGGCTCTTGAAACGGATGCTTGGTTCTTTTCTTATGCCTTGCCTCACATCAGATTTTTTGAAAACGCCGAAAAACAGTTCCAATGTTCTAAAAGCCATGATATTGCCACCCTTGCCGCCGAATATCTCGACAGATGCAAAAAAAACGAAAAAACGGCGGAAATTCAAAATTTTAAAGAAAACTTCAACAGCGCCCGCGACACGTTAAAAAAATTTTATAATACATCGCGCTTCAAACTTTTGTTTTTAAAACTGATGTCCAAAATTTTCCCGAAAAAACGGGTTCGCAGAGCCGTAAAAGAAAAAATCGCTTTTATCAAAAAAATAAAACAATACGATTTGGACGATATTCTGAATACAAAAAAATAAGCCCTTTTCAGGGCTTATTTTTTATGCCCCTTTTTTCAGAGTTGCTTTTTCATTGCCAGCTTGTGAACGCTGTCGCTGCCGCCGACAAAGCGGCCGTCAACGAACAGCTGCGGAAAATGCGTATAGTGCGTAAAGCGGCGAATCCCGTCAAACAGCTGCGGGTCTGCCGATACGTCGACGCTTTTATACGCGACGCCGCCCGCCTTCAGGCATTGAGCCGCGTCCGCCGAAAATCCGCACCGCGGACGGGCAGGCGTTCCCTTCATGAACAAAACGACATGATTATCCTTCAGCTCCTGACGGATACGCTGAAACGCTTGATTTTCTGTCATGGCTTAGTCCTTTGAAAGAGTGAAAACAAATTTTCCGCCTCCCCTTTGAGGCAGCAGAGCCATTCCGTACCGGCCCCTTTTATTCTCTTTCCTTTTAAGACTGTCCCAGTCTACCACAAAAAGCGGATGAAATAAAACCCTATTACAGCACGCGCCCTTCGGGAAGGGGCGGAGCGGCAACCGGCGCGACGCGTTCCAAACCGCCCGAACCTAAATCGCGTCCCGACGGAAGCTGCGGTTTCGGGGCGGACTTCGGAGCGGGCGCGGCTTTTTCCTTTGCAACAGGCGCCGCCGTTTCCGAAGAAAGCGTCTTTTCCGAAACGGGCGCGGAAACCTCTTTTTTCAGTTCCGAACCTTTGCCTTTCGCATCCAAAGATTTTTGATTCAAAGAGCGCGTCAGAACGTCCTCCTTCAATTCCTTTTGAACGGGGAAACGTTTTCTGAAACGGTTCGGGTTGCGTTTGCGTTCAATGAAAATATACGTTTCTTTTTGCCCCGTCGTCGGAGAAATGCGTTCCGTTACGATTTCGCGCGTGATGTCCAACTCGTCTTTGTTGACGGACGGAACATTTTTTTCGACGGCTTTTTCACGTTCCGCCGTTTTCTTTTCCTCTGCGGGAAGCTTTTTTACTTCAGCAGGCGTTTCTTTTTCAGGAACCTTTGTCGCCTCGGGCTTCGTTTCAACCGCTTTTGCGGGTGCCGCGACGGGCTTATCCGCTTCGGGTTTCGGCGCTTCCGAATCCGCCTTCACTTCCGCGGGAACCGCCGTTTCCTTTTCCTCTGCGGGAATATTTTTTACTTCAGCAGGCGTTTCTTTTTCAGGAACCTTTGCCGCTTCAGGCTTCGTTTCAACCGCTTTTACAGGCGATGCGACGGTTTTTTCCTCTTCGGGCTTCGGCGCTTCCGACTGCTTTTCTTCAAAGCTCCCGGCTTGCTTCGCGGCCTCCGCCTTTTGAGGCGATTCGGACGGTTTCGTTACCGTTTTCGGCATTTCGGCGACGTTCGGCGCTTCGGGAGTTTTTTCCGCGATCGGTTCCGCAGGCGTTGCCGCAACGGCGGGCGCGGGTTCTTTTGCAACGACGGCGCTTTCGTTCGCAGAAGCGCTTTCTTCAGGCGCGGGCATGCTTTCCGGTACGGGAACGGTTTTTAATTCGGCGGAAAAGGCCGCAGGTTCGGAAGAAACGGTTTCGGGAGCGTTTTCCGCCGTTTCAGAACGGGTATCAATCACTTCCCTGACCGTTTCGCGGACATCCTCCGCCGACGCTTTGTCACCCAGCTTCAGCGCAGGCAACGTCAGTTCGTTTTCTTCCGTTTCGCTTATAACCGCTTCAACGGCGCTTGCAGCGTTGGAAACGGCAGGCTCGGCCGCAGTTTCGGAAAGAGCGGAACGGGAATTTTCCGACTCTTTCTCCGCCTCTGCGACGGGCGCCGCGAAATCCGGCAAACCGACGATCCCGTCAACGGACGGCTCCGTATTTTCAAGCGGCGCGGGAACGTCTGCAGAAAGGCCGTTTTCGGGAAGAGCGGGCATTTCCGCCTCGGGAAGCGGCGGCTCAACCGCTTCGGGAGCAGGCAACTCCTTAACCTCAGGTGCGGGGATCGCTTCGGGAGCAGGCAACTCCTTAACCTCAGGCGCAGGGATCGCTTCGGGAGCGGGAAGTTCGCCGAAATCAGGCAAAGCAACAATGCCCGCATCGGGAGAAGCCGTTTTTTCTTCGACGGCGGGAACCGTTTCTTTCGGCAAGGCTGCCTTTGACGCGTCGGGCGCCTCCGCATTTTCCGTTTTTTCAACGGAACCACCCGCTTCTTTTTCAGGTTCGGCCTCGGCTTCTTCAACCAGCTTCCATTTGCTTTGCGCGTAAGCGGGATCAATTTCGGGCAATTCTATCTTTTTCGGCGGCGCGGAAGGCGTTTCTTCAAGGATCACGTCAACGGTCTCTGCCGCTTCGGGCGCGGGAACGTCTTCATCGGGCAGCGCAGGCACCGTTTCGCCTGGCATTTCGGGAAGCGATTCCGCCTTTTCTTCGGGCACGGGCACGATTTCCGTCTTTACGGCATCCTTCTTTTCGGGCTTCGGCAAAGCGTCGGCCTTTTCGGCGAAAGGCGGTTCGACGAAGCTGACCTTCGCAGGCATTCCTTCGCCGTTCAAGGCGCGGCGACGGCGGTCTGCGGCGGACAGGAAGGCCTGTCCCCCCATTTCCAGCCAGTTCGCATACGTTTTGGCGTATTTTTCCTTCGGTTTGTAATTGATGCCGGCGACGGGCGTTGTCAGCCATTTTTCAAGTTTGGCCTTTTCTTCCTCCCCGAAATTGTCCAGATTGGGCAAACGGCAGGCATCGGGCTTTTCCCCCAGCAGGTGCAGACGAATCAAAGACCCCAGATCGCACGGCGACGGCTTGATTTCCGATTTTTTGGCATTCGGCGTATAAACGGCGAAAACGGTGGAAGAGTTACGCTTGACGCGTTCTAAAGCCTGATCAACCTTTGCCGTCAGCAGAAGATCTTTTGCGGAAGGCATAATGCTTGCCCCCTTGTCGCCGTGGATAACGATTTTCGTATGCTTCAAATCGCCCGAAGCTTCCCAATCCCTCAGCGTCGCGTTAAGCTGCGCATAGGTGCAGAACAGCTGCTGATTATAAGAATCCCAGCGGCGTTCTTCTTCCTTTTGTTCGACGACGCCCTCGTACGCCCTGTTGGAACGCCATGTCTGCGGATCTTTTTTCAAACGGCAGAAACGGTCATACACATACGGATAATGCGGTAAGGCGACGTGGGCGAAAAAGACGTTCTTTCCTTCGGATTTTTTCACGTCTTCGCGCAACTGCATCAGCATTTCCGCCTGACCGATCGGCAACGAACGGGCATAAGGGTTGCCGAAAAACGGCAAATCGTTGACCTTAATCTTATACGCCAAAAGCTTATTCCTGCCCCAATCAATCAGGGAACGGCCAAGCGGGAAAGAATCCATCCAATGTCCCGTCAGCAACATCACTTTGGAAAACAGGGACAGATCCGTATTGTACAAAGCGCCGAGCGGCGCGGGGTAAGTGACACAGCGGGCGATCCCCTTGCCTTCCGCTCCGTCGCAGAAATTCACGGGATAGGATTGGTATACGTTCAGCGCGTAGCCCGCGTCCTTCAATTTTTTGAACAGCTCGTTTTTCGTCAGCGTAACGCGGGCTTCGTCCGAACTGACGTAATAGCTTGACGTCCCGCGGGCAAACATGTCGTTGCCGACTTTATCGGCGGACGGATTCATTTCGGCGCCGACGCTTCTGTACTTGTCCTGAAAACGGGAATAGACGTGGGGATAAAAAACGAAATTGTTCGCCTGATAAAAATCGTTCACGAAATAAGGCGATCTGTCTTCCGAAGGAGCGCCGACCGACCTCGGCTGCCATTTTTCCAAAGCATAGGCATAGCCCGCGTGATCGGACAGCAACAGATAGACAAGATTTTCCTTTTTGTCTTCCTCGCCTGCCGGCTTTGCCGCAGCGATTTTTGATTCCGTCACTTCGGGAATTTTTTGATGAGAGCTGTCGTTGAAAATAAAAAACAACGCGCACAGCGCCGGCAGGGACAGCAAAGCCATCGCTCCGCCTTTGAGCATGTTGACAAAGACGAAAAACACAATGCCGAAAACGATGCCGACGACGAAGTTTCCGCCCGATGCCAAAGAATGGAGCTGAGTACGCGGCAGGAAACTCAAATAAGCGGCCAGATACTCGCCGACGTTATAGGAACAGTACAGCCCCAAAAGGTACGAAGCCGCCGTGCCCGCGATAAAACTGATAAACACGCGCGACAGAAACCGCGAAAAGGACAAAAGGAAAAGGCTTAAAAACGAAAAAACGAACAAAGCGCCGAAAACGGCGATGATCTCGGGAGCGATCTCGTTGTTCAGAACCAGCGGATAGCGGTTTGAACGAAGAAACATCGCAAACGTCCAAGACGTTACGAAAAAGACGAACAGCGACGAGTTCAAATAAAACGCGATCGAAGATTCGTCTTTGGGCGCGGGCAGGTTTTCCTTTACCCGTTTGGTATGTTTTCCGCGCTTTTCCTTTTGTCCGTTCTCGGTGTCCTGATCCTGATTTGCCATCGTGTTACCTGCGGTTAAAACTCGGTCTGGTATTTATTCATAGACTCGACTAGAGTATAAGTCAATTTTTCATTCGGAAACGGCACGAAAATGTCTTTTGACGCATTCTTTAAAAACGCGCTCGCCCTGCATCAGGCGGGACGTCTGGACGAAGCGGAAACGCTATACCGCAGGTTGCTTGAAATATCGCCCGAACATACGGATTTGCTGCACTTGCTCGGCATGATCGCCGTTCGAAAAAACGCGGCGGATTCCGCTTTGGAATATCTTTACAAGGCCGTCCGCCTGAAACCCGACGCCGCGCCGTACCGTTTCACGCTGGCTCAGGCTTTAAGCGACGGCGGCCGTCCGAAAGAAGCGCTGGAGCATTACAAGGCCGTTTTGGAATTGGACGATTCCTATCCCGACACTTATAATAACATGGGTTTGATTTACCGCCGTCTGAACGACCCCGACGCCGCCGAAGCGCATTTCAAAAAAGCGCTGGCCAAAGACGCGGGCTTCGTTCCCGCTTTGATCAACCTCGGACTTTTAAAACGGGAGGCGGGAAAGCCCGACGAGGCCGCAACCTTTTTCGAACGGGCGTTCGAAATCGCGCCCGACGATCCCGAAACGGCGGCAAAGCTGGCGGCTTTTCGCCGGGAGCAAGACAGAAACGAAGAAGCGCTGTCGCTTTACGAACGCGCCTTGAGCAATGCGCCCGACGAAGCGGAATACCTGAACGGAAAGGGCATCGTTTTGGAACGTCTCGGCCGCGACGAAGAAGCGCTTGAGGCTTACGGCGCGGCGATCCGTTCCGCTCCGCGTTTTGCGGACGCCTATAACAACCGCGCGAACGTTTTGGCGAAACTCGGAAAGCATTGGGAGGCGGAAGCCGATTTCAAAACGGCGGTAAAAATCGATCCGAAATTCGCCGAAGCTTATAACAATCTGGGCGCCCTTCTGTTTGAACGGGAACGCTACGAAGAAGCGCTGGAATGTTACAGAAAAGCGTTTCAAATCAACCCGAAACAGGCGCAAACCTGCAACAATCTGGCGATGGCGGTGCGCGCCGCGGGCGATTTGGAAGAAGCCGTCGGACTTTATTTCAACGCGCTCGTCCTGAACCCTGCGGAAACGACGGTGAAACACAATCTGGCGAGAGCGCTTTACGATCTTTTCGCTCATGAGGGAAAAGCCGAAGAAGCCCGAAAACTGGCCGCGAAATGGGCCGAAAGTTATCCCGACGACCCGATCGCCCGCCATGTGTCCGCCTCGTTCGAAGGCAACGCGCCCGAACGCGCCGCCCCCGAATACGTCAAAGAGCTGTTTGACGCTTTTTCCGAAACGTTTGACGAAACGCTCGACGCCCTTTCCTATCGCGTTCCCGAACTGATCCGAAACGCTTTGGAAAACGAAGGAAACGGGCTGAGAATACTTGACGCGGGTTGCGGTACGGGACGTCTGGCGCCGATTTTGAGACCTCACGCCCGTTTTTTGGCGGGAACCGACTTGTCCGAAAAAATGATTCGGGTCGCCGAAGCCGCGCCGTATGACGAATTGAGCGTCCGAGACCTTCTTGCGTACCTGAACGAATGCGAAAAAGCGTTTGACCTGATCGTTCTGGCGGACGTCGCCTGTTATTTCGGCGACCTTTCCTCTTTGGCGAAAGGTATTGAACGGGCTTTGGAAAACGGCGGAAAAGTTTTGGCGACGTTTGAAAAAAACGACGCGGCGGGCTTTTCCCTGTCTCCGACGGGGCGTTTTTCGCATTCGCGCGAAGAAATCATCGGAAAACTGGCGGCGGCGGGATTGGAAACAACGGAAATTTCCGCGGAAATCCTGCGCACGGAAGACGGCCGTCCCGTAAACGGTTTTTTGGTCAAAGCGTTAAAAAAAGCGCGACGGACAAACTGATCTCTGGACAATCGCGCAAAGGACGATTAAAATTCCCTTTATGTATCGGGGGTTTCCCCGCTTAACGGAATAACGGAGAATGCATATGGCCCAGTATAACTGGATTGACGTACGGGACGAAGACGTCCCCAGCCTGATCGAAAAGATTAACGAACAAAGCACGCTGAAGCTGTTCGGCGAGGAACGTTCCCACGTCGAGGCCGCCGACCTGCCGTTCTATAAGAACTTCAAGCTGGTTCAGGCGACGACGTACTCTTCCATCCCTCCCGTAACGATGCAGTATCTGGTCGGCGGGACGGCTCCGGACTGGGACGTCGTCAAGTTAAACGGCACGCGCGACCCCGTGTTTGAAAACAACGCGCGCGCAGGTCTGATCCTGAACGCGGAAACGGTCGTCGCTTATGCGAAGTTCGTTCTGGGCGCCGTCCAAACGGATCAGGGGTCGTTGCGTCTGGTCGAACAGGTTGACGACGAAACCTTCACGAATACGCCGACGCCCGAACAGCGTAAAACGGTTACCCGCCTGATCCGCCCGGCGAAGGTTGAGGAAACGGCCGACGGATTCCGTCTGGACGTCATCATGCTGTACGGAGATGCCGTCTATCGCGCCGAACTGGACGTCAAAAAGGACGGCTTCATCGAAATCACCAAAGAGGAAACTTTGGCGGAAGGAATGCCGATCCGTCCGATCTTCCTTGAGTGACGAACGCTCATGCATTTGCGCATTGCCGAGATCGTCAACCGTCTGAAGCTGGATACGGATTACATTTCCAGCGGTAATTGCGTTGATTTTTCCCCCGTGAACGGAAAGGAGATCGCCTCCTTTCCGTTTCATGATTCCGAACAGGTTTTAAAAGCCGTTGAACGCTCCGTTCACGCTTATGAAGAATGGCGTTATGTATCGCCCGACGGCCGCGCCGCGCTGATCCGCGCGTTCGGCGAGGAATTGCGCGCGAACGCCGACGATTTGGCGCAGCTGATCGTCGTCGAAACGGGAAAAATCCGTGAAGACGCCCTGACGGAAATCAGGAAATCCATTGACGTCTGCAATTACGTTTCGGGATTGCCGCAAAGGCTGACGGGCGTGTCCGCGCCGACGGAAAGCAGCAATCTGTCTTTGCTGGAAACATGGTTGCCGATCGGCCCCGTCGCCATTATCACGTCGTTCAATCTGCCTTTGCGCGTTTGGACGATGCATGCGATGCTGGCTCTGGCGTGCGGCAATTCCGTCGTTTGGCGTCCGTCGCGAAAAACCGTGCTGACGGCGTTCGCGGCAAATTCTTTGTTACGGCGCGCAATGGCAAAGGTCGATTCGGACTGCCCCGAATATTTAAGCCAATTCGTCGTATGCGGCCATGAAGACGCCGTCATTCTGGCCGATAACCCCGGAATTGCCTTGTTGTGCGCGACGGGATCGCCCGCCATGGCGCGGACGATGGTCGGCAAGACGGGCATGCGCATGGGGCGTTCTTTGGTTGCTCTGGGCGGCAATAATTCCGCCATCATAACGCCCGACGCCGACATAGATCTGGCCGTTCGGCATTTGGTCAAAAGCACGATCGTTGACTGCGGGCAGCGTTGCACTTCCCTGCAACGGCTTTTCTGCCATTCTTCCGTCTACGACGAAGTCATCGAAAAACTCAAACGCGGGCTGGAGCTGATTTACGTCAATTCCCCCTTTGAACGCCGAACAGAAATCGGCCCCCTGATTGACAAAGAAGCCTATGACAATATGCGTCTGGCTTTGGAAGGGGCGGAAAACGAAGGCGGAAAGGTCTTCGGCGGACAGCGGTTGATGATCGGAAATTATGACAACGCCTATTACGTTCACCCCGCTTTGGCGGAAATGCCCGAACAGACGGGAACGGTAAAGACCGAACTTTTAGCGCCCGTTTTGTTCGCGATGAAATACGACGACCTGTCCGAAGCGATCAAAAAAATCAACGACGTGCCACAATCTTTGATTTCCTGCATCTTTTCAAACAACGTCAAGGAAACGGGATACTTTTCGTCGATTCGGGGCGTGATGTCGAACGTCGCGACGGTCAATGCGGGATCGGTCGGTTACGATCTGGTCGCCATGTTCGGCAACCGCAGGAACGGCGGCAGTTCGGCGGCGGAACCGTGGCGGTCGTACATGCAGTCGAAGACCTGTTTGGTCAATTATAATTTTTAGCGGATTTTCCCGTTTAAACCGTTGCGCCCGCCCCCTTGAAAACGCTATAACGAATAACGGATTTTTCGATTAGGAAACAGATTATGGCTTTTTTGCGTTCCGCCCGCGTATTGTTCCTGCTGCCCGTTTTGGCGGCGGGCGCGTGCGCCGTGCCCGAACGTTTGCTCCCCGAAGACACGCCGCCGGAAGTCCTGTACAACAACGCGCTTGACCTTTTGGTCAAAAACGGGGAATACACCAAAGCCGCCAACGAATTTGACGCGATTGACCGCTACTATCCTTATTCCCGATGGGCGGCGCGGTCGCAGATCATGCTGGCGTTCACATATTACGTTAAAAAGGAATACGACGATTCGATCGTTGTTCTGGACAGGTTCATCCAACTGTATCCCGGAAATAAATATGCGGCGTATGCCTATTACTTGAAAGCTTTGTGCTATTACGACCAGATTTCCGACGTGCGCCGCGACCAAAAGATGACTGCGGCGGCACTGGACGCGCTTCAACAGGTCGTCACGCGTTTCCCCGCCACCGATTACGCCAAGGATGCCGCCGTCAAAATCGAATTGGCGAACGACCATCTGGCGGGCAAAGAAATGGACGTCGGGCGCTTTTATCTGCGTCAGGGAATGCACCT
>CALXYE010000049.1 GCA_944392845.1 uncultured Alphaproteobacteria bacterium
ACGGTTGTTTATGTCCAGCAAAGGCCTGAAGTGCCGTGCGCCGGCGGAACGGCGGCGGGATGCACCGATTCCGCGATCTATATGGATCCCTTGATTCCCGAACTGACGGCCGACGGAAAACTGAAAAAGTTAAAGCTGTCATTCGGTTTTGAAAGGCTGATTGTTGAAATATCGTCAAAATACCCTCAAGGGACTTGCAATTACGACGTTGTGATGCGCCATGAAATGCGGCACGTCGCTTATGCGCGCGGCGTTTTAAAGGCTTACGCGCCGAAACTGGCCGAAGCTTTGAAAACAAAAGCGGCCTCATTGCCGGTTCCTTTGACGCAGGAAGCGTATAATTCCTTGACGGCTTTGGCCGACAGATATTTTCAGGCGATGATGCTCAAAAAGACGCAGTTGGACGACAAACTGGACGCGGCGGGAAACAATGCTTACGAATGGGGCGAATGCATCGAGGCGGTTTATCGCGACGCTTCGGGCAGAGTCGGAACCAAAACCTTCCGCAGGGGGCGGCGCTAGTTTTTTTGCAACAAAGCATAGCATTCCGTTCCGTTTTATGTATAATACGGCCGAAATTGATGTAAGGACGTTGTTCAATGCCCCTGGCTTCATACGCGACTTTTGCCGAAAAAACGCGCGGGCGCCTGTATCCCGAACGGGAAGCGCCGTATCGCTCGTGCTTTCAGCGCGACCGCGACAGGATTATCCATTCCGAAGCCTTCAGACGTTTGGAATCCAAAACGCAAGTCTTCGTTTATCACGAGGGAAACAGCCTGCGTACCCGTCTGACCCATTCTTTGGAGGTTTCTCAGATCACGCGCTCCCTGTGCCGCATGCTGAATTTGAACCAGGATTTAGGCGAAGCTTTGGCTTTGGCGCATGATCTGGGGCATACGCCGTTCGGCCATGCGGGAGAGATGGCGCTGAACGAATGCATGAAGGATTACGGCGGATTTGACCATAACGCCCATTCTTTAAAAATCGTAACGTTTTTGGAACAGAAATATCCCCGTTTTGACGGCATCAACCTGTGTTGGGAAACCTTGGAAGGGCTGGTCAAACACAACGGCCCGATGATCGGGGAGGGCAAGCCGCCTTTGCCCGCCGAGGTCGCCGAATATAACGAAAAACATGACTTGCAGCTTGACGGTTTTCCGGGGGCGGAGGCGCAGGTCGCTTCTTTGGCGGATGACATCGCTTACAGCAATCACGATACGGACGACGGCCTGAAAATGGAACTGATCCGCGTTGAAGAACTGGAAAGCGTTCCTTTCTTTATGCGCCATTATAAACAGGTCCTGAAGGAATATCCCTCCGTCGTTCATACCAAAATTGTCGCCGAAACGGTGCGCCGCATGATCAATGATATGATTTTGGACGTTGCGGAGGCTTCGCGCCGCCGTTTGGACGAGATCCGTCCCGAAACGGTCGGAGACATCCGTTCCCTGAAACGTCCCGTCATCTGCTTTTCCGACGAAATGACGAAAGATATGAAAGACCTGAAGGGGTTTTTGTTCCCCAATATGTATCGTCATTACAAGATTAACCAAATGACCAGCAAGGGCAAACGCATCGTGCGCGATCTGTTTTCCCTGCTGTTCCGCGAACCCAATCTGTTGCCGACCGCGTGGCGCCGACGGGCGGAGAGCGCCGGCGACGACAGGCAACGCGCCCGAATGACCGCCGACTTTGTCGCCGGGTTGACGGACGCTTCGGCGATAGAACTCCACACCCGTTTGTTTGACCCTCAAGTGAGGATTTGAATCATGAATATCTTTAAACACATCAGAAATAATGTCGCAGAATGCGTTGACGCTTTGGTTGCGGAAGGAAAATTGCCGCATCCCGTCGATACGGCGCGCGTCGTTGCGGAACCTCCCCGCGATGCGGCTCACGGAGACGCCGCGACGAACGCCGCGATGGTTCTGGCTTCTCAGGTCGGCATGAAACCCCGTGATTTCGCGGCTTTGCTGGTCGAAAAGCTGAAAGAAAACGATATTATCGAAACCATTGAAATCGCAGGCCCCGGGTTCGTGAATATGCGCTTGTCTAAATCCTTTTGGTACGAAAGGCTGAAAGAGATCCTTAAAACGGGAACGGATTTCGGCGCTTCCGATATAGGGGGCGGCAAGCGCGTCAATGTCGAGTTCGTTTCGGCAAATCCGACGGGGCCGATGCACGTCGGGCACGGCCGCGGCGCCGTTTTCGGAGACGCTTTGGCGGAATTGCTGAAAAAGGCCGGTTATGACGTTACCCGGGAGTATTATGTGAACGATGCGGGATCTCAGGTTGACGTTTTGGCGCGTTCTGCGTACTTGCGCTATCGCGAGGCGCTGGGCGAAGACATCGGAACAATTCCCGAAGGGTTGTATCCGGGCGACTATCTGGTTCCCGTCGGAAAGGCTCTGGCGGAACGGGAAGGGGATAAATGGCTGGGAAAGCCTGAAAGCGAATGGCTGCCTTTGTTCCGTTCTTATACGATTGAAGCGATGCTTGACATGATTCGCGACGACTTGGCGGCTTTGGGCATCAGGTTTGACGTGTTTTCTTCGGAAAGGAAATTGGTCGAGGCGGGAAAAGTCAGCGGCGTCATTGATTTTTTGCGTTCTCAGGGTTTGATTTACGAAGGCGTTCTCGAACCGCCGAAAGGCAAACTTCCCGATGATTGGGAAGCCCGCCCGCAAACGCTGTTCAGGGCGACGGAATTCGGCGACGACGTTGACCGCGCTTTAAAGAAATCGGACGGCACTTATACATATTTTGCGTCCGACATGGCATATCACTTGGATAAGTTCCAACGCGGCTTTGAGGATATGATTGACGTTTGGGGCGCGGATCACGGCGGCTACGTCAAAAGGATGCAGGCGGCAATCAAGGCTTTGACGGCGGGCAAGGGGCGTCTGGACGTCAAGCTGTGCCAGATGGTCAACCTGATGAGCAACGGCGAGCCCGTCAAAATGTCGAAGCGCGCGGGGACGTTCGTAACGTTGCGCGACGTGATCGACGAAGTCGGAAAGGACGTGATGCGCTTTATTATGCTGACGCGCAAAAACGACGCGCATTTGGATTTCGATCTGGAAAAGGTCAAGGAGCAGTCAAAGGACAATCCCGTATTTTATGTGAATTACGCCCATGCCCGCGCATGTTCGGTCATGCGTCGCGCGGCGGAACTGTTCAAATCTGAAGATTTGTCCGACGCCGCTTTGGCGCGGGCGGACATGACGTTGCTTTCCGATGAGGACGAGATCGCGCTGATCAGGCTTTTGTCCGCTTTGCCGCGTCAGATTGAAGCGGCCGCCGAAGCGTTCGAACCGCACCGCATCGCATATTATCTGAATGACGTCGCGGCGGGGTTCCACGGTTTATGGAATAAAGGGCGCGACAACGTTCAGCTCCGCTTCCTTGACGAAACGGACAAGCCTTTGTCTTTAGCGCGTTTGGCGCTGGTCAGAGGCGTGATGACGGTCATTTCGTCGGGGTTGGGCGTGTTCGGCGTAACCCCCGCGCGGGAGATGTAAGTCATGATGCCTCAGGATTACCGCGAGGAAGACCCTTTGCAGGCGTTCAGAGAAGAACGTCTGGCGCAAAAACGGCGTCGTCCCGCTATTTTAATCGGTATTGTCGTCGGCGTTGCCGTTGCGGCGGCGGTCGGCTGGATGACGTTCGGCAAATATGTTTCATTGTACGGCGATACGAACGGCGAACTGCCCGTGATTAAAGCGGACACGGCGCTGTACCGCATTCGTCCCAAAACGCCGGGCGGCATGGAAGTGCCCGATCAGGACAAGCTGATCTATGACCGTTTGCGTTCTTCGGACGGGGATTTGTCCGTCGAACGTCTGTTGCCGCCGCCCGAAAAGCCCGAACCGCCCGAACCCGAAAAAAGCGAAGTTCTGCCCGCCGAAGTCAAGCAAAGCAATGATCCGATCGGCGCTTTGGCCGAACACGTTTCCGAACCGACGGAATTGGCGTCGGGAACGGTCTATGACGAAAGCGGCGTTCCCGTGGAAGTCATGTTCAGGACCGTTCCGCCTGTTCCGGAAGCGTCAAAAAATGAAAAATCAAAACCCGTCGAAAAGAAGCCCGATGCTTCCGAAAAAATTCCTCCTGCCGCGGAAAAAACGGCTCCTGCCGTCGCAACCGTACGGAAACCCGAAACTCCCGCTAAAAAAGAGCCTGCCGTTTCCGCCGAAAAGGAAACGCCGATATATTCCGTACAGCTGATTTCCGCCCGTACCGAAGCGGCGGCGGAAGGAGAATGGAAACGCTTGTCCCGCAAACATAAGGATTTAATGAAAGGGCTGTCTCATTCGATTTCCAAGGTAACCGTCGGAAAGGGCGTTTTCTATCGATTGCGCGTCGGTTCGTTCGATACGCGCGAAGAAGCAAAAGCGCTGTGCGATCGGTTCAAAGCCCAAAAACAGGAGTGTATCGTTGCCAAATAAACTTCCTTCCGCCGTGATTTTCGGGTGTTCGGGAACCGTTTTAACCGACGCCGAAAAAGATTTTTTTAAAAACGTTGATCCGCTGGGGTTCATTTTATTCGCCCGCAACGTCGAAACGCCCGCGCAGGTAAAAAATTTGGTTGCTTCCTTGCGCGAAACGGTCGGTAGGGAAAATGCTCCCGTCCTGATTGATCAGGAGGGCGGAAGGGTTCGCCGTTTGAGGCCTCCGCATTGGAAAGACTATCCCGCGCAGGGCGTTTTCGGCAGGCTGTACGACAAAAATCCTGCGGCGGCTTGCGAGGCGGCGCATTTGAACGCGCGGCTGATCGGCAGGGATTTGAGGGAATTGGGGATAGACGTTGATTGCCTGCCGTTGCTGGATGTTCCGTCAAACGGCGCGCACGACGTTATCGGCGACAGAGCCTTTTCGACGGATGCCCGCGCGGTTGCCGATTTGGGAATGGCCGTTTGCGAAGGGCTGTTGGACGAAGGCGTTATGCCGATCGTCAAACACGTTCCGGGGCACGGGCGCGCCCGTTGCGACAGCCATCTGGCTTTGCCGAAGGTTGAAGAAGGGCGGATCGAATTGGAAAACGTCGATTTTTATCCTTTCAGGCATCTGGCTTCGGCGCCGTGGGCGATGACGGCTCATTTGCTTTATACGGCTATAGATGCACGGAAGCCCGCGTCGCTGTCGAAAACAGTGATTGACGAAGTGATTCGCGGTTATATCGGCTTCAAGGGCTTTTTGATTTGCGACGATTTGTCGATGAAAGCGTTGGAGGGCGGTTTGGACGAATTAACCCGCCAAGCTTTGGATGCGGGTTGCGACGCCGTCCTGCATTGCAACGGCAATCCCGAAGAAATGCGGGCGGTCGCTTCTGCCGTCCGTCCTTTGACCGGGGCGGCATCGGAACGGCTGGCGCGTTCTTTCAGCATGCGCGAAAAGTCAAAGAACAAGATGCCGCCCGTCGGCACTGACGAAGCGACGGACAGAATCGCCGCTTTGTTGGCGGAGGCCCAATGACGGAAGAATTAACCGTCGCGGAAGAGGCGATCCGCCTGTCGTCCTGGGTTTTGCCCGTTGTCGCGGCAATCATTCTGCATGAGGTCGCCCACGGTTACGCGGCGCTTTATTTCGGGGATGAAACGGCAAAGAAAGAGGGGCGTTTGTCGCTCAATCCGCTGAAGCACGTCGATCCTTTCGGAACGGTCTTTTTTCCGCTGATGCTGATTTTGGCGCACGCCCCGTTTATGTTCGGTTGGGCAAAGCCCGTTCCCGTCGATTTTTCAAAACTGAGGAAGCCGAAAAGCCAAATGGCGCTGGTCGCGGCGGCGGGACCTGCGGCGAATCTGTTGCAGGCTTTCGCCGCTTTGGCGGCGCTGGCGTTGTGCAAGCGGATCGGATACGTGCCGTCGTGGTGGATGCAGATGACTTTGGCCAATATGGTCTTGTTCAATCTGTCTTTGATGATTTTCAACCTGATTCCGATTTTGCCGATGGACGGGGGACGGATATTGACGGGGATTTTGCCGCTGAGAGCGGCAGTCCGTTTTTCGGCGACGGAAAAATACGGTTTCGTCGTGATTGTTTCTTTGTTGATTTTAGTTCCTGTGTTAGGCGATTATATCGGCAGGGATTTTGATTTCGTATCGTATTTTTTGGCGGGGGCGCTTCGGCATGCGGTGTCCTTTTTCGCCGGAATGTTCGGTCTGTGATCTGCGAAAGGGGAAAAACATGGGTGTCGGTTTTTGGCAGCTTATCGTCATTTTATTGATCGTTTTGGTGCTGTTCGGGCGCGGAAAGCTTCCCGCCCTGGCGGAAGATATCGGAAAAAGCGTCCGCCTGTTTAAAAAAGGGCTGGCCGAAGAGGACGTTTCGGAAAACAAGGAAGACGTCAAGGCGATTGAACATAAAAAGGATGAGTAAGTGTTCGGCATCAGCGGATCCGAATTTATCGTCGTTTTGATCGTTGCTTTGATCGTCGTCGGCCCGAAGCAACTGCCCGATGTTTTGCGCGTGTGCGGCAGGGGGTATCGCGGGCTTCGCCGTTTTTGGAGAAAATGGCAAAACGTCGTTGACGACGCGCTTTATGACGCCGATAAATTGGCTGACCGCGCGGAAAGACTGCTGATCGAAAAAAAGGACGGCAAAAATGAATAATACGGTGACGCCGCCCGAGTTTGGCGAACGGTTGGACGAAGAAGAAGGCCTGATGACGTGGGTCGGCCATCTGTCCGAATTGCGTTCGCGCTTGCTGAAAACGTTTGTTTTTTTTATGCTGTCTTTTGCAATCGCGTATCCGTTCGGCAATATCGTTCTGGAATTTTTGAGCGTCCCTTTGGCAAAATCCATGCAAGCCGTCGGCGGATCGGGGCGCATGATTTTTACGGGCGTGGCGGAAGGCTTCGTAACACATTTGAAAATGGCCGGCTTCGGCGCCTGTCTTTTTACTTTTCCTTTCGCGCTCTTTCAACTTTGGCGTTTCGTTTCGCCCGGCTTGTATGATTCGGAAAAACGTTTTATCCGTCCGATGTTTTTCGCGGCTCCCGTTTTGTTTTTATGCGGCGGGGCGTTCGTGTTTTACGTCGTTATGCCCGCCGCGTTCCGTTTTTTGCTCGGTTTTCAGCAACTGACGGCTTCCGAAGGAGCTTTGCCCGTCGTTCTGGAAGCGAGATTACAGGAATATTTGTCGTTTTTGATCGCGATGTTTTTGGCTTTCGGCATTTCGTTTCAGCTTCCCCTGATTTTGATCGTTTTGGCGAAGCTGGGAGTGTTTACGGCGCAAAGCCTGAAGGAATTTCGCCGATATGCGATCGTTTTGATCTTTATATTGGCGGCGGTTGCGACGCCTCCGGACGTTATCAGCCAGTTTGCCTTGGCTTTGCCTTTGCTGATTTTGTACGAAGGCGCGATTTGGGTCATAGAACGGGTTGAAAAGAAAACGAACTAGGTCTATAACAAAATAAATTTTTTTGTAGGAGCAGCTATGTACGACATCAAATGGATCAGGGAAAATCCCGAAGAATTCGATAAAGGATTGGAACGCAAGGGATTGCCCGCCCGTTCTGCCGAAGTTCTTGACTTGGATAAGAAATATCGCGCCTGTCAGACGGATCTGCAGGAAATGCAGTCCCGCCGCAACGATCTGTCCCGTCAGGTTGCCGAAGTCAAAAAGAACGGCGGCGATGCCGAAGTCCTGATGCATGAAGTCGGCGCGCTGAAACGCGGCATGGCCGATATGGAAGAGGACGGCCGCCTGTTGGCGGAACAAATCGACAAATTGTTGTCTTCGCTACCGAACCGTCCCGCCGACGACGTGCCCGACGGTCCCGACGATTCCTTTAACGTTGAAGTCCGCCGTTGGGGCGAACCGCGCAAATTTGACTTCAAACCGCTTGAACACGACGAGCTTGGCGCAAAGTTGGGCATGATGGATTTCGAACAGGCTGCGAAAGTATCGGGCGCCCGTTTTGTTTATCTGTCCGCCGATATTGCCCGCATGGAGCGCGCTTTGGGGCAGTATATGCTGGATATGCATACGCAGAAGCACGGCTATACGGAATTTGAAGTGCCCCTTCTGGTCAACAGCGAGGCCGCTTACGGTACGGCGCAGCTGCCGAAATTTGCCGAAGACCTTTTCCGCACGGAAAACGGTTATTGGCTGATTCCGACGGCGGAAGTCAGCCTGACGAATATGGTCGCGGGCAAGATTATTGACGAAGGCGCTCTGCCGTTGCGCTTTCCGGCTTTGACGCCCTGTTTCCGCTCCGAAGCGGGCGCGGCGGGAAAAGATACGCGCGGCATGATCCGTCAGCATCAGTTCTACAAAGTCGAAATGGTCAGCATCACGGCTCCCGAAAAATCTTGGGAAGAGCACGAACGCATGACGAATTGCGCCGAAAACATCCTGCAGGGGCTGAACCTGCCGTACCGTGTCGTTTGTCTGTCCGCGGGGGATATGGGTTTCAGCTCGCGCAAAACGCACGATCTGGAAGTCTGGATGCCGGGGCAGAATAAATACCGCGAAATATCCAGCGTTTCCAACTGTTGGGATTTTCAGGCGCGCCGCATGAACGCCCGTTGCAAGAACAAAGCTCAAAAAGGCACGCGTTTCGTCCATACGCTGAACGGGTCGGGCGTCGCCGTCGGTCGGGCGCTGATTGCCGTTATGGAAAATTATCAGCAGGCGGACGGTTCAATCGCGGTTCCCGAAGCCCTTCAAAAATATATGGGCGGGCAAACGGTCATTTCCGCTAAAAAATAACTTTTCAGACGGGCGGTTCCTCGATGCGAATTTTGATCTGTAACGATGACGGTATTGAAGCCGAAGGGATCAAGGTCGCAGAAGAAGCCGCCCGTACTTTATCCGACGACGTTTGGGTCGTTGCGCCCGCTTTTGAACAAAGCGGCACGGGGCATTCGTTTACGGCGGGACGGGCGATGTCCGTTAAAAAGATTGCCGAAAAACGTTATGCCGTCAGCGGGACGCCGACGGATTGCGTGATTTTTGCCTGCCGTTATTTGTTAAAGGACGCTTTGCCCGATTTGGTGCTTTCCGGAGTGAATCAAGGGGCAAACCTGGGGTTTGACGTGGCGTATTCGGGAACGATCGGCGCGGCGATCGAAGGAACGCTTCAGGGGGTCCGTTCAATCGCTCTCAGTTTATACGGCGCCAAAAACGCTTCGAACGGGGCGCATTGGGAAACGGTACGCCGCTATGCTCCCGATGTCATTCGTAAGCTGGTCGGCATCGGATGGTCCGAAGATACGCTGATGAACGTTAATTTTCCCGCCGTATCTGCGGATAAATGCACGGGCATTGAATTTCCCGCGCTCAGCCGCCGCAAGATCGGCGATGACGTGCGTGTGGAAAGCCTTTCGGACGGCGAGTTTTCTTTTAAAGTCGGTTTCGTCAGAACGGAAGACGATTCTTTCGGCGGCGACGTAGAGGCCGTTTCCCGCGGCGCCGTTACGGTTACTCCCGTTTCCGTAAGCCTGACGGATATGAAGATGATTCCCGTTCTAAAAGAACGTTTCGAAGCATGAGGCATCGGTAACGGTGCACTTTTGCGCCAAAACAAGGCTTAAGGGGAGGGGGCGCTTTTGAAATGATGCGTCTTGCCCGCTTTTTAAGAAACTTTCCTTCACCTTTTATCAAACGGCCTTTTCGTTAAGAAAGGTCGTTTTTTTGCCCGAAATTCTTAATAGCCTGCTGCCCCGAAAACGGGATCGTTTTTTCGGTTCATAACAGATACTCGCGCGCCCGAAGCGAAGATTTCCCTTTACAAAAAAGCCCCCGTTTCGGGGGCTTTGTTTTATTTTAAGGGCAACGGGGCAACCTTGTATTGTCCGGGGGCGATTTTCGCCGCGTCGGTCTTGACGCCGTACTGTTCTATGATTTTGTCGCCGTTCGCATCAACGGATACCTCGGGTTGAGCAGGGGCTTCGGCGGGAGCCTTAGGCAACGTGAATTTTTTCGGATCGGACGGATAAGCGTTTTTTTGGAAACGCATCAGCATGTACCCCGTTCCGCCGCCGTACGCGGGCCCCGAAACCCCGAAAGAATAATTCATGCCGATAACGCCGTAATCCAAATCAACGTAATCGATTGAAAATACCGTCGAAATCAGCGACGTCGAAATTGTCGTGAACTTACAACGATACCCCGTGTCTTCCATCAGAACATAATCGGGCGTCTTCACGAACAGGGCATTCTTTGACGAACGGCAAATCGGACGGACATTGTTGTAATGCGTGTTATAATCCAAAGCAACCTCAATGGTCTGTTCCTTCCTTTTCAGGCGAACGTCCAATATTTTGGCCGAATCAATAACAACCGTCGCGGGGGTAACGCCGGCTTTAATCGTGAATTTGATATAGTTTTCGAAACACATTCTGGAATTCGGATCGGCATCGCAGAGCAAAACGGTAGATCCCAGATTGTTGTCAAACAGGTTCAACAGACTGTTGTACAAAAACTCGCGCGTCATGTTTGTACGGGCGGGGGCGCATTGTTGCGTACGGCATACGACGACGGACGAAGCGGCTTTCGGCGTAACGATCGTCATCGGATCAAACGGCGACGGGCCGGTCAGTATTTCTTCAAGGACGCCGCAAGATGACGTTACGGACAAAAGAGCGGAAAACGTCAAAATTTTCTTAAAAGAATCAAGGCGCTTCAACAAAATTTACCCCTTTTTTACAGCTGTTGTCCTTTAACAATACCATATTTTTCGCCGGTATCAAGATTTTCGGTCGGCTTTAAGAAAAAAGAGCCTCAAAAGAGGCTCTTTTTTTAATGCAAAGCGTTTTAACCCTTGAGAACTTCTTCGGCCGTTTTCCCGACGATTTCTTTATACATCGCGGGGTCGGTCGCGCCTTCGGAACTAAACAACAGGATAACGCTGTTTTCATCGAGTTTCAGCGCTTTTCTGAAATCGGGATTTTCGCACGCCGTGACCAGCCCTGCCAGTCCCGAAACGCCCGATTCTCCAGTAACGACGGGCGTGTCGGCACATTCTTTGTTTGCCAGATCGCGCATCATCACGGGGATAGGCGTCTCGGGGATCGTCATGAAGCCCGTCGAATATTCCTTCAAAATATCCAAAGCCAACAGCGAAGGTTCGCCGCAGGACAATCCCGCCATGATCGTTTCCAAATCGCCGTGAATGACGGTATAATCGTCATTTTTGATGCTGGCGTACAGGCAATCCGCATTCTTCGGTTCAACCGTCGTGAACAGGGGGCGGTTTTCATGCATGCGACAGCATATGCGCGTGGAAACGGCCGCCGCCAGTCCGCCGACGCCTCCCTGAACGAACGTATGTGTCGGATGTTCGGGGATTTGTTCCAAAGCCTCGTTGACCATGACGGTATAGCCGTGCATGACGTCGCAGGGAACTTCCATATACCCCGGGTAAGAGGTGTCGGAAATGACGAACCATCCGTTTTTGGCCGCATCGTCGGCGCATTCGTGGACGGAATCGTCATAATTGCCGTTGCAACGGATCACCTTCGCGCCGTATTTTTCAATGGCTTCCTTGCGGCCTTCGCTGACGCCCGCGTGGATATAGATGACGCACTTCGCTCCGAACATTTGCGCGCCCCATGCGACGGAACGTCCGTGATTGCCGTCGGTTGCCGAGCATACGGTAATTTTTGAAACGATATCGTCGTATTTACGGTCCAACAGGTCTTTCGTCGTCGCTTTTTCACCCGCGATTTCCCGAATTTTATTTAACAGCAGGCGGCAAACGGCATAAGCGCCGCCCAATGCCTTAAAGCTGTCCAATCCGAAGCGCGTGCTTTCGTCTTTGTAATAGATTGCTTTAACGCCGAGCTTTCGGGCGTACTTATCCAAGCTGACCAAGGGGGTAACCCGATACCCCGGCCATGTCGAGATCTCCGCGTAAGCGGCCTTGAATCCTTCTTCATTTAAAACGGTTTCCGCCGCGCCGCCGGTCTTATCGGGCTCAGCCTTCGGATTAATGAGCAATTTGGCTTCGCCGGCTTCAAACATCTGCATCGTTATTTATTCCTTATGATTTATTTGTAAGGCATAGACCAAAAAGAGAGATGGCTTTTTGTCTTTTTCACGCGTACCATCATAACAATCTTATTTGTTTAAGCAACTGATTTTATGACGGAGGATGACATGGCAGGCATTACCGAAGCGGACGAAAAAATTTTATTCGGCGACGCCAGAACCTATTCGGTTTGGGAAGATCGCGAAGTACCCGAAGAAACGATACGGAAGATTTATGATCTGGCCAAAACGGCGCCGACGGCGGCGAATTGCCAGCCGATGCGCGTCGTGTTTCTCCGTTCCGCGGAAGCGAAGAAAAAGCTGGAACCGTGCCTGGACGCGGGAAACGTAAAGAAAACGATGTCCGCTCCCGTTACGGCGATCGTCGCGGGAGACACCCGTTTTTACGAACATTTCGACAAGCTCTACCCGATCGCCGACGTTAAGTCCTGGTACGAGGGAAAACCCGATATGATCGAAGACGCCGTTTTGAGGAATACGGCTCTTCAGGGGGCTTACCTGATCATGGCGGCGAGGTCTTTAGGATTGGATTGCGGTCCGATGAGCGGTTTTAACAAAGAAATGACGGACGAAATCTTTTTTAAGGGAACGCCTTATAAATCGAACTTTTTATGCAATATCGGCTACGGCGTTCGCCCGTATCCGCATCCCCGTTTGCCGCGCTTTGATTTCGATGAAGCGTGCCAAATTCTGTAAAGGAAACGGATATGGTGAAAACGGCCTTGCTGATCATAGACGTACAAAAATCGTCGGCGGGAAATTCTCCGCTTTGCGTCAGGATTGAAAAACTTCAGGAAAGTTACGGGCATATCTTTGTATCAAAATTCGTCAATAAGGACTCTCCGCTTTTGAAGTTGACGGGATTTAAGGGATATGAGGACGAAACGCTGTGTTTTGAGCCCGCACCGCATGCTTTCGTATTCGAAAAGAACGTTTATTCGTCCTTTCTGCCCGAAATGGAACGTTTCGACGAAGTACACCTGTGCGGTTTCGATACGGATGCCTGTATTTATAAAACGGCGTTGGATTTAATTGAAAACGGGGTGCGCCCCGTTATCCTGTCCACATACTGCGCCAGCGAAACCGAAGCATTTCATCGTGCCGGTATGGCATTGTTGGAACGTAATATCGGCAGACAAAACATCCGATAAAAAAAGCCCCCTTTATTTCAGGGGGCTTTCATTTATTTTTTGGGAACGGGCAATTCAAAGATATCTTCGTTCCTGAATTGCGCGATTGCATTCGCCGTTGCCGCAGGAGTGGGAATCATGCCGATTTCACCGATCCCCGTTGCGCCGTAAGGGCTGTTGGCATCGGGGACTTCAACGCCGATGACTTCAATGTCAGGAGTTTCCTGCGCCCGTAAAACGCCCAGTTTCGAGTACTTGAACGAAAGCGGAACGCCGCCTTCCGCAGGCAGGTTTTCGCTCAACGCATGACCCAGCCCCATATGGACGGCGCCTTCAACCTGTCCCGAAAACAGCTTCGGATTGATGACTTTACCGACGTCATGAGCCGCGACGACTTTTGCCACTTTTCCCGTTTCTTCGTCCAAAATGACCGCCTGACAGGCATAGCTGTAGCATAAGTGCGTTTTAACGGGCTGTTGCGGATGTTC
>CALXYE010000050.1 GCA_944392845.1 uncultured Alphaproteobacteria bacterium
TTCGAGGGTGGTTTCGAAGAAAAACGGACTGTCTACTGGGAATCCGCAATAAACGATTTTGTTCGGAACAGGCGGGAAACGGCGTTGATGCCCGCCGTATAGACGTCGGAATGTTCTGAAAACCATACGCGTTTTCCGCGCGCCCGTCGCGAATCCGAACGATTCGCTCTTCCATCGCGGCAACGGAGTCGGGGTAGGGAACGGGAGTTTTAAAAACAAAACAGCGCGTCATCTTTTTTCCTGTTGTATTTGTGATGATTATTTGGTATTTGAAAATGTCTTGCGATGCAAGACGGATTTGTGCGGCTGTGGCGGAATTGGTAGACGCTCAGCGTTGAGGTCGCTGTGGATTAACCTCCGTGGAAGTTCGAGTCTTCTCAGCCGCATCATCAAAAGGCGCCCGTTGTTCGGGCGCCTTTTTCGTCGGATGTTTAAAGAGGTCGCTGCTGCGAAAAAAAACGCGAAGCGGCGGGAAAACGCGCAATACCTTTGAAAGGCGGAAGCTGTGAAGATCGTTTTGTTGGAAAGTTTGGGAATTTCGCGGGAAAGCCTGGAGGCTTATCTGGAACCGCTGAAAACGGCGGGACATGTCGTCGAATGTTATGAAAGAAATGAGGAAGCGAACGCGGAACGGATAAAAGACGCCGACGTCGCAATCGTTGCAAATATGCCTTTGTCGGGCGAAGCGATCAAATCGGCGGAAAGGCTTAAATATATCGACGTCGCCTTTACGGGAACGGACCATATCGATGCGGCGGCGGCAAAGGAAAAGGGTGTTTTGATCAGCAACGCTTCGGGATATGCGGTTGAAGCGGTGGCGGAACTGACGCTCGGGTATGCCGTCGCGCTGACCAGAAAACTGTTCGCGGCGCAGGAACGTTGCCGAAACGGACGGACGGCGGCGGGCATGGACTTTTCGGAGATCGGCGGGAAAACGGTCGGCATTATAGGAACGGGAAGCATCGGATCGCGCGTCGCGAAACTGTTCGGTTTTTTGGGATGCAGGATTTTGGGGTGCAATGCGTTTTCGCGCAAAAAAGATACTGATTTGATCCATTACGTTTCGTTGGAAGATCTGCTGAAAAATTCGGATATCGTCACGCTGCATTGCCCCCTGACGCCGCAAAGCAGAGGGCTTCTGAACGCGCGAAACCTGCCTTTATTGAAAAAAAGCGCCGTCCTGATCAATACGGCGCGCGGCCCCGTCGTTGATGGTGCCGCTTTGGCGGACGCTCTGAAGTCGGGTGCGATTGCCGCCGCCGCCGTTGACGTTTTCGACGTCGAACCGCCTTTGCCGCAGGACTGTCCGCTTCTGTCCGCGCCGAACGTCCTGATGACGCCTCATATCGCTTATAATACGCGGGAGGCTATGGAAAAACGTGCGAAAATCGTTTTCGATAACCTGCAAAACTGGTTGAACGGAAAGCCGATAAATTTGGTGTAGTAAGTTAACATATTGAAAAAACAACTGAAAAATCGGGGGGGGGGCGTAATTATAGGTTGCAAACAGTGATGCATTAGTGTTTAATTAAAACAATTAAAATATAACGCGAGTAGAGATGCCGGGCTATAACCTGAAAAATTTGAAATGCTTAGTTGTTGACGACAACGCGAATATGCGTTCTTTGTTGCGCACGATTTTAGCGACTTTGGGAGTGCGGCGGAAAAACATCATTGAAGCGTTTTGCGTTGAGAACGCTTTGAGTGAGCTGAAAGCGGAGGAAATCGATCTGGTTATCACGGATTGGAAGATGGAACCCGTTTCGGGCATTGATTTCGTCAAACGGCTGAGGGATGAAAAATCATCGCCGAATCCGTTCATCCCCATCATTTTGCTGACGGGGTACACGGAACTTGAACGCGTTTTGGAAGCCAGGGACGCGGGCGTGAACGAATTTTTGGCAAAGCCGATTTCTCCTAAGGAATTGTATGTCCGCATTTTATCGATCATTGAAAATCCGCGTCCGTTCATTAAAACGGCAACGTACTTCGGCCCCGACCGCAGACGGCAGGATTTGCCTTTTGAGGGACCTGACCGCAGAAAGCCCGAAACGCACGTTGCGAAAAAGAAATAATCCGCTTATAATTCAAAAAAATCCTTTCGGGACCTGAAAGAATATGGCTGATCAGAGCTTTGAAGAAATAAACGTTCCCAATCCCTTGAAGAACAAGGTGGCCTTTGACGAAAACGGAATAGACGCGGATATGTTGCGCCGGGCTGACGATGCCGTGGCCGCACTGACGGATGCTTACATCTTTTCGGCGGAAAAGGATGTCGAGGACATGAAGGCCGTGTTTGTCGGCATTACGCGCAAAAGGAATTGGCGTTGCGAGGATATGCAGCGTTTATACCTGTTGTCCCATGATATGAAGGGACAGGCGGGAACATACGATTATCATCTGTTGTCAAAAGTCTGCGACAAGCTTTGCCGCTTTTTGGAACAGGGGGCCGAACTCAAATCTCAGATTTCGGATTTGGATTTGCAGGTCATTGAGGTGCACATCCGCGCGATCGAGTTTATTCTGAAAAACCACCTGACCGATGAATACAAACAGCAGGGCGACGAACTGCTTAAAGGTTTGGAAAGCGCTTTGCAAAAAGCGCTGAAAGAGGAGCAGGCATAAAAAAAACGCCGTTTGCGGCGTTTAAAAAGATGTCTGGGGCGAGAGATGAGACTCGAACTCACGACATTCGGAACCACAATCCGACGCTCTAACCAACTGAGCTACACTCGCCGTCAAGACATACCGTTTATCTACCCTTCTTCCGCCGTTATGTCAACGGTTATTTTTAAGGGCGCGCCTCTTTCCCGCGAAACATAAGGTAATTCTTGAAAAAAGTCGCTTTTTTCAGCATAGTATGAAAATCAATGCCGAAACGGATGCGAAAATATGAAAAAAATTGAAGCTGTCATCAAACCGTTCAAGCTTGACGATGTGCGGGACGCTCTGCAGGACATGGACGTTCAGGGGATTACCGTTACGGAAGTCAAGGGATTCGGACGCCAGAAGGGGCATACGGAACTCTACCGCGGCGCGGAGTACGTCGTGGATTTCGTTCCGAAGGTCAAGCTGGAAATCGTCGTGGAGGACGCCCGCGTCGAACGCGTGGTGGAAACCGTCGTGCGCGCGGCGCAGACGGGAAAAATCGGCGACGGAAAGATATTCGTCCTTCCCGTTGAGGATGCCGTGCGCATCAGGACGCACGAACGCGGCGAAGACGCCCTTTAAAGAATCGGGGAACCTTTATGAAATACAATTTTAAAAACGCAGAGGAATTTTTGGCTTTCATTGCCGAGGAATCCGTCATTTACGTCGATTTCCGCTTTACGGATTACAAGGGAGTTTGGCATCACGTCAGCTTCCATCACCGCGCTTTGGATGAGGATATGTTGGAAGACGGCCTGTTGTTTGACGGATCTTCCATTTCGGGGTGGAAGGCGATCAACGAATCGGACATGCAGTTGAAACCCGATTATGCAACGGCCGTTTTGGATCCGTTTGCGGCGCAAAAAACGGTTTACGTCATTTGCGATATCGTTGATCCCGTAACGGGGCAGCCTTATGAACGCGACCCGCGTTCGACGGCGAAAAAAGCCGAGGCGTACTTAAAGTCGACCGGATTTGCGGACGCGGCTTATGTCGGCGCGGAAGCCGAATTCTTTGTATTCGACGACGTTAAGACCAACATTCGGCCGCACAAGATTTCGTTTGAAATTTCTTCCGTGGAAGGCGACAGTCAGGCCGATAAAGAAATCGCAGGCGGCAACAAAGGACACCGCCCCGGCGTTAAAGGCGGCTATTTCCCCGTTCCTCCCGTTGATTCCGCCAATGATTTGCGCGCGGAAATGCTGTCCGTTATGGCCGAAATCGGTCTGCCCGTCGACAAGCATCATCACGAAGTCGCGGCGGCGCAGCAGGAATTGGGTTTTACCTTTGACAGGATGTTGCAAACGGCGGACAACATTCAGCAATACAAATATGTCGTCCGCAACGTCGCCGACACGTACGGCAAAACGGCGACGTTCATGCCGAAGCCGATTATGGGCGATAACGGTTCGGGAATGCATACGCATTTTTCGTTGTGGAAGGACGGCAAGCCCCTGTTCGCGGGGACGGGGTATGCCGATTTGTCCGATAAGGCGTTGTACTTTATCGGCGGCATCATCAAACACGCCCGCGCGCTGAACGCTTTTACGAACCCGACGACGAACAGCTATAAGCGTCTTGTTCCCGGGTTCGAGGCGCCCGTCCTTTTGGCGTATTCCGCCCGCAACCGTTCGGCTTCCTGCCGTATTCCGTTCGGCAGCAGCCCGAAATCAAAGCGGGTCGAGATCCGCTTTCCCGATACCTCGGCAAACCCGTATCTGGCCTTTGCCGCGATGATGATGGCGGGAGTGGACGGCATTGAAAACAAGCTGTCCCCCGGAGCGCCGATGGATAAAAATCTGTACGACCTGCCGCCCGAAGAACTTAAGAATGTTCCCTCGGTCGCCGTCAGCCTGAAAGAAGCGTTGGATGCGTTGGATGCAGACCGCGCCTTTTTGAAAAAAGGCGGCGTTTTCACGGACGATTTGATTGATTCCTTCCTTGAAATCAAGCGTGAAGAAGTCCGCGAATATGACAGGACGCCCCATCCTTTGGAATTTAAGATGTATTACTCCCTGTAATGAAAGCGGGGCGTTTCCTTTTTTGTTTCGTCGTTCTCCTGTGTTCGGGCTTTGACGCCCGGGCGCGGGAGATTTCTTTGATTAGCGACGAGGAAACGGAACGCGCTCTTTATTCCTTTCAGCGTCCTTTGTTTAAAGCGGCGGGCTTGGATGCTTCTTCGCTGAAAATCCGTTTGGTCAAAGACGACGACATTAACGCTTTCGCGACGGCGGGCGGCAACGTTTTCATCCATACGGGGCTTTTGCTGAAAGCGGATAACGCGCAGGAGGTCATTGCCGTTTTGGCGCATGAAACGGGGCACGTTTCAGGCGGGCATATCGCCAGACTGTACGAAAATATGCGCATCGCTCAAAGGAATATGCTGATCACGATGATTTTGGGCGCGGCGGCCGCGGCGGCGGGCGGCGGCGATCTGGGCGCCGCCGTAATGACGGGCGGCATGAGCTCGGCAAACGGACTGTTGGCGGGATACCGCCGGACGGGAGAACATGCGGCGGATCAGGCCGCCGTTT
>CALXYE010000051.1 GCA_944392845.1 uncultured Alphaproteobacteria bacterium
GGCAACTTGCCGTACGGCGCGTCAAACACGCGGACGTCCTTTAACTTCAACTGCTTTTGAACGTCAACGACCCATCCTTTGCCGAACGATTCCCAAGAAAACATATCGACGCCGCGCATCCCCAGCATGGACCACAAAGCCGCCTCGACCGCGCCCGTATCGGATCCCGGCAGGATTCCGATGCGATACGCCGCGGGAACGCCCAAAACGGATTTCATCAGATCAATCGCCAGCTTCAGACGTTCATGCCCCAAAACGGAACGGTGCGACCGCCCCAAGGAACGCGTATCCAACGCCTGCAACGACCATCCCGGGCGCTTTGCGCACGGCCCCGAAGAAAAATTCGGGCAATTCGGTTTCAAATCAGGCTTATTCATTGTGCTTATCCCCTTCTTTTATCCCTGCGCGTGAAGGCCGTTGACTTCGGCTTCCAGAGCTTCGGCGATTTTGTCCGCCATATCCGAAATCCGCTTTCTGTCCGCACCTTCCAACATGATACGAATCAAAGGCTCCGTCCCCGAAGCGCGAATCAGAATGCGCCCGTCTTTGCCCAGTTCTTTTTCCATAGACGCGATCAAAACGCGCAACGTATCGGAATCCAATGCCGCCGCCGCCAAAGAACGGTCGGCCAAACGAACGTTTTTCAACAACTGGGGTATCGGTTCAAACAAATGCATGACGCGGCTGGTCGGCGCTTTTTCCTTCACGACGGCAGCGCAAACCTGCAATGCCGCCACCAAACCGTCGCCCGTTGTCGAATGTTCGCCCAAGATCAGGTGCCCCGACTGCTCCCCGCCCAGATTGTATCCGTCCGCGCGCATTTTTTCGACGACGTAACGGTCGCCGACCTGCGTACGGATCAAATCCATACCGTTTTCATTCAGGAAGCGTTCCAAGCCTAAATTCGACATAACCGTAGTTACAATGCCGTTGCCTTTTAAAATGCCCTGCGCCTTCCATTCGCGGCTGACCAATGCCAGTATCTGGTCTCCGTCAATGATTTGGCCTTCTTCGTCGCTGACGATCAGACGGTCGGCGTCGCCGTCCAAAGCAATGCCGATATCGGCTCCTTGCGCCAAGACCTCGGCGCACATGCGGTCCGTATCGACGGCGCCGTATCCCGCGTTGATGTTGCGCCCGTCGGGATCAACGCCGATGGCAATCACTTCGGCGCCCAATTCATAAAGCACCGTCGGCGCAACGCGGTAAGCCGCCCCGTTCGCACAATCCAAAACGACTTTCAGCCCGTCCAATCGCAATCCGTGGGGGAACGTGTTTTTCGCGTATTCAATATAGCGGCCGACGGCATCGTCCAAGCGATGCGCCTGTCCGATCTGGGAAGGAGGCGCCAAAAACTTGCCGATGTCTCCGAAAACCCGCGATTCGATTTCGGCTTCGACGTCATCGGACAACTTATAACCGTCGGGGCCGAAAAATTTGATGCCGTTATCTTCGTATTTGTTATGCGACGCGGAAATAACCACGCCCAGATCGGCACGCATGCTGCGGGTCAGCATGGCGACGGCGGGCGTCGGCATCGGCCCCAAAAGCAACACGTCCATTCCGACGGCGGTAAACCCCGCGACCAGCGCGTTTTCAATCATATACCCAGACAGGCGCGTATCTTTTCCGATAACGACCTGACGGCGGTGATCGCCGCGCATAAACAAGGATCCCGCCGCGATTCCCAGCTTCAAAGCATTTTCCGCCGTCATCGGTTCCTGATTCGCCCTGCCGCGCACGCCGTCCGTGCCGAAAAGTTTCCGTACCGCCATTTATTCAAACTCCTTTATTTTTTGCCAAACGGCGACAGCCTGCGCCGTTTCGGCCGCATCGTGAACGCGCAAGATATCGACGCCCTTATCCAAAGCCGCAACCGAAGCGGCCAAAGTTCCGCTTAAACGTTTATCGGCCGTTTCGCCTTTTGAAACCGCCGCGATGAAACTTTTTCTGGAAACGCCCAACAAAACGGGGCATCCCAGCCCTTTGAACATTCCCAAACGGGACAGTATCTCGCAGTTGTCGTCAACCGTTTTACCAAAGCCGATGCCGGGGTCAATACAAATTCTGTTACGAAAGATGCCCGATTTTTCGCATACCGCGATTCTGTCCGCCAAATAGTCGAATACCTCCAACGACGGCAAAGAAGCATACGACGGATCATCCTGCATATGCTCGGGCGTACCTTGGGAATGCATCAAAACGACGCAAACGCCGGGATCCCGTGAAACGTATTCCAACCCTTCGGGTTCAAACGTAAAGGCGGAAACGTCGTTAATGATCTGCGCCCCCGCTTCGACCGCCGCCGCCGTAACTAAAGACTTGCGCGTATCAACGGATACGATCGCCCCGCAATGCAGCAATTCCTCGACGACGGGCAGAACGCGTCCCGTTTCTTCCTCGGCATCAAGGCAGGACGCCCCCGGACGGGTGGATTCGCCGCCGACGTCAATCAGGTCGGCGCCGTCATACAGCATCCGCATTCCCGTTTCCGCCGTATCCCAACGCCCCGAATTTGAAAAGCTGTCGGGCGTTGCGTTGACGATTCCCATAATTAAGGGCTTTTTCAGGGACAATCCCGCAAACGTTTCGGGCGGGCGGGCAAAACGGTGCAGGATTTTGTCCGCATATGCGGCAATTCCCGTTTCCTTTGCCCAGATTTCGATTTCGGGCAAAGAAGCGCGCGCGGACGAAATGCCGTCGACCGTGCGGATCAATACCTCGAAATATTCCGTTTTAAAAAGCGGATTGAAATATACCGACCGTTCGGGACATTCCGCCCAAACGCCTTTTTCCCGCGGCAGGCGGGAAATGCGCGACACCGTTTTCATAAGCGTCAGTCTTCTTTCCCGTCCGTTTCCGAATGAACGTCCTCTGCGTCTTCGCCCTCGCTGACGGGAACGGTGGAACGCGCCGAAACGTGAACGCCCGGTTCTTCACGGGTAATCTTGTCGCCCTTGATGACGGCTTTGATTTCCTCGCCCGTCAGCGTTTCGTATTCCAACAGCGCCTGCGCCAAAAGCTCATGCTCCTCGCGGTAATCCGTCAGAATCGTGCGGGCGCGTTCGTACGCCTCGTCGATAATCGCGCGAATTTCAGCGTCAATCCTCGCCGCCATCTCGTCGGACAGAGCCTTGCGCTTCGACATGGAATAGCCGAGGAACACTTCTCCGTCGGGTTCCTCAAGCGCGATCGGGCCGATGTCTTTGTTCATCCCCCATTCGGTAACCATCCGCCGCGCAATGGAAGTCGCCATGCGAATGTCGGATTCAGCCCCCGTCGAAACGTTGTCGGGGCCGAAAATAATTTCTTCGGCGACGCGTCCGCCGAATGCCGTACACAGGCGGTCTTTCAATTTCGCTTTGGAATAGGAAACGTTGTCCCGTTCGGGCAGTTGCATCACCATTCCCAAAGCCCTTCCGCGCGGAATGATCGTCGCTTTGTGGATCGGATCGGAATGCTCGCAGTGAAGCGTGCAAATCGCATGCCCCGCTTCGTGATAAGCCGTTAATTTTCTTTCGTCTTCACTCATCACCATAGACCGGCGTTCCGCACCCATCATAACCTTGTCCTTGGCGTATTCGAAATCGGCCATCGTCACGACGCGCTTGTTGCGCCTGGCCGCCAACAAAGCGGCTTCATTGACCAGATTCGCCAAATCCGCTCCCGAAAAACCGGGCGTCCCGCGCGCCAGAACGGACACGTTCACGTCGGGGCCGACGGGAACTTTTTTCATATGGACGTTCAATATTTTTTCACGGCCGACGACGTCGGGATTCGGCACGACGACCTGACGGTCAAAGCGTCCCGGACGCAACAAGGCGGGATCCAGCACGTCGGGGCGGTTCGTCGCCGCGATCAGAATGACGGCCTCGTTCGTATCGAACCCGTCCATTTCGACCAGCAACTGGTTCAGAGTCTGCTCGCGTTCGTCGTTTCCGCCGCCCAGCCCCGCTCCGCGATGGCGGCCGACGGCATCGATTTCGTCAATAAAGACCAGACACGGCGAGTGCTTTTTCGCCTGTTCAAACATATCTCGGACGCGCGACGCGCCGACGCCGACAAACATTTCCACAAAATCGGAACCCGATATCGTAAAGAACGGCACGTTTGCTTCGCCCGCGATTGCTTTCGCCAGCAGGGTCTTGCCCGTTCCCGGAGGACCGACCAGCAAAACGCCGCGGGGAATCTTTCCGCCCAAACGCTGGAAACGCGGAGGATCCTTTAAAAAGTCAACGATCTCGACCAAATCGTCTTTGGCTTCGTCAATGCCCGCCACGTCGGCGAACGTTACTTTTCCCTGTCCTTCAAGCAGCTTCGCGCGGGATTTGCCGAAGCTCATCGCCTTGCCGTTTCCCGCCTGCATCTGGCGCATGAAAAAGATCCATACCCCGATGAACAAAGCGAACGGCAGCCAATAGAGCAAGCCGCTCCAAAACGACGTTTCCTCCCCTTCGGCGGGCAAAGCGGTCACGCGGACGTTTTTTTCCAAAAGCATCGGCACCAGCCCCGCGTCTTCGGGAGCATACAAAGAAAATTTCCTGCCGTCCCGAAGCGTTCCGTCAATCTTTCTGCCGCGCAGGACGACCTCGCCGACTTTGCCTTCCTGAACCTGTCCGGTAAATTCCGAAAACGGCATGGAAACGCGGTTCGTACCGACCGCCCCTTGCCGGAAAGCGTCAAACAGCGTGAACAAGATCATCGCCGCCAGGATCCAAACAAAAAAATTCTTTTTCACAACGACCGCCCTATCTGTTTAAACAACGGGAAGCGTCCATTCGGGAGTCAGGCACAACGGAAACAGCGGTGCGAAATCCGCCCGACAGGAAACTTTCGTTTTTTTATACCCTAAATGCGGCGCAAGAAAAAGCCCCTCTCTGTCAAAAAGTGCGGGAAGGACGAAAAAACAGCGCCGCGGCGTCCCCCAAAGCTCTTTTAATTCGTTTTTCAGCGGCCTGACGGACAGCGGAGCGTCAACGGGTTCGGAAAGTTCAAAAGCAAACCTGTCCCAATAAAACAACCGTTTGTTCCGCACGGTCAAGGGCGGCGGCAAATCCGCATATTCCCGCCAAATCAAAAGGCGCCCTTTCGCCGACGGCGCGATGCGGCAACCGCCCAAGGACGCGCCGCGAAAATCGGGACGCAAAACGTTTTCATACAGCCTGTCCAAAGCGTCGGCTTTCGGAAAATAAGGCTTGTTCGCAACGGCGCGGACGGCTTCCGCCAAACATCCGACGGCCGTTTCCCCGTCCGCCTTGCAAATATCCGACTGCGAAAAAGAAACGTATCCCGCGTTTGACACCTCGGCGGAAGAACGTAAAAACGCCGTCCGCCTTTTTTCCGTTTCAATCCGTTTTTCTCCGTAAAGCAGACTTTGGCGAAAGGCGTCTTCCAAAACCTCTGCCGAAGCGCTCATCCTGATGCGTCCGCGTTCGAAACGGCCGGTCGCGTTCGTCGGGTCTTCCTTCCACGTTTGTCCGATGCTTTCGTTATAGGCGCGCAGATCTTCGGGCGAAATCCCCAAAAGCGGCCGATACATCCGGCCGAAGGCAAACGACCGTACGGCAGACATTCCCGCCAAGCCGAACGGCCCGCTTTTCGCCGCCTTGCGCATCAAAAACGTTTCCGCCTGATCCCTCCTGTGATGACCTAAGAACAACGCCCGCGCGTTTTCTTCGCGGCAAGCGGCAAACAACAAGGCATAACGGGCATCGCGCGCCGATCTTTCTATTCCCGTCAGCGGCTTTTCACCCTCCCATTTCAAAATGCGGCAGGGGATTCCCAATCGCTTTGTTTCATCGCGAACCCAACGCGCTTCGTCGGCGGATTCGGAACGCAGGCCGTGGTCAACGGTCAAAGCAATCAGCCGTCCCCCGTTTTTTCGCGTATATTTATCCAGCAATCGGCACAAAGCCATACTGTCGGCCCCGCCCGAAACAGCGACGGCGATTAAATTTTCCCGCCCCCGAAAACCGAAAGCGGCCATCGCTTTTTCAAAGGCCGCTTCCGTTTTTTCCGCAACGGTGGAAACTACTTGCATCCGACTTTTTTCGCTTCTTTTTCCAAACGCTTTTTCATTGCGTCGGAAACCTTGGGATATTCTTTGCTGAAATTTTTAAACGCGATACAGGCTTCTTTTTTCTTATTCAGGCGCGCCATCGTCAGCCCCAATTTTAACAGGTTATCGGGCGCCTTTTGGCTGTTGCGGAACATTTTAAATCCGTCGGCGAAAGCGATTGCCGCCTGTTCGTAATTACCGCGCGCATAAAAGGATTCTCCCATCCAGTATTGGGCGTTCCCCGCCAGCTTGTGTTTAGGAAACAGGATTGTAAACGCCTCAAACTGTCTTTCCGCATTTTTATAATCGTTCTTTTTCAAAGCGGAAAAAGCGCTTTTATAAAGCTCGTTCGGTTTCATTTTGCCGAAATCTTTTTTAATGCCCGCCATTTTATTTTCTTCGGCTTTGGCCAAAGCTTTTTCTTTGGCGGCTTCTTTTTCTTTCGCCGCGGCGGCCTTGCGTTCCGCTTCCGTCAGCTTGTTCAGGCTTTCCTGCAATTTAGAAATCTTTTCTTCCAATCCCTTAAAACGCAGATTGACGTCTTCATTGATTTTGTTTACGCGTTCGACCAGTTTTTCCTGCTTAAAGCGGAAGGTTTCCACTTCTCCCGTCAAGTCCCGAACGGATTCTTCCAAGCCTTGCGCCTGCATAAAAGCGGCATCCGCCGCCTCTTCATCGCCTTCCGCCGATTTTTTTGAACCGAGATAATTGTTCGCCAAGTTTTTCTGTACTTTTTTCAAAGCGATTTCCAAACGGTCCAATCGCGTTGTCAATTCCCCGACGCTTTCGGCGTACGCGGAAGAAGCAAACATAAAAAAGCCGGCAAAAATCAAAGCTAAAGGCGTTTTCATTTTTTCCTCAAAGTATATATGCGAAGTCTTTCCGATTATAAGGATACACTTTCGTTTCGCAAATATTTTTATGCTGCCGTCCGTGAAAAAACAACGAAAAAGCGCCCCGAAACGGGGGCGCTTTCTCAAATCATGGTGTTTTTAAAATTAGTCTTTGACGACCGTAACGGCGCGGCGGTTCTGAGCCCAAGCGGCTTCATTGGCGCCGACGACGGCCGGACGTTCCTTACCGTAAGAAATCGTTTTGATGCGTTCGGCATCGACACCGCGCGAAATCAGGTAATTCTTAACGGCAACGGCGCGGCGTTCACCCAAAGCCAAGTTGTATTCGCGGGTACCGCGATCGTCGGTGTGGCCTTCAACGATAACGTTCGTGTCAGGGTTCGCCTGCAACCATTCGGCCTGGGCTTTCAGCGTGTTGACGGCTTCGGAAGTCAGGCTCGACTTATCGAAACCGAAAAAGACGCGGTCTTTCGCCGTCTGAGCAAAATCTTCGTTCTGCCCTTCGACAACGGCCTGAGACGTCGTCGCGGACGCTTCTTCAACGGATTCGGTGCTCGCGCAAGCGGAAACTAAAGCCAAAGAGGCCAAAACGGCCAGAAAACGTGTTTTCATAAAATTTCTCCCAAATAATGAAACACCATAACGATTATGATTTTTTGAATTTAATGAATTTTATTCATTTTATCAACTCAAAATATCATACAGACACATAATTCTTTAGTTCACCTGTTCGAAAGCAGGGGTGACCAGGCGGGATCCGAAGCGTCAACGGGCGTAATCAGACGGCGTTCGTTGTACCCCGTAATGTCAACGGCATAGATCTTCGTCGCACCGGGAATCCCGTCAAAACCGGGAGGATCCTGGCGGAAATACATTAAAAGCCGCCCGTTCGGAGACCAGGTCGGCGCTTCGACCAGATACCCTTCGGCAACAAGGCGTTCGCCCGTTCCGTCAGGAAACATCACGCCGATGTAAAACTTCCTGCCCAACATTTTCGTAAAGGCGATGTAATCCCCGCGCGGCGACCAAACGGGCGTCGCATAGCGTCCCGAACCGAAACTGATGCGGCGGACGTTCTTGCCGTTCGCATTCATGACGTAAAGCTGTTGCGCGCCGCTTCTGTCCGAATTGAAAACAATCTTTTTACCGTCGGGCGAATAGCTGGGCGACGTGTCAATCGCGGGATGGCGGGTCAGCTGGCGGACAACGCGCGTGTCAAGGTTCATTTCGAAAATGTCGGTATTTCCGTCTTCGGCCATCGACATGATCAGCTTATGCCCGTCGGGCGAAAAACGCGGCGCAAACGTCATACCGGGGAAATCTCCGACGATCTGCTGTTTTCCCGTTTCTATGTCAAACAGATAGACGCGGGGCGTGTCCTTATAATACGACATATAAGTAATCTGTTGCATATTCGGCGAAAAACGCGGCGTCAGCACCAGATTCAACCCGTCGGTCAAAAATTGGTGGTTTTCGCCGTCCTGATCCATGATCGCCAAACGTTTTATGCGGTTGATCGCCGATCCCGTTTCGGCGACATAGACGATGCGCGTGTCAAAATACCCCTCTTCGCCCGTGATTCTTTTATAGATCGTGTCGGCAATGATGTGGGCGACGCGGCGCCATCCTTTGTTATCAATCTCTAAAGCGACGGAAGAAAGCTCTTCGGCCGAAAAGACGTCCCACAGACGGAAAGAAACGCGAATTTGTTTCGGAGTGGCGTAATCGACCTGTCCCTGAACGAGGGCTTCGGCACGAACCGCCTGCCAGTCGACGAAACGCGGCGCTTCGTCGATTCCCTTGAAGGTTTGCAAATACGCGAAGGAATCCAACACCTTGAACAGCCCCGAACTTTCCAAATCGGCTTGGATAATGTCCCGAATCTTTTTTCCCAGCTCTTCCGCCTTGTCGTTATTTCCCGCAAAATCGGGCAAAGCGACGGCCATCGGTTCGGAACGCGCTCCGGTGATGTCAATGCTCAGCTCCGCGCGCGCCGGCGCGGCAAAAACAAAACAAACGAAAAAGAAAAGGAAGGTTACTTGTTTCATCATTGTCTACAAAACTCCGCCGTCAAACGGGTTGAACCTGAGCATCAGGGTTTTCCAGTTGTCATAAGTTTGTTCGTAATATTTCGGGAATATTTTGAACGGGGATTCGTCGCCTTTTTTATCGCAAATGTATACGGCGCGACGCGCACTTTCCGCCACCGAACGGAACGCGGAATCCTTTTTATAACGCCCCGTGTTCAAAATTTTCGTATCTCTGACCGTTCCGTCGCGATTCAGGTAGGCGCGGATCTCGACCGTCATGTTTTGAACGCCTCTGACTCCGGGATCAAGGTTCCAGCATTGGCGCAATTTCAATCCCAGCATATCCTTTTCCGAAACGCTTAATTCGCGGATATAGCTGCCGCCCGATCCGCCTTCTATGCCGTCGGTTTCGCGGTCGTCCTCGGATATTTCGGGATCCTCGGACGCCATCCCCATGCCGCTGCGCATCCCGTCAACGGAAGCCAACAGCGTTTTAAACGGATCGCCGTCTTCCGACCCGTCCGAAGTTGCCTTAACGGAATTGGAAGTCGCGGCTTTTTTCTTTTTCTTGCTGCCGATCGTATCCAACATGCTGTTCAATTCGGATTCCAGCGAAGCCCCCGCCGCGAATGCTCCGCTTTCCCCCGTACCGCCGCGGGAAACGGCGCCGCTGCCCGATGATTTTTTGCCGCCTTTGGCCGTGCTGTAAGCGGACGTTTTGACGTTCTTTTTCGATTTGGAAGGCTTTTTGGCGTTTTCCGCCAGCTTCGGAGGCAGATTTGTCATCGGCCCGATCTTTACGTCCGTCAGATCAACGACGAACATCGGAACGGAAACGGCGTTTTTTCTGCTTTCCGAATAAAAATCATACGTCAGCAAAAAGATGACGAACAAATGCAACGTCACCGACATGACCATCGGCATATGGTCAAACATCCTCTGCACCGTTCTGAACAGGAACGGATAATGGCGCAAACGCATGAATAAGGAAAGCCGCAATCCCACCGCCGTTATTTCCCTTTTTTCGCCTTTTCGGAGGCCTTGCGCGGCTTGATCGTCCGTGTATCCAAAAGGTCGCCCGTCTTTAAACCGACCTTGGAAATGCCCGCCACGCGCAACAGGGACATCAGTTCAATGACCTGTCCGTAAGAAGCGGCTTTGTCTCCGCTGATAATAATCTTCAGGGACGGATTGCTTCGCTGCATCGCCTTTAAGCGCGTTACCAGCATGTCGGGGCGCACCTTTTCGTCGCCCAGATAGATCTGAGAACGGGCGTCAACGCTGATGTCGACGGCGCGGTCGCTGTCTTCAATGGTTTGGCCGTCGCCGCGCGGCAGGTCAAGAGAGATGCCCGTCGTCAGCATCGGCGCGGTCACCATGAAAATGACCAGCAAAACGAGCATGACGTCAACCATCGGGGTAACGTTGATCTCGTTAAACGAGTTTTGATGCCTTCTACCGCGGCTGGAAAACTTTACGGAAGTGCCCATTTACACGCTCCGCTTTTCGGGACGATGAGCCGTATCGTCAATCTGGCGGGACAGAATCGTGCTGAATTCGCCCGCGAAATTTTCCAACGTCTTGGCGTAGCGGTTCATATCGCTC
>CALXYE010000052.1 GCA_944392845.1 uncultured Alphaproteobacteria bacterium
CAGAAAAAAAACCGGCCGAAAAAAAGACCGTTTCAAAAGTTGAAAAAAAAGTCGAAAAAGCGACCAAAAAAGAAATCAAAAAAACGGTAAAAAAGACCGTTAAAAAGATTTTAAAGGCTCAGGAAAAGAACGAAAAGCTTCTTAAAAAAGCGGCAAAGCACAAAGAAAACGCCGCCGCAAAGAAAATGGTCGAGCTGATTGAAAAAACTCTGGCGGCGGGCAAAGCCGAAGACATCGTCGTTATCGACCTGTCGGGCAAAACGGCGATCGCGGACTATCTGGTCGTCGCAACGGGCCGCGCGCCGCGCCATGTAACGGCATTGGGCGAACAGGTACAGCTTCGCCTGAAAAAAACGGGCGTTCCCGCCGTTATCGAAGGCAACGATACGGGCGATTGGGTCATCGTTGACGCGGGCGACGTCATCACGCACGTCTTCCATCCCGAAACCCGCGAATTGTACTGTATTGAAGAATTATGGGGCGAAGAAACTCCCCGCAAAGCCCGCTGACATGGACATTGTGATCGCCGCAATCGGCAAACAAAAGCAAAGCCCCGAACTGGAGATGCTTTCCCGATACGTCAAACAGACGCGATGGAAAGTAACGGTTCGGGAATTTGAAGATAAACGTTCGGTTTCGGCAAAAGAACGGATGCAAAAAGAAGGCGCTCTTCTGCTTTCCGCCGTCCCCGAAGGCGGCGTAACCGTCGCTTTGGACGAGCGGGGCAAGCTTTTTACGTCGGTTGAATTCGCCGAAAAAATGGGACAATGGCAGGACGGCGGCGTCCCCGCCGTCGCCTTTTTGATCGGCGGCGCGGACGGTCATTCGCCCGAAGTTCGCGAAAAAGCGGACTTGTTACTGGCTTTCGGAAAAATGACGTGGCCGCACATGCTGGCGCGCGTTATGCTGGCCGAACAAATCTATCGCGCGAAAACCATCCTGGACGGACACCCGTATCACAGAAATTAAATTAACGGCTGGCAAGCAAAATTCGAAAAATAAGAGTATGATCTTATCAAAATGGTTTATTGGGAATGTTTCCGAATGAAAAAATACTTATTAGCCTGTGCCGTATCGCTTTTACCGCTGCCTGCGGCAGCCGTTCCCCAATATGTGGATGCGGGCGACACGGCGGACGGAGGCATCGTTAACCAAATCGTCGACCAATACGTATCGGGGACATCCCAAAACCAGACCGTTTACGGGGAACAATATATCGAATCGGGCGGAAAGGCCTTTAATACGACCGTCGCGCCTTACGGTTCCCAAACCGTCGAAAGCGGCGGAACGGCAGACAAAACGACAGTTCAGTATTACGGAACGGCAAGCGTATTCGGCACGGCGGCGAATTTCACCGTCGAATCTTACGGATCGATGACCGTTCAGAACGCGGGAACGGCGACGGGCACAAACGTCGCCGGCGGATCCGTGTTCGTCAAAAGCGGCGGAACGCTCGAAAACACTTATGTTTCTTCGGGAAAACTGTATACCCGCAACGACGGAACGGATAAAGACACGGTTCTGAACGGCGGAACGCATCAGGTTGATAACGGGGGAACAAGCGAAGGCGCCCGAATCTACGGCGGTTTCCAACATATTGAAGGCACCGTTGAAAATTCTTTTCTATACGGAGGAAAGCAAAGCGTTTTAAGTACGGGCAAACTGATTTCGGGAACCGTTGACGGCGGCGAATTATTTCTGTCGAGTTTTTCCGAAGCGTCCGACCTGACGGTAAAATCGGGAAGCGTTTTAATTGACAGCGACGTCGAACTGACGGGAACGACTCTTCTTTCGGCGGGCGGAGAAATCAACTCCTACGGAGACGTCAACTTTGATTCCCTTCAAATGGCGGGCGGAAAATTTTCCCTGATTCCTTCATACATCGGACAATCCGTCAATATCGGATCCCTAAGCGGCAACGGCATTTTTTACCTGAACAGCGAAGTATCTGCCGGAGAAAACGACGAACTGGTCGTCCAAAACGCGACGGGAACGTTTAATATCGGCTTGATTGATTACAGTTCCGACGTCTTCTTCCCCGATTCCGTCCGTCTTGTGCGCCTTGATTCGGGAAACGCCGATTTCAACCTGATCGGCGGAGCGGCGGATATCGGCGCTTACCGTTACGATATGTACCGCGAAGGCAACGAATGGATCCTGAAGCGTACCCCGATTCCCTCGGACACCTCGGTCATCGCCAAAAATACGTTCGCGTCGATTCAATCGGTCTTTTATGCTCACCAAAACAATCTGAACTCTCACATTCAAGATATCCGCTCGTCAAAGCGCGCCGGTTTTTGGGCGAAAGGTTTTAAACGAAAGGTTAAATTTGATTTTTCGGACGGCTCGAAAAGCAAGACCGACATTTGGGGCGGACAGATCGGCGTTGATTTCAGGCTTCCTCAGGAATTCGCGGAATATATGATTGTCGGCGCTTATTGGGGCCATTCTGACAGCCGTCAGCGTTTTGACCGTTCGGGAACGGCCGACGCCGACACGCACAGCGTCGGCATTTACACGACGGTGCACGTCGGCGACGGTTTTTTCGTCAACGCGGACGTCGCGTATTACCGTCACAATCAAAACATTTTAAGCTACCTGCCCATGGGGAAGGAAGTCTTCGGACATTACAGAACCGACGGGTGGAGCGCCACCGTCCAAACGGGAAAACGCTTCGCCGTAAAAAGCGTCTGGTACGTCGAACCCGATTTGCGCCTGACTTATATGAGCTTGGACAATATCCGCTATCAGACGTCGCTTAACACGCCCGTCTACGGGCGAAACGCCTCGTCTTTCATCGGAAAAGCGGGAGTAACGGGCGGACGAAGCATGAAAGACGTTCTGGGGTTGCCTTCCGAAGCCTTCGTTAATCTGGGCATCCTGCGCGAATTTTCAAATCACGGCAAGGTTCGCGTCGCCGATCGCGATTTTAAGGAAGACCTCTCCGACACGCTTTACGAAACGGGATTCGGATTTAACGTTTTCTTCAACGAAAAATTCGGCATTTATGCGAATTTCGCCGCCTTTTTCGGCGACCGCGTTTCCGTTCCCGTCAGTACCGTCTTCGGCGGACAGCTGTCTTGGTAAAAATCGGGAACATGCCTGATTTTATAGGATGCATCCCGAACGGTTTTGTATTATATTCGCCTCATCATCAGACGATTTTTTTGGGAGATTGACCGTGACTGAAGAAACCAAAAGACCCCGTCCCGTCATGCTGTGCATTTTGGACGGCTGGGGACACCGCGAAGCAAAAGAAGACAACGCCATCGAAACGGGAAACACCCCGAATTGGCATGAGCTGGTCAAAACCTGCCCGAACACCCTGATCGCCACGTCGGGGCTGGACGTGGGCCTGCCCGCCGGACAAATGGGCAACTCCGAAGTCGGTCACATGAATATCGGCGCGGGCCGCGTCGTCATGCAAGACCTGCCGAAAATCGACAAGGCAGTCGAGGACGGTTCCTTGGCCAAGCGCCCCGCCGTCGTTTCTCTGATCGATTCTCTGAAAAAAACGGGCGGCGTCTGCCATTTGATGGGACTGATGTCTCCCGGCGGCGTCCATTCTCATATGGGGCATATCATCGCTTTGGCAAAAATTGTCAGCGAAGCGGGCATTACCGTTAACGTCCACGCTTTTTTGGACGGACGCGACGTTCCGCCCGATTCCGCCCTGGGATACGTCAAGGAATTTGAAAATGCCGTCAAGAATCTGAAAAACGTCAGAATTGCGACCGTTGCGGGACGCTATTACGCCATGGATCGCGACAATCGCTGGGAACGCATCACGCTGGCCTATAACGCGATAATGCTGGGCGAAGGGGACAAAGCCGCAACGGCCGAAGCCGCCATTGAGGCGTCTTATGCGAAAAAGGTGTTTGACGAATTCGTCATTCCTGCCGTCATCGGCGATTACAAAGGGATGAAAGACGGCGACGGCATTTTGTTCGCAAATTTCCGTTCCGACCGCGCCCGCGAGATTATGTATGCCTTGGCGGACGACGCGTTCGATAAATTCAACCGCCCGAAAACGGTCAAATTCGCAGCCGTCGTCGGCATGACGGAATATTCCGTTGACCATAACCGCTTCGTAACGCCGATCTTTCCGCCCGAACAGCTGTCCAATATTTTCGGCGAAGTCGTTTCCAAAGCGGGCATGACTCAGCTGCGCATCGCCGAAACGGAAAAATATGCGCACGTTACGTTCTTTTTCAACGGCGGCGAAGAACGCCTGTTCAAGGGCGAGGAACGCATCCTGATTCCCAGCCCGAAGGTCGCGACCTATGATCTGAAACCCGAAATGTCGGCTTTTGAAGTTTGCGACGCTTTGGTAAACGCCATTGATTCGGGCAAGTTTGACACGATCATCGTGAACTTTGCAAACGGCGACATGGTCGGCCACACGGGTATTATGGAAGCCGCCGTTAAGGCTGCGGAAGCCGTCGATAAGTGCCTGGGGCGTTTGGAAGAAGCGATCAAGCGCGCGGGCGGCGTTATGCTGGTAACGGCCGACCACGGAAACTGCGAACTGATGAAGGACGAAAAAACGCATGCTCCGTACACGGCGCATACGACTTTCCCCGTCCCCGTCGTTTTATTCAACGGCCCCGAGGGCGTAAAGTTGCGCGAAGGCGGACGTTTGGCGGATCTGGCTCCGACGCTTTTGGAACTCCTGAAGCTGCCTCAACCGGCGGAAATGACGGGAAAGTCATTGCTGATTCGCGGTTAAGAAACCGATGACTTTCAAGAGGACGGCGGCGCTTTTTTGCCTTGTTTTCATAACGGGACAGGCGTTGTCGTCCTTTTGCTTTGCCGCAATTGACGATCCCGACGCGGCCAAAAGCGAACTTTCGCGCGTCACAAGCCAGATCAGGGCGGCGGAATCGGAACATAAAAAATTGCGGGAAAAAGCCCGCGCCGTTCAAAAAGAGATTCTGGACGTCCGCCGAAAAATGGTCAAAGCCGCCAGTTCGATTCAGGAACAGGAAGAAAGTCTGGATCGTTTGGAGCAAAAGCTTCGGGAATTCGAAGACCAGCAGGCATTCATGAAAAACCGTCTGGAAATCAGAAAGATGCAGCGCGTTCGCGTTTTGGCGGCATTGCAAAATTTGGCATGGAAGCCGACGGAAGCCCTGCTGGCGCAACCCCTGCCTCCTCAGGACACGCTCAGAAGCGCTCTTTTGTTGCGCGAGGCCGTTCCCCGATTGGAATATTCGACGGAAGGCCTGCGCAAGGATCTGGTCAAGATCGCCAGCCTGACGACGGCCATCCGCGCTCAATACGCTCAGATTAAAACGATGGCGAAACGCTTGGAATCCAAGCGCAGAAACATGAACGTCCTGATAAAGAAAAAAACAAAGTTGCAAAGCACGTTTGCCAGCGAAAGCTCCAGAGCCAAAGAAAAGGCCTCTTCTCTGGCAAGGCAGGCGAGCGACCTGAAAGACCTGTTGGCGCGATTGGACGCCGAAAGCGCGCGGCAACGAAGGCTGCATAACACAACGGGCATACCGACGGGAGCATTCATGGCGGCAAAAGGAAACATTCCTTATCCCGTAAAGGGAAACATCATCAAAAAATACGGCGACGCGACCGACAGCGGCCTGAGCGCGAAGGGCATCACCATTCGAACGCGGCCGAACGCTCAGGTTATTTCCCCGTATGACGGAACGGTTTTGTTTGCGGGCCCGTTCAGAGGATACGGCGAACTCCTGATCATCGAGCACGGCGACGGGTATCATACCCTGCTGGCGGGAATCGGGCGGCTTGACACTTCCGTGGGGCAATCGCTTTTGGCCGGCGAACCCGTCGGAATAATGGTGGCGGATTCAAATCCGTCGTTATATATTGAAATACGAAAGAACGGACAACCCGTTAATCCGGCGACTTGGTTGACGAATAAAAGAGGATGACGAAGGATGAAACGCTTCGGTTTGCATATTTTATTGGTTTTGGGCTTTGTTTTCTTAACGCTTCCCGCCGAAGCGAAAAAAGAAAAGAAGGAGGAGGCTCCGAAAGCTTCCGTCTATCACTACCTGAACATTTTCAGCGAAACGTTCAAACGCGCAAAGACCGACTACGTTGAAGAAGTCCCCGAACAAAAGCTGATTGAATACGCGATCAACGGCATGTTGTCTTCTCTTGATCCTCATTCCTCTTATCTGAACGAAGAAATGTTCAAAGAAATGCAGGAACAGACCAAAGGCGAATTCGGCGGATTGGGCATCGAAGTCACGATGGACAACGGCTGGATCAAGATCATTTCCCCGATCGACGATACGCCCGCGCACAAAGCGGGACTGAAAGCGGGAGATTACATCACGCACATTGACGGTACCGCCGTTCTGGGGCAAACGCTGACCGAAGCCGTCGATAAAATGCGCGGACGCATCGGAACAAAGGTAAAACTGACGATTCGCCGCAAAGGGCAGGACGCCTTTGACGTAACGCTTGAGCGCGCCGTCGTCAGGATCCGCTCCGTCCGTTCCGAAGATAAAGGCAACGTCGGCTATATTCGCATCTCCGCATTCAGCGAAACGACGACCAACGACGTGAAAAAAGCCGTCGAAAAAGCTCAAAAAGAGCATAAAGACGACTTGGCGGGGTTTGTTTTAGACCTGCGCAACAACCCGGGCGGATTATTGGATCAGGCCGTTTCCGTCACGGATTTGTTCCTTGACGAAGGAGAGATCGTTTCCACGCGCCCCCGCCGCCCCGAAGAAATCCAGCGTTACAGCGCGACAAAAGGCGACATCACCAAAAACATTCCCATTGTCGTTTTGATCAACGAAGGCTCCGCTTCGGCGGCCGAAATTGTCGCGGGCGCTTTGCAGGATCATAAACGCGCCGTCGTCGTCGGGACGCGTTCTTTCGGAAAGGGATCGGTTCAAACGGTCATTCCCGTCAGTTCCGGCATCGGGGCTATCCGCCTGACGACCGCCAGATATTACACGCCGTCGGGTCGTTCGATTCAGGCAAAAGGAATTGAACCCGACATCGTCATTCCGCCCGCTCACGTCGAATATTTCGAAGGACGTTTTGACGATTTTGCCGAAGCCTCTTTGCCGAACGCCTTGGCCAAGCAGGACGAAAAGGACAACGCGAAGGACAAGGATAAAAAATCCAAAAAAGCCGTAAAAGGCAAAAAGGGCAAAGAACCCGATCCGTTTGACGAAAAGGAAAAGGAAAAGAAAATAGAGGATTATCAGCTTGATCGCGCGATTGATATCGTTCGTGCAATGGGAATCTATAATTCCAAATAACCGACGGTCAGGATCCTTACATGGCAACAACGAATAAAACGTCCGCCGATTCCCCCTTTGCCCCTAAACCGAGGTCAAAGGGAAAAACGGCGTTTTTCCTGATTTTGCCCGTCTTTTTGCTTTCCTTTGCGCTGGCGGTGAAAACGGGATGGGACGTTTATCAAAAAAGTAAAAAGCCCGCCGTTGAATTTGAAGTCAGCTCGCCGTTCTTTCATCCGCGCGAATCCGTCATTGATCCCCAACCGATGTTCAAAGCGGATGAAGGCCCCAAAGCGCCTTCAATCGGTACCTTTCTGGCAGCATCTTTGACCGGACGGGCAAAGTCGGCGGAAGAAATGCTGAAAGGCCCTCAAAACGTCGACGAAGCGCTGGAAGCGGCCATGCTGAACTATCCCGCGCAAAAAGAAATCAACGATTCGGCTTCCGTTAAGGAAAATGAAGCGCTTCCGATCGCCGCCTCTCCCGAATCCGAAGAACCCGCCCCCGTCAGGGAACGTATTATTGACGTTAAGGATGAATTTGCCTTGCGCCGCGAACCCGTCCCGCCGCCCGATCCGGTTCAAGGCGATCTGATGTCTTCCCTGCCGAATTTCAGTTCAATCAAAGGAGGCCAAAACAAAGGCGGGATTCCGCTGAATGTCATTTCTCCGCTTTCTCACCTGCAATCCGAATCACGCTACGGCAAGATTCCCGTTAAATCCCAAAACGGCGAAACGCCTTTTCAAGCCTATGCGCGTCCTTACGACAAAACGCCGCCGTCGCCTTATATCGCCGTTCTTGTGTCGGGATTGGGAAAACGGAAAAACACGACAACCGCGGCGCTGTACGCCTTAGCACCGGAAGTTTCCCTGTCCTTCAGCCCGTATTCGGAGCAATTGGGAAATTATGTCGCCGAAGCCAGACGTTCGGGACACGAAACGCTTTTAGACCTGCCGATGCAACGGGGCGTCTTTCCCGAAACGGATCCCGGCCCTCTGGGATTGGTTACGGGATTGCCGAAACGGGAAAACAGAAAACGGTTGCATAAAACCTTAGGCAAGGACGTCGCTTATATCGGCGTTGCCGCTTCGCCGAATGAAACCTTTTCGACAAAGACCGATCAAATGGCTGATTTTGTAAAAGAAATCCGTGATCGCGGCCTGATTTACGTTGACGGGACGGAAGACGAAAGCGTCCCGCTGTATTCAAACGCCCTGCGTCCCGACGTTTATATCACGAACAACTTTTACCGTTCCGCCATCAAAGCGCAACTGGAATACGCGCGGCGGGTCGCTTTGCAAAAAGGCCGCGCCTTCGTTCGCGCCGAAACGGCGCCGATCGTCCTGTTGGTCATTCAGGAATGGATGAATTCCTTTGTTCCCGAAGAAGGCAAAGACTATCCGCCCGTTACGTTCGTTCCGCTTTCCTATTATGCAAAAGAGGTTTTGAAAACCAGACAATGACGGAAAAACTTTATCGTCCGAACGTCGGCATCATGCTGATGAACAAAAAAGGAAAAATTTTTGCCGCGCACCGCGCGGATACGCGCGAAAAAGCCTGGCAAATGCCTCAAGGCGGCATTGACGCGGGAGAAGACCCGCTCGAAGCCGCAAAACGCGAGTTGTTTGAAGAAACGGGCGTCAAATCCGTTTCTTTGGTCGCGGAAAGCAAAGAATGGTATTCTTATGACTTTCCTTCCGACGTTCATTTTGTCAGCGAAAAGAAAAAATCTTTCGCGGGGCAAACGCAAAAATGGTTCCTGTTTCTGTTTGAAGGCAACGAAAGCGAGATTAACCTTAACCGTCCGCATCCCGAATTCAACGATTGGCGTTGGGAAGACGCGGAAAACATGCCCGAACTGATCGTTGATTTCAAAAAAAGCGTCTATGAACAGGTCGTTCAGGAATTTTTGCCTTTCATTGAAGCTTATCGGTCATAAAACGGCGATCGCCTCAAATTCGACCTTGATTCTTTTATCGGGAAACGGCGTTTGAAGCGTAAAACGTACGGGCGCCGTTTCGGGATCGGGAAAAAAACGTTCGTATACAACGTTCATCGCGTCAAAATCCTTTAAATCCGCTAAAAAAATGCCGATCTTTACGATGTTTTCCGACGACGCGCCCGCCCGTTTCAAAAAGAAAAACACGTTTTCCAAAGCCCGCTGCGCCTGTTCGTAAATATCTCCGTTGATAAACTCTCCGCTTTTCCAATCCGTTGAAGGCTGCGTCGCAATAAAAACAAATTTTCCTTCCGCAATAACGGCATTGTTATAACGCGCCTTAGGACGCCTGTCGGCCGACAATATTTTTCTTCGCATTGTTCCTCTCCTGCCATTGCGACGGCGAAAGCACCTTTTCCAAACCGTCTTCCCTGACGCCTACGCCCGTCCAAAACTTCGTTACCGACGCTTTTGTCGTGCCTATGGCAACGGCTTCGGGAATCGGCGTGCAAAACAGCAATATCCTGTCCCCGCCTAAAACAAAGTCCCGACGGCGCGAACAATCCTCAAACGCGTCGTGGTAAACGGCGCCCTCTTTCAGACGGCGGGCATAATCTTCGGCGGAAATGCCCGACAGGTCTTCCGCCGCCAAAGGCCCCGAAACGCAAAAATTCAGCCTTGCGCGTTTCAGCATCCGTTCCTTTTTTTCGTCCGTCCATGTTTCAAAGCGCTTCATATTTTCCCGAAACGTTTCGGAAAGCTCGGCTTCCAGCTCGCTTCGGTCGGGATAAAGCTCTGCCAGGCGAACATAAGACATTTTCAGATTCGGCGGCAGGAAAGGCTCAATTTCCTTCAGCTTTTCGCAAAAAGAAACGGCATACTTTTCCATAGCGTCGGCGCGAATGTTATTCATTCTCTCCACAACGCAATCGTCGGAAGCGAAATACATATTGGCGCCCGCTTCGTACAATTCCGCAACGGGTTTCAGATAATCAAGGTAATATCTTAACATAAAGGTTTCCGCGTCGTCCGCATACGGCGCGGACGGCAGACGCCAGAGTTTATACCCGCCGAATTCAAAAACGAAATTCAGCGGGCGGTTTTCGGACGTACAAACGTCTATCGCCCTGCGGACGCGCTGTTCGGCGTCTTCGGGAAGAGCCCATTTGCGAAAGCCTTTGCGTTTTATCAGTTTAAACAGTTTTTCACGCATAAACGGCTTTCTCCGCTTCCCGCAGCCGCGACAAAACGGCATTCTTTGACAACCCCAACCGTTCATAAACGTCGGAAGGATCGGCGGAAAGGCCGAATTTTCCGTCAACCCCGATTTTAAAAAGCGGCGGATGGCTGCCTTTTTCGGCAAAAGCCGAAGCAATCATGGAGCCGAACCCGCCGTTAAGCTGATGTTCTTCCAAACTTATGACGGCTTTATACCCGAACAGCTCGCGGCGGATATGTTCCGCATCAAACGGAACCAAACGCGCCAGATCGTATACTGCCGCCGATTTTCCCGTTTCCGCTTCGAATTCGAGAACGGCTTCCAGAGCCGAACGGACGATGCCGCCCGTCGCGACAACGGCAAGATCGCCCCCCGCCTTCAGCATCGAAAGCTCCGATAAAGGCCCCGCCGAAACGGGAACGGCGGAACAGGAAACGGCAGACAGGCGCAAATAAGCCGGCCCTTTAAACGTAAATAATTCGCGGGCGGCGCGTCTGACTTCATCCGCTGTCGCCGGGGAATATACCCTCATGTTCGGCAGGCAGGAGGTTAAAGCAATGTCCTCAAAGCACTGATGAGTCGCGCCGTCCCGCCCGCTGCCGACGCCGATATGGGCTCCGATGACTTTCACGTCGGCGTTTTGCAAACAGACGGAACATCGCAGTTGTTCCCAAGTGCGCCCGGGACAAAACGACGCATACGTCGACACGACCGCCGTCTTGCCTTCCAGCGCCGCGCCTGCAGCCATGCCGACCATGTTTTGTTCGCATATCCCCGTTTCAAAATAACGGTCGGGAAAAGCGTCTCCGAAAACGCCCGTACCCGTCGAACGCTTCACATCCGCCGAAAAAGCGACGATATTCGGGTTTTTCTTTCCCGCTTCCAATAATTCTTCGGCAAAAACGGCCATCATCGTCCGCATTGTTTTACACCGCCATTTCTTTTAAAAAGGATTGCCACGACTTGATTTCGCGCTCTTTGTTTCTTAATTCGCGCAAGGCTTCTTCCGCCCTGCTTCCCGAAGGCAGATCGCCGTGCCACGCGGGATCGTTTTCCATAAAGGAAACGCCCTTTCCCGGAACCGTATAGAGGATAATCGCCTTGGGCGCATCGGCGTCCGCCGTCAAAGCGAACGCATCGCAAATCGCCGCGACGTCGTTTCCGTCGCACTCAACCGTCCTAAATCCGAACGCCTTGAATTTTTTTGCCGCATTGCCGACGGGCATGACCTCCGCCGTCCTGCCCGAATTTTGAATGCCGTTGCAATCAATAAAAACCGTCAGGTTCGACAAACCGTACTTGACGGCCGCCTGCCAGGCTTCCCAAACCTGCCCTTCCTGCTGTTCCCCGTCGGAAGTAAGCAAAAAGACCCGCCGTCCCGAAGGCTTCAAGGCCGCCGCCATGCCGACCGCCACCGAAACGCCCTGTCCCAGAGAGCCCGACGATATTTCGACGCCGTGCGGCGCAAAACGCGTCAAATGCCCGGGAAGACCGTCCGTTCGGGCATACGTTTTCAGATCATCATCCGAAATGAATCCCGCTTCGGCAAGCGTCGCGTAGACGATCGCCGAAACGTGCCCGTTCGAAACAACCATCCTGTCCCGCCCTTCGGCGAAGGGACAGGCGGCGGAAACGTTCAAAACGCCCCCGAAATACAAAACGGCGAACAGTTCCGCCAACCCCAGCGAAGACGCGGGATGGCCGTAATCCGCCGCCAGCATCGTTTCCATCGCTTTTGTCCTCAGGCGCGCCGCCTTTGCCGACAGACAGGCCTTACGCGCTTGAAATCCTAACGTTTCCGCCGCAACGCCCTTTGAAAAGGGCGACCAATCCAATTTTACGTCCGAGGTTTCCTTCATCTTTCGTTTCCCGTCCTTCTAAGGCGTAATATGCGCCCGATATTTTTTTCCTCTAAGAGTTCGGCGGCAACGTCTTTGGCATTCGCCGCCCAAAACGCCGCCGCCCACTCTCCCCGTCCGTGGGACATCCCGTCGCGGCGGATAAGGCGAACGGGAACGTTTGCGCCTCTTAACAAAGCCTCCGTCTGCTTCGCGGCTTTGAAAGATACAACGTCATCCTTTGTCCCGTGGATCAGGACGACTTCGGGAGCCGAAACTTTCCTTTCCCGAAGAACGTCCGAAAAAGGCGGAATCAATCCGCCGGATATCGAAACGACCTTTTTGATTTTTTTCCGCCGGCTCAGCGCCGTGTCCAAAGCCGTCATGCCGCCCTGCGACCACCCGACGACCGACGTACGCGCGTCGGACACGCCGAATCTTTCCTGACAATAATCCAAAAACAGGTTCAGTGTTTCCGACGCTTTGAACAATCCCTCTGCCATATTGCCGAACATACGGCGCTCTTTTGCCGTCAGTTTTCCCGCAGGTTTTGCAAACAGGTCGGGATGATAATTGTTTTCAATGTCGAACCATTGGTATCCGTCGGCCTTTTCGACGGAAGGCAAAAATCCGTCGGGAGCAATCGCGACGAAAGGATGTCCCTTCATCTCTTCGGCCAGCATCGGCGCAAAAGGAAGGATATCGCCGGCGTTGCCGCCGCACCCGCAGAGCAACAAGATCAGGTCTTGCGGCTTTTCCGCCGGCGTATTGCGCCAATAGCTCCACTTTCTAACCGTTAGGCCGTCCGTCATTCTTTCCGCCTTTTTCCGACAAAGCCTTTTCTTTTAATTTTTCCATATATTCCGCCGATTCGCGGCAGGGAACGCTCCTGCGCTCCGACGTATAAGCGGTCGTTTTGTCCTTACCTTCGGGAAAATCCGTCATGCCGCCTCTTCCTTTTTTGAAAAACGGAAAATGATCTTGTAATCGTAGTATTTCAAAAAGTCCGTTACCTTCGGGAAATACGCTTCGCGCCCCTCCCAACACGTAACAAAGCCTTCGGGAATGCATTTTTGAACGGCTACGTCAAAGCCTTCCGCCCAAAAAGCCTCGGCGAAATCGTTGATCGAATAGTCGGGAAGCGGAATGTTGGAATAGGATTCGACTTCCTTTTTCCACAACGGCCACAAAGGCATTTCCGCATAACAGCCCGTCGCCGCGTAATAAACTCCGTTCGGCCTGAGGACATTTTTAATGCGGCGCGCATGATCCCTCAGGTCGGGCAACAGGTAAATCACGTCATGGCTAAACGCCGCGTCGATTTCTTCCTTCATCTCGTCCAATATTTCGGGAGTTGAGTAATGTATCGGCATATTGCCCTTCAACGCGTCGGCAACTTCCAAAGATTTGACGGCCAAATCGACGCCCAAACCGCGGCGAAAGGGCTTAATTCGGTAGAGCGTCCTTAAAAATCCGCCTTGGTTGCATCCGAAATCCAAAACCGACGCGGCATGCAGGTCGCTTTCCGTCATTTCCCGAATCATCGCCCGCCAAAACGGCGCGTGATGATCGTTCATAACATCTTCTTCGTTTTTTAATTTCGACCAGGTTTCTATGTGATTCATCGCCTTCTCCGAAAAAAGTTTAATCAATCAAACTTTGATACATCAAACTTTTTACGCCGTCCTTCTTTTTTTGTCAACGGGTAATCCTGATCGAAAAGACTTGAAAAAACGAAAAATGCGGCTACAGTCCTTTGCACGGAAAGCAATTTTTCAAGGCCTTATGACATAAAACGATCACAAACGGCCGTTCTGGTTTTACTCTCTCTGGCAACGGCGGCATGCGCGGGATTTTCTTCCCGTTATTACGAAACGGAAACCTTTGCCGAACAACCCCTTCAACCGAAAACGGTAGCGGCCGACCTTCATTTTTATGAAAAAGGCGAAAAATTCGAAAAGAAGCAACATCGCCGCCTTAACCTTGATTACTTTTATGAAAAGTTCCTGATCGACAACCTGATCGCGGAATTGGAAAAAAGAGGATGGAAACACGTTCCCGCCGAACGGGCCGAATACGTTTTGAACGTTGATGCCGGGAACGGAAGCGTTACGCACCTTTTCGAAACGAATGCGAACGGTTTTTCCGTCCGGGAAAGCGTCGGGGAAAAAATAATCTCTTATGCCCTTTACCGCAAAAAAGATAAAAAACCCGCGATCTTAGGCACGTTAATCCTTGACGGCGATAAACCGAACCTTGAATTCGTCAACGAAGCGCTGGCCGTTCTTTCCCAAGAAATAAAAACCGAAAACGTCTATCAAAAACATTTTTGGGTATGTGAAAACGAAACCTCGTTCGGCGTTATTGAAAACGACAAAGTCAAATGTTACATGGAACCCGTCTTGTCCGAAACGCCTTTACGCGGGCGCGAGGAAAAAACAATGAAGGTTTTGCGGGTCAAAACGATTCCCGCACCTTAACCGCGGGCGCGCAGAGCCGTTTGAATCGTGCCGTCGTCCAGATAATCCAATTCGCCGCCGACGGGAATCCCTTGCGCAAGGGAAGAAATCCTGACGTTCAGGTCTTTCAGGCGTTCGGCGATATAATGCCCCGTCGTTTGTCCGTCAACGGTAGCGGGCAAGGCCAATATTAATTCTTCGGCGCGGGAAGAACGGACGCGGCTTTCCAAGGCGGAAAGGTGCAGATCGTCAGGCCCCGTGCCTTCCATCGGAGACAACAACCCGCCCAGAACGTGATACCTGCCGCGAAACGCTCCCGAGCGTTCAATCGCCCACAGATCCGAAACGTCCCGTACAACGCAGATAACGCCGTCATCGCGGCGAACATCCGAACAAATCGCGCACGGATCAACCGTATCAAGGTTGCCGCAAACGGAACACGTTTTAACCGTATCCAGAACTTTTTCCATCGCTTCGACCAGAGGAATCATCTGCGTTTCGCGCTTTTTTATCAAATGCAACGCCATGCGGCGCGCCGAACGGGGCCCCAACCCCGGCAAACGCGACAACAGCCTTATCAGCGTTTCGATTTCGCCGCCGCCCAAAGCTTTCTCCTTTTAAAAAGGCAGTTTCAATCCGCCCGCGACGGACTTCATTTCTTCGCTCAGGCGCGCTTCGGATTTTTCGCGCGCGTCGTTGAAAGCCGCAACCAGCAGGTCTTCCAATACGCCGACATCATCGGCCAAAGAAGGATCAATCGAAACTTTTTTAACGATACCGCGGCATGTCATAACGACTTGAACCAATCCGCCGCCCGAATTGCCCGTAACCTCAATTTTTGCCGCCTCATCCTGCTTGGACATCAGCGCGGCCTGCATTTCCTGAGCCTTTTTCAACAAAGCGTTAAAATCGGGCATGCCGTTTTACTCCTCATCCTGCAAAGTGGAAAAATCGTCCGCAGCGGGCAAATCGACTTCCTCGCCCTTTTGCAAGCGGACGGATTCGATGCGCGCCGTCGGGAACATCTTTATAACCGCCGTTACCAAAGGATGGGCGGCCATCGTTTTCCTCAGGTTTTCCTCGTTCTTTTTGCCTTCCTGAATCAGAGTCATCCCGCCGGGTTGGTTCACGACGGAAACAAGCCACCGCTTTCCCGTCCATTCCTGAAGTTTTTCCGCCAATTTGTTTGCCAAACTCGCGGGCGCCTTTTCCAGCGGATAAAAATCAATGCGGCCGAATTCGAAATGAACGAGGCTGACGTAATTTTCCAAATTAAAAGCCAGCATCATTTCGTTTTGCTTATACGCGTAAGCAACGACGTCCGCCAAAGAATTTAAGCGCGGCTGGACTTTCGGCAACGAAGCGGGAGCGGGAACGGAAGACTCGCCGACGGCGGCGCGAATGCCGCCCCAATCCGAACGGGCCGACGACGCGGACGAAGAAGATGAAGGAACGGATGCGCCCGACGGCGGCAAGACCGCTTTTCCCGAACGCAGAGAACCGATAATCTCCGCAGGAGGAGGAAGTTCCGCCGCATATGCCAAACGAATCAAAAGCATTTCCGCCGCCTGCTTTGCGGAAGGCGCCGAAACCGTTTCGTTTATCCCTTTCAAAAGCATCTGCCATGTGCGGGTCAAAACGGGCATGGAAAGCCTTTTCGCCATTTCCGCGCCGCGTTCGCGTTCTGCGGCGGCCATTCCCGGATCATCCGCCAGTTCGGGAGAAATCTTCGCGCGCGTCAGCCAATGCGTCAAATCCAACAGATCCTGCAAAACGACCAAAGGATCCGCGCCCAAGGCGTATTGAGCGTTGAAAAGCTCCAAAGCCTCTTTGACGTCCCCCTTCATGACCCGTTCGAACAAATCAAAGATCGCGGCGCGATCGGCCAGCCCGATCATCGCGCGGACAAATTCCGCCGTAACGTTGCCGCCGCCGTGAGCTATCGCCTGATCCAACAGGGACAAACCGTCTCTGACCGAACCGTCGGCGGCGCGGGCGATCAGGCGCAGGGCTTCGTCCTCGGCCTGAAGGCCTTCCTTTTCAATGATGTTCCTGAAATGGGCGGCCAAAGGCTCGACTTCGACGCGGCGCAGGTCAAAACGTTGGCAACGGGAAAGCACCGTCGTCGGGACTTTTCGGATTTCCGTCGTCGCGAAAATAAATTTAACGCGTTCGGGCGGTTCTTCCAGCGTTTTCAGCAAAGCGTTAAACGCCTGCTTTGTCAGCATGTGAACTTCGTCGATGATATATACTTTAAAACGCGCCGACGTCGGATTATAGCGCGTCGTTTCGATGATCTCGCGCACGTTGTCAACACCCGTGTTTGACGCGGCGTCAATCTCAACGACGTCAACGTGGCGGTCTTCGGCAATCGCGCGGCAATGCTCGCAAACGCCGCACGGTTCGGTGGTCATGCCGCCCTTTCCGTCGGGGCCGATGCAATTCAGCGCGCGCGCGATAATGCGGGCGGAGGTCGTTTTCCCCACGCCGCGAATGCCCGTTAAGATATAAGCCTGAGCCAGACGTCCCGTATCAATCGCGTTTTTTAAGGTGCGAACCAATGCTTCCTGGCCGATCAGGTCGGCAAAAGTCGTCGGACGGTACTTGCGCGCCAACACGCGGTATTTTTTATCGGTATCGGTCATTTTTTCACACGGTCGGCTGAATAATAAAAAAGGAAACCGGACGACGACCCGCTCCGAAACCGTTACGGCTGCTTTCTTCCGAACCTGACCGGGTTGGCGGCAGGAACGTCCGCGCCGATTTCCCGCTTTTTATTTACATTTATTTTGACGTTTATGGCAAGAAGAACTTTGTTAACTTTTAAAAATCAGCCTTAAAAGTCTTATTTTCCGCCGCTTTTTTATCTGTGCTTGACAATTCGGGTTTCTTCTGTTTTTCCTGTTTCACAATTTAATTTCTTGGAGATGCAAACAGTATGGCTCAAGCTATCGTTTTCCCCGGACAGGGGTCTCAGGCCGTCGGTATGGGCAAGGAATTGGCGGACGCCTTCACCGTTGCCCGCGAGGTGTTCTTAGAAGTTGACGACGCCCTTTCCCAGAATTTAAGCAAACTGATGTTTGACGGCCCCGCCGAAGAACTGCAACTGACGGAAAACGCCCAGCCCGCCCTGATGGCGGTCAGCATGGCGGTCGTCCGCATTCTTCAGTACGAGGGCAAAGTCGTTCTGGCCGACAGGTTCGCGTTCGGCGCGGGACATTCGTTGGGAGAGTATTCCGCTTTATGCGCGGCGGGCGCCTTTGACATCACGACGGCGGCCCGTTTGTTGAAAACGCGCGGATTGGCGATGCAAAAAGCCGTTCCCGTCGGACAGGGCGGCATGGCCGCTTTGATCGGCGTTGATCTGGCTCAGGCTCAGGAAATCGCCGCGGAAGCCGCGCAAGGCGACGTTTGCGTTGCCGCGAACGACAACGCTCCCGGACAGGTCGTCATCAGCGGAGCGGCCGCCGCGATTGACCGCGCTTTGGAAATTGCCGCGAAGAAAGGCGTCAAGCGCGCCGTCAAACTGGCCGTCAGCGCTCCCTTCCACAGCCCGATGATGCAACCCGCGGCCGACGTCATGGCCGAGGCTTTGGCAAACGCCGAGATTCACGCTCCCCGTTTCCCGATCGTCGCGAACGTAACGGCGGCTCCCGTTTCGGATCCCGAAGAGATCCGCCGCCTGTTGGTCGCCCAGGTCACGGGTTCCGTCCGCTGGCGCGAAAGCATGCTGTATCTGCAGTCGCAGGGCGTCGACACGCTGGTTGAAGCGGGATCGGGCAAAGTCCTGACCGGCATGGCAAAACGCATTCATCCCGAATTAAAAGGAATTGCGCTGAACACCGCCGCGGATATTGAAGAATTTCTGAAAACGAATTAAAGTACCTTCCACTGCAACACTAGTTTTAAGGAAACAAGCAAATGTTGGATTTCACCGGAAAATGTGCTCTGGTTACCGGAGCAACGGGCGGTATCGGCCGCGTTGTCGTTAAAACGCTGCACGACAACGGCGCGACGGTTATCTTGACCGATATGAATCAGGAAGCGCTGGACGCTTTCGCCGCCGAACTGAAAGAACGCGTTTTCGCTTTCTCCTGCAATTTGAGCGACCCCGCGGACATTGATTCCCTGATCGCCAAAGCGGAAAAAGCCGCCGGCGCCATTGACATTCTGATCAACAACGCCGGACTGACCAAAGACAATCTGTTCATGCGCATGAAGGACGAAGATTGGGATTTGGTTTTAAAAGTAAACCTGACTGCGGGCTTCCGTCTGGCTCGCGCCGCAATTAAGGGCATGATGAAGCGCCGTTACGGCCGCATCGTCAGCATGGCTTCGATCGTCGGCGTGACGGGCAACCCGGGACAGGCGAACTACTCCGCTTCCAAAGCCGGACTGATCGCCATGACGAAATGCCTGGCGGCGGAAGTAGCTTCCCGCGGCATCACGGCAAACTGTGTCGCGCCGGGCTTTATTAAGACCGCCATGACGGACGCCCTGCCGGAAGAAGCGAAAGAAAAACTGACCCGCAATATTCCGATGGCTCGCCTCGGTCTGCCTCAGGACGTCGCCAACGCCGTTGCCTTCCTGGCCAGCGACGAAGCGTCCTATATTACGGGCCAAACAATTCATGTGAATGGCGGCATGGCGATGATTTAAGGGGATTTTTTCCGCCCGCGGAAAAAATTCTTTAAAATCCGCCCTTTTTTTGCAAAAATCTGTCTTCTAAGGCTGGTAAAAGCAAAAAAAGTGTGCTACAGAGTGAACTTTCTTGGGTGTGTAAGCCCCGTGCCGGGCGAAACACTTTTGTTTAACAGAGGAATACAAAATGAGTGATATTGCCGAACGCGTAAAGAAAATCGTCATCGAACACCTGGGCGTTGAACCCTCCAAGGTGACGGACAGCTCCAGCTTCATCGACGACTTGGGCGCAGACAGCCTGGACACCGTCGAACTGGTTATGGCGTTTGAAGAAGAATTCTCCGTCGAGATCCCCGACGATGCCGCCGAAAAAATCCTGACGGTTCAGGATGCTATCGACTACATCAGCAAGCATTCTTCATAAATCCGTTTTCGTGCCGATTTCTTGGATCCCAAGGAATCGGCACTTCTTCTATCCAAAGACGAACTTTCGTCTTTTTTGTATATCAGAGGTCGCGTTATGAGAAGAGTCGTCGTTACAGGTATAGGAATGCTTTCGCCAATGGGGCGCGGCGTAGACGTTACATGGCAGGGAATAATCAACGGAAAATCGGCCATCCGTCCCGTTGACCGCTATGACGTTTCGCAGTCGACGGCAAAAATCGCAGGACAAGTTCCTTTTGGCAAAGGCACTCCCGGACTCTTTGACCCTGACGAAGTATTGCCGCCTAAGGAACAGCGCCGCGTCGATCCGTTCATCCTGTACGGACTGAGCGCGGGTACGGACGCCGTCGAGGATTCGGGATGGAAGCCCGAAACCGACGAAGACCGTTTCCGTACGGGCGTCATGATCGGCGCGGGTATCGGCGGTCTGACATCCATCTCCGACAGCGCCGTTACCTTAAAGGAAGGCGGCCCCCGCAAGATCAGCCCGTTCTTCATTCCGTCCTGCCTGATTAACCTGATTTCGGGACAGTTATCGATTAAATACGGTTTTTACGGACCGAACCATTCCGTCGTTACGGCTTGCGCTACGGGAACGCACGCCATCGGCGACGCCGCGCGTCTGATTATGTGGGGCGACGCCGACGTTATGGTTGCGGGCGGCGCCGAAGCCGCCGTTCATCCTTTGGCCATGGCCGGATTTGCTCAGGCCAAGGCTTTGTCCACGCACTATAACGATACTCCCGAAAAGGCTTCCCGCCCTTGGGACAAAGGCCATGACGGTTTCGTTATGGGCGAAGGCGCGGGCGTCGTTGTTTTGGAAGAATACGAACATGCCAAAAAACGCGGCGCAAAAATTTACGGCGAAGTCATCGGTTACGGCCTGTCGGGCGACGGGTACCACGTTACGGCTCCCGCTGCGGACAGCCGCGGTTCAAAACACGCCATGAAAATGGCTTTGAAGAACGCGGGTATCAATCCCGATGAAGTCGATTACATCAATGCGCACGGAACCTCCACGCCCGTCGGCGACGGATTGGAAGCCAATGCCGTCAAAGCCGTTTTCGGCGACCATGCGTCCAAGCTGGCAATGTCTTCAACGAAGTCCAGCATCGGACACCTGTTGGGTGCGGCGGGCGCCGTTGAAGCCATTTTGTGTTTAAAGGCGCTGCAGGACGGCATCCTGCCGCCGACATTGAATCTGGAAGATCCCGTTGAAGAAGCTCAAGGCTTGGATCTGGTTCCCCTGAAAGCCAAAGAACGAAAATTAAAGACCGTTATGTCCAACTCGTTCGGTTTCGGAGGAACGAACGCTTCCGTTATTCTCAGAGCCCTCTGAGTTTCGAATAATGGCGGGCCGCCGTTCTCTTATCGCGCTTCTTCTGCTGTTGGCAATCTGCCTCAGCGGAGGAAGCGTTTTTAGTTTTTACGGCCTGCTGTATGAACAAAATAAAAAAACGGAACCGACCATCCTTTTGGTCGAAAAGGGCGTTTCGATGGGAGAAATCGCGGCCCAGCTGAAAAAGGACGAATTAATCAAAAGCGTTTCCGTGTTCAAGGTCGCCGCGCGCCTGTCGGGAAAATCGACGCGGCTGAAAGCGGGCGAATACCGTATTCCGCCGCACGCCAGTACGAAAATGATTTTGGACATCCTGGTCAACGGGCAGAACGTCGTCCGCCGCGTAACCGTTCCCGAAGGGAAAACAAGCGCGCAGATTTTTGAACTGCTCATGGAAACGCCGGGGTTATCGGGCGATTTACCCGCGCCGCCGCCGAACGGCACTCTTTTGCCCGAAACGTATACCTTCGGTTACGGCGTCCCCAGAACGGTCATTTTGCAAAGAATGCGGGAAGGCATGCAAAAAACGATCGACGAATTATGGCCGTATCGCGATCCCGACCTGCCCTATACGACGAAAAACGAAGCGCTGACTCTGGCATCCATCGTGGAAAAGGAAACCTCCGTTCCCGAAGAGCGCGCCCGCATCGCCGGCGTATTCATCAACCGTTTGAAAAAAGGCATGCGTTTGCAAACCGATCCGACCGTCATTTACGCGATTACGGACGGTTCCATGAACCTGAAACGCCGCCTGACGCATGCGGACTTACGGGCTGACCATCCTTTCAATACCTATACGCGCAAAGGGCTTCCCCCCGCGCCGATCTGTAATCCGGGAAGAGATTCGATCCTGGCCGTTTTAAAACCGATGAAGACGGACGAAATCTATTTTGTCGCGGACGGAACGGGCGGCCATACGTTTTCCAAAACTTTCCGCCAGCACAAGCGCAACATCGCCGCATGGAAGCGGGCCAGACGTCAAAAACGCCTGGCGTTACGCCGCCGTACCGCAAAAAAAGCGGCCGCCAGAAAAAATACGGTTAAAACGCCGACCGTCAGCGCCCGTGCCGTCAGGGGGCCCGTCGCATCCGACGGAACGGTCACCATTGATGCCGTTGACGAAGAAACCGCCATCGCCATCGACCCCTCCGAAGTTTCCGCAAACCTGATGGAAGACCTGATCAAGGACGATCCCGCGGAAAAGCCCGTTGACCCCGAAAAAGCGGCAAAGCTCAAAAAACGCGCGAAACCCGCCGCTAAAGCAAAGTCCGCTTCCAAAACAAAAGCGAAAGCCGCGCCTAAAACGGCTAAAAAGAAAAAAACAGCCCCTCAAAAAAGCAAATGATTTTTCCTTTTCGGAGAACGAATATGCGTTTGTTTTTTATTCTGTGCCTTTTTATTTCGTTTCCCGCTCTTGCGGATTTTGAGGCGGGACTGAAAGCATACAGGGAAGGCGATTACGCCTCGGCCTTTACGGAATGGCAAACGGCGGCGGACCGCGGCGACACGGAAGCGCAACGCAATCTGGGACATCTGTACCGTTGGGGCAAAGGAGTCCAGCAAGATCTGACTCAGGCGGCGTTCTGGTATTACACGGCGGCGAAGGGCGGTTCGGATTCGGCTCAATACAATCTGGGAGTCATGTACCTGCGCGGCGAAGGAATCCCCCGCAACGAGGAAGAAGGCGTTCTGTGGCTGGAACGCGCGGCCGAACAAAACAACAAGGAAGCCGTCGAACGCCTGGCACATTTAAAAACGGAAACGGAAAACGAACTGCCGCGGGAGGAAGAACTGTTCCGCCCCGTACGGTCTGCGAAAAAAGGCGCTCTGCCCGGCAAAATGACGACCGTATCCAAAAAGGAACCGCCGCTTTACGCGCATTTGGCGTCTTATTTTGATCAGGAAACGTTGGAAAAAGGGTGGAAGAAATTAAAGGCGGCTTATCCCGAATTGGCGAAGTTTAAGATTTTGGAAACGCGGGTTTCTTTGCAAAAAGGGCGGTATATCCGTCTGTACATCAAAGGGAAACCCGAAGAAATCCGTAAAACGTGCGACAGTTTAAACGCCAAAAAGCAATATTGTCTGATCAGTTATCCGTAACGGCGTTTTAAGGCTTGCAAAGGCGGAAACGCTGCTGTATATTTCAGCTTCCGTTTACTCCTTGCCGGCAAACGGACCGGCTATACCCAGGCGGATTTTCATGGGGAAGATCGGCTGATGGGGGTTGAGACAATCCGTAAGGAGATTATTTATGGCTTTGTATGAAAGCGTGTTTATCGCACGCCAGGATATCGCCGCTTCTCAGGTTGACGCTTTGATTGAACGCTTTGAAGGCGTCATCAATGCCAACGGCGGCAAAGTAACGAAAAAGGAAAACTGGGGCCTGCGCGCTCTGGCTTACCGTATGCACAAAAACCGCAAAGGCCACTATGTTCTGTTCAACATTGACGCCCCCGCGGCGGCTTTGATTGAAATGGAACGCCAGATGCGGCTGGACGAAGACGTCATCCGTTACCTGTCCGTTCGCGTTGAAGAACTGGAAGACGGACCTTCCGCCATGTTGTCCAACAAGGGCAAAGAAACGAAGGGTCGCGCTCCCAAGAAATTCGACGGTAAATTTGATTCTGAAGAAGAAAGCGAGGAATTCTAATGGTTGCTGTAGCTCGTCGTCCTTTTTTCCGTCGTCGCAAGGCTTGCCCGTTTTCGGCGAAGGATGCTCCGAAAATCGATTATAAAGACATCAAACTGTTGCAGCGTTTCATTTCCGAACGCGGCAAAATCGTTCCCAGCCGCATTACCACCGTTTCCGCAAAGAAACAGCGCGAGCTGGCCAAGGCGATCAAGCGCGCCCGTTTCCTGGGCCTGTTGCCTTACGTTATGGACTGATCCTTTTTGATCGTCAAAGAAGAGACTTAGGAGAAATAATATGGAAGTCATTTTACTGGAGCGCATCGAAAAGCTCGGTCAAATGGGCGATATCGTCAAGGTAAAACCCGGGTTTGCCCGCAATTACCTGTTGCCGCAGGCAAAGGCTCTGCGTTCCAACAAGCAGAATCTGGCGATCTTTGAAGCCCAGAAGGCTCAGTTGGAGGCCGCCAACCTGAAACGCAAGCAGGAAGCCGAACAGGTCGCCGAAAAGATGGCCGACCTGAAGTTGGTTATCGTTCGTCAGGCCGCCGAAACCGGACAACTGTACGGTTCCGTTACGGGTCGCGACGTTCGCGATGCCGTTCGTGAAGCCGGCTTCAACATTGAACGCCGCCAGGTCGTTTTGGACCAGCCGTTCAAAGAAATCGGCGTTTACAGCGTCCGCATCATTCTGCACCCCGACGTCAGCCAGACGATCGGCGTTACGGTCGCCCGTTCGCAGGAAGAAGCCGAACGCAATGCGAAGATGGTTGAAAAAGCTGCCGCGAAGGCCGCCGCCGAAGCCGCCGCTGAAACCGTCGTCGTTGAAGAAGCGGCCGCCGTTTAATTCGGACGGTTTAAAAAATCAGGCGGGAGCGTTTGACTTGCTTCCGCCTTTTTTTTATGATGGCGCGAATCAAAACATCGGGGGCGCAAATGGAAGATTCGGAAGTAACGGCGGTGCGAATACCGCCTCAGAACATTGAAGCCGAACAGGCTTTGTTGGGAGCGATCCTGTCAAACAACCGCGCTTTGGAAAAAGTGTCCGAGTTCCTGCGCCCCTTTCATTTCGCCAGCCCCGTCCACGCCAAGATATTCGAAGCGATCATGACGCTTCACACGCGCGGGCATTCGGCGGATCCCGTAACTTTGCGCGGTTATTTGGCAACGGACGGCATTCTTGACGAAGTCGGCGGCGTTAAGTACCTGATGGATCTGGTCGGCGCATCGGTCACCATCATCAATGCCGAAGATTACGCCCGTTTGATTTTTGACCGCTATCTGCGCCGCCAGCTGATTGCCTTGGGCAACGACATCGTCAACGACGCTTATGCGATTTCATTGAACGACGATGCGGGAATACAGTTGGAAAAGGCGGAAAAAAAACTGTTCGCTCTGGGAACCGAAGGACAGCTTGAAGGAGGTCCCAAGCCGTTCGTCGAACCGTTGACGGAAGTTATTCAACAAGTCGCGGAAGCTAAAAAGAATCCTGACGGTATTGCGGGCGTCACGACGGGATTTCGCGATTTGGACACGGTCATGGGCGGCTTGCACCGTTCCGACCTGATCATCCTTGCGGGACGCCCCGCCATGGGCAAAACGGCGTTTGCGACGTGCCTGGCCTTCAACTCCGCCCGTCATTTTTTGGAGGAAGCCGAAGCGGGAAAGAAACGCAAGGGCGTTGCTTTTTTCTCTTTGGAAATGTCCGCTTCCCAGCTGGCGGCGCGCATCCTGTCCACGGAAACGCAGACGTCTTCGCACAACTTAAGAAACGGCAAAATCACGACCGACGAATTCCGCCGCATTGTCGGATTCGCTTCCGAATTGGAAAAAGTCCCGCTTTATGTTGACGATTCCCCCGGCTTGACGGTCAGCGCCATTCACAACCGCGCCAGACGTTTAAAAAGCGATCAGACAAAAGGATTGGGGCTGATTGTCATTGACTATTTACAGTTAATTGACGATTCCGACAGCCGGCATCAGGAAAACCGCGTTCAATCTTTGTCGGAAATTACGCGGCGGTTAAAAATCATGGCCAAAGAGCTTGACGTTCCCGTCCTTGTCCTGTCGCAATTAAGCCGCCAGGTCGAACAGCGCGAAGACAAGCGCCCGCTGTTGTCCGACTTGCGCGAATCGGGGTCTATCGAACAAGACGCCGACATCGTCATGTTCATTTTCCGCGAAATTTATTATCTGGAAAAGGAACAGCCGATTCCCCGCCAGGGCGAAACGGACGAAAAGTTCAATGCCCGCGTCTTAAAGTGGGAAGATCATAAACTGGCCGTTCAGAAAAAAGCCGAACTGCTCATCGCAAAGCAGCGCCACGGCCCGACGGCCACCGTTCCCCTGTTCTTTGAAAGCGAATTCACGCGCTTCGGAAATTGGGCCGAAACGGGCGACTTCGGCGACCCCGCAGGCTAAAGCAACCCTTTCATAAAAGACAACAGTTCTTCTCTGGGCGTTTGTCCGTTTTCGGACAGCCAGAGTTCTTTGACGGCGGAAAGGATTTCTCCCGTCCGTTTGCCCGAAACGCCCGCCGCGGCGACGTCCGCCCCCGAAAAACGGAACGGCGGCAACGACAGTTTCCCCGCCGCGGCCGCGACGTTTTCCCATGCCGTATTTTTCGTAACCGCCGCCGCCAAAAAAGCCGCCGTTTCGGCTTCGTCGCCGTAAACGGCTTTGAATCGGAACAATGCGTTTTCGGAAAACAATGCGGGATTTTGTGACAAAAAGCGTCCGTCCGCTCCCGCTAATTTTGCCGAATCGCGCTTTGAGAGCTTCCAATGCCGGCAAAAATCCGCCCTTACCTGCGCGTCAAACGGCAAAAGCGCCGAAAATCGCCACAAAACGGACGCCGAAGGACAATATTTTATAAAACGTTCCAAAACGTGAATATTCGGAGAGACGGGAAAAAACAATTCCGAAAGCCCCGCATCATCAGCCGCGCGCAACCCTTTCGCCGCGTCTTTCAGCGCCGTCAAAGCGAAAAATTCCCGTCTGAGCCTGTCAACGGACAGCTTTTTAACTCCGTCAAGCCCCGCGCGACAGGCGGCGAGCGTTTCTTCGTCGGCGCCTCCTTTTCCGAAACGGGCGTAAAAACGGAAATATCTCAAAACGCGAAGATAATCTTCCCTGATCCTGTCCGAGGGCTTGCCGATAAAGCGCACAACGCCGTCCGCCAAGTCTTGCGCGCCGCCGAAATAATCGAATACGTTTCCTTCAAAATCCGCGTAAAGCGCGTTGATCGTCAAATCGCGGCGCGACGCGTCTTCCCGCCAATCTTTGGAAAAGGCAACGACGGCGTGCCTGCCGTCCGTTTCGACGTCTTTGCGCAGCGTCGTAACCTCGGCTTTTTTAAATCTTCCGTCGTTCAGCAAAACGGTTTGCGTGCCGTGCGCCGTTCCCGTCGGAAGCACGGGGAAAAACGGTTCAAGACGCGCCTTAACCTCCGAAGGCTCGAAAGGAGTCGCCATATCGATATCGTCCGCATCCGCTCCCGTCAAAGCGTCCCTGACGCATCCGCCGACAAAGCGCACATGCCCGTCCAAAGCCGCGCAAAGCTGCTTCAATTCTTTTGAATCCGACCAAACGGGACGCTCAATCCGCATGTATCGGGCTTTCAAAGCGGGCAGGGATCAAACGGCCGTTTTCATAACGGGCGGGCATATAGACGCTGTCGGCGGGAAAACGTTCGCGAACGGTGAAAAAAGACAAAGCCGCCGCCGCCAAAAAAATTCCCGCCGCCCACAATTTCCCGCACGGGGCGCGCTTCGTCAAACGGCCTTTTTTAAAAACGCGCGCCGAATACCACAGTCCCCAAGGCAAAAACAACGGCACGAAAAAACAAATTACGAATCTAAACATCCCGCCCTCAGCCGCGCTTTGAACATATCGAGAAT
>CALXYE010000053.1 GCA_944392845.1 uncultured Alphaproteobacteria bacterium
TGAAGGCTGAGCAGGTTCGAACGCATACTCGCCGTCAACGAAATTTCACTAATAGCCATGTCTTTTACTCCTTCTGAGATTAAATACGCGGAAAACTCTTCTTTGTTTCCCTCCTATGGCAGAAGACGCTTCGGTCTTCCTTTTCCCATACTTAAAACTTTATACGCTCCTTACCCGCAAAGCAATAGGCATTTTTTGCCTGGTCCGAAAAGTTTGTTTTCCTTTGCTTTTTGATCAGCGACTCCGCCGATCCGCCGACATGACGCCGCGTATCGCTTCTTCCAATGAGGAAGCTCCCGACGTACTCAAATCAAAACGCCTTTTCAGCAGAGCATAGCCCTCCCGCGCACAAGACGCCGCCGTTTCGCAAGACGACAGCATCCGTTCCAAAGCATTCGCCAGAGCTTCGGCGTTCCCCTTTTCAAACATCAGCGCAGCGTCCGTACCTTCAAATATTTCCGACGGCCCTTCCGCCGTTGACGAAACGACGGGGCGCGAATATTTCAGCGCTTCCAAAACCACAATGCCGAACGGTTCAAAATTCGACGACATCACGAAAACGTCAAGACTTTCGTAAAAAGCCTTCTTGTCTTCGATCCAGCCGACCGTTTCAACGTCGTTTTCCAAGCCGTTTTCAGAAATTAAAGCCAAAACTTTTTTATGAAACGCTTCATACGTTTTATTGACGGACCCCGCCATTTTCGCCTTAAACGCGACGCCCCGCCTTTTTAAAACCGCCAAAGCCTCAACGAACGTATCAAACCCCTTCATCGGGTCGAAACGGCCGATGACGCCGATAACGGGCGGTTCCCGAAACCCTTTGAAGGGAACGAAAGGCTCGTCCGCCTCTATCATGTTCGGCACGACGAAAATCCTGTCGGCGGGATAGCCCGCCTTCAAAAACACTTGACGTTGGTATTCCGTAACGGAAAAAACGAAATCCGATTTAATGATATGTTTCGTTTTCGGGTTATGAGCGACTCCGACAACGGGAATGCCTAACATTTTCCCGATCAGGCGGAACATGCCGAGGCTTTTTTTGTAATGAACCAGTATCAAATCGGGCTTTTCCGACTTTACCGCCTGAAACAAATAATAAAACGTTACGGGCGACCGTTTCCTGAACGGCAGTTCGCGTTTCCTGACTTCAAGCGGAATTTTGTCTTTAAGCAAGCCGTCCTTGTGTACGAAATCGACGACGTCGCAACCTTTCAAACGCAACGCCCGCGTATAATCCAAAAACGCCTGTTCAATGCCGCCCAAAGTTTTTCCGAGAAAGACGTTCGCAACCTTCATTTCAGACCTTTATTTTTTCAAGGAAACGATAGAGCTTTACGGCGGCGTCCAAACGCCCGCCGACCGCCGTCGAAACGACCAGCCGCTTGCCGAACGTTAAATCCGACGTTGAAATGCGCGGCCAAGTCCGCTTCCATTCGTCAACGAAAGCCCGCATGAGCGTTTCGTCATTTTCTCTGACCGCCGCGATAAAGACCCCGTAAAGCTGGTAACGCGCGGAATAACGGCGAAACAACTTCGCATTCTTTTTTGAGAGCGGATGTTCGTCAAAATAATCAAGCAGCGTACGCGCGACGTTAAAAACGCTGCGGCCTTTCGCCTCCGTAACCGTACCGCTTTGAGACTGCGGGAACTGACGATGGAAATAAAAGCGGTTCTTTAATACGGATACCTTTTTCGCTTTTGAAAAAATAATCGAAGTCGTGTAATAATCCTCGCCCAAAGGCACTTTCGGAAAACGGAAGCCGTCGAACAATTCCCGCGCGTACAGCTTTGACCACGGCATAATGCTGATTTTTTTGCGGCACAATGCGGGAAAGGCTTCAAAAAAGCGCCCGCCCTTAAACGATTCGAAAGCGCCGTACGGTTCAAGCGTCCCGTTTTCGGGAATGCGGCGGTGCGAATGGCAAACAATCTGCGCTCCCGAGCTTTTTTGTTCGCGGGTCAAAAATTCCAAAGCCTGCGGGTGCATCAGGTCGTCATTGTCCATAAAGACGAAAAAGCCGCCCCGCGCTTTATCAAGCGCCGTGTTGCGCCCGCCGCTCTGTCCCGAATTCGGCTGGGAAAAAACTTTAAAACGCGGGTCTTCGGCCGCATAACGCTCCAAAATATCCAAAGAAGAATCCGTCGATCCGTCATTGATGCAAACGGCTTCAAAATCCTTGAACGTCTGCGCTTTCAGGCAGTCCAAAGCCGCGGAAAGATATTTTTCCGCATTATAAACGGGCATGATTACCGAAATTTCCGGCATGGTCATTTCTTCTTTGAAAAAAAGAGTTTCAGGCGGTTCAGCGTCATGCGGCGCCATGATTTGAACGGCGCGGGCTGTTTGCCGATAATCGCGCACGTCCCCGCATAGCTGGCGTCTTTGTATTTTTTGTTCAGGCGGATCAGCTGCTTATAAAAGCGTTCGCCGAAATACCCCTTTGACCAATGGCGGCAGTTCAGCTGCAACGCATAGGTCTGAATATTATATTCCCTCAACGCCCGAATGCAGAAATCTTCGGCGTACAGATCGAAACTCAGGTCTTCGTCAAAGCGCAGGCCTTCCTCGTGAACGACGGAAGAATGCACGATTAAACAAGCGCAATCCACCGTGTCGACACGTTCGGGAGCGTCTATCCTTTGCCCTTCCGAAAATACGCCCGACCCGTCTTTGGCCGAACATTCAATCTGTCCCAGATACAGGCTTTTCACCCTTTCGCCGAACAGCGTTTTTTTCGAAACGTACAAACGGCAGCCGACGGGACCGTAAATCGCTTCTTTGTCAAGCCCCGCTAAAATCGGCGCAATGTTTTCCCTGAATTCAAAATCTTCGTGACAAAAAATAAACCACGCGTCGTTGTCGTAGTCGTACGTTTCCAAAAAACGGTTGTACTGCGTCGTGATAAACAGATTATCGGCGCGATTGTCAATCGGAACAAGCGTATGCCCGTTCACGTTCGCGTTATTGATAAAGAACCTGTCGTAAAAATCAAAGTCCCGAACGACCGTAATAAAGACAAGCCTTTGTTCTTCCGACATGGTTCTTTATCCTTATTAATGTCCGAATCAATAACGGTTCGCCAGATACCATTCTACGGTCTTGACGATGCCCGTATCAAAGTTTTCGTCAGCCTTCCACCCCAGTTCGGTTTCAAGCTTCGTCGCATCAATGGCATAACGTTTGTCATGGCCGGGACGGTCTTTGACGAACGTTACCAAATCCGCATACTTGCCGCCGTCCTTGCGCGGGCGTTCGGCATCCAATATCTTGCAAATCGCATCGACGATCTGAAGGTTGTTGCGTTCGTTATGTCCGCCGATGTTGTAGGTTTCTCCCGCTCTGCCCTTGTGATAAACCAAGTTAATCGCCTTGCAGTGATCCAAAACGTACAGCCAGTCGCGAACGTTCTTCCCGTCTCCGTATATGGGAATGTTTTCGCCGTTCACGCATTTGCGGATAATCGTGGGAATCAATTTTTCCCCGTGCTGTTTCGGCCCGTAGTTGTTGGAACAGTTCGACGTCGTAACGTTCATGCCGTAGGTATGGAAATAAGAACGTACGATCATGTCGGAGGACGCCTTTGATGCCGAATACGGCGAATTCGGCGCATACGGCGTTTTTTCCGTAAAGTATCCCGTTTCACCCAAAGTCCCGTACACTTCGTCGGTTGAAATGTGATGGAAACGGCACTTTTCATATCCGGGCTTGACCTGGGACGGGCCGTCCATCCAGTGGCGGCGCGCGGTTTCCAAAAGGTTGAACGTGCCGAGAACATTCGTTTTAATAAAAATTTCGGGTCCCGTTATCGAATTGTCCACATGGCTTTCCGCCGCAAAGTGGATGACGCCGCGAATGTCGTGTTCGGCAAAAATCTTTTCTATCAGCTCGCGGTCCGTAATATCCCCTTTGATGAACGTATAGCGGGGATGTCCCTGCACTTCGGATAAATTGCGTTCGTCCGCCGCATACGTCATCTTGTCCAGATTGACGACATGCAAGTCGGGGTTGGCTTCCAGAAAATAGGGCACAAAGTTCGCCCCGATAAACCCCGCTCCGCCCGTTACTAAAACTTTTTCAGACATTTTTCCAAACTCTCCTGCCAATGGGGAATAGATATCCCGAACGTTGATTTGATTTTCGCCTTATTCAATACGGAATAAAACGGCCGCTTCGCCTTTGTCGGATATTGGTCGGTCGTGATCGGACAGACGCGGCATTTCAGCCCCGACAACCGCATGATTTCGCATGTAAAGTCATACCACGAAGCCGCCCCTTCGTCAGAACAATGGTAAATCTCGCGCGTGCCTTCCTTAATCTGCGGCAACGCGTCAACGATCGCCCGCGCCAAATCGCCCGCATACGTCGGCGTGCCGATTTGATCAAAAACGACATTGATGCTTTCGCGCTCGGCCCCCAAACGGCGCATCGTCTTGACGAAATTGTTGCCGTAAGGGCTGTACAGCCACGCCGTCCTGAATATCGCGCACGTCGAAGACAAATCCATAACGGCGCGTTCACCGTCGCGCTTCGTCTGACCGTAGACGCTTTCGGGGTTCGTCGCATCCGTTTCTTTGTACGGCAGGTATGTTTTGCCGTCAAAAACGTAATCCGTCGAAACGTGAATGATTTTTGCCCCCGTTTTCGCCAGATTCATCGGCCCCGTAACGTTGACTTTATAACACGCGTCGGGATCGTCCTCCGCCTTTTCGACGGCCGTGTACGCCGCCGCATTGATGATCGCGTCGACCTTATGATCCTTAACGAACGCGTTGACGGCCGCTTCGTCCGTAATGTCCAAATCGGACAGATCGACATAAATCGCATCGGGCAACAGGGCTTTCAGCTCCGTTCCCAGCTGTCCGTTGGCTCCCGTAACTAATAACATTCCTTAAACCTCGGCAAAACCTTATCTTTATCGGAAATACAGGCGCTTTCGACGGGAACGCGCCAATCGATTCCGAGATCCTCATCCGCGCAATTCAGCCCGCCTTCGGACTCCTTGCAGTAAAAATTATCGCATTTATAAGCAAAGACCGCCGTTTCGGACAACACCGAAAACCCGTGGGCGAAACCGCGCGGAATGAAAAGCTGGCGGTTGTTTTCGGCGCTCAGCTCCACGGCGACGTGCTTTCCGAAAGTTTCCGAGCCTTCGCGCAAGTCAAGCGCAACATCCAAAACGGTTCCCTGCAACACGCGCACCAGCTTTGCCTGAGCATGTTCGCCCTTTTGGAAGTGCAGGCCGCGAATAACTCCGTACGAGGATTTGGACTGATTATCCTGAACGAATTTCGCATCTATCCCGGCTTCTTTAAAAACGTTTTCATTATACGTTTCGAAAAAATAGCCCCTGGCATCCGTAAATATGCGCGGTTCGAAAATAACGACCCCTTTGATCTCCGTCTGAATGAACGGCATTGGCATTTCTCCTTTGAAAATTAAAGGTCGGGCGTCGAGATTTCCCCGCTCGCCAGCTTCAACAAATATTGGCCGTAGCCCGTTTTGCTCATCAGCTCGCCGCGGGCCTTAAGCTCGTCGCGCGAAATAAAGCCGCGGGCGAAAGCGATCTCTTCCAAACAGGCGATTTTAATGCCTTTGCGTTTCTCGATCGCTTCGACGTAAGAGCTTGCCTGAATCAGGCTGTCGTGAGTCCCCGTGTCGAACCAGTCAATGTCGCGGCTGAACACGTTGACTTTCAACTTTCCGCGGCGCAGATACTCCTTGTTCACGTCGGTAATTTCATATTCTCCGCGCGCCGACGGCTTTAAATTCCGGGCAATTTCAATAACGGCGTTGTCATAGAA
>CALXYE010000054.1 GCA_944392845.1 uncultured Alphaproteobacteria bacterium
TGAAGGCTGAGCAGGTTCGAACGCATACTCGCCGTCAACGAAATTTCACTAATAGCCATGTCTTTTACTCCTTCTGAGATTAAATACGCGGAAAACTCTTCTTTGTTTCCCTCCTATGGCAGAAGACACTTCGGTCTTCCTTTTCCCATACTTAAAACTTTATACGCTCCTTACACGCAAAGCAATAGGCATTTTTTGCCCGGTATCAATTCCTTGAAAGTATTAACTTTTTGTAAAACGACTCTAACAACGCAAAAAAAGCGGGGGCAAAAAGTTTTTGCTCCCGCTTTTCGGTCATTCTTCGGAAAAAACGGGCAAAGCGACGTTCGGAAATCCTTCGCATCGGGGAATGTCGCGCAATAATTGACGGTATTCCGCCCATGCCTGTTTTTGTTCCGGCGTCAACGGCGAATCGGGCAGCTGAGTCCAATCGCTTGACGCCAGCAGAGCGTTCCTTTCCGTTCTGAGGTATTTCGCCTTTTCTTCCTCTGACGGTTTTTCCGCGGAAACAATCCTGTAACGTCCGTTGCCGACGCCCGACATCGTAAAGCCCCGTTCTACGGCCCAATTTCGGGCGGCCGTATATTCCGAAAGGCCGACTTCCTGATTCAGTTCAAACATATTTTAAGCCCCCTGTCCGATAACTTCCCAGCAAACGGGATATGACGCTCCCGCATTAAAAAAATCGATACGGAACGATTCCGCCGTCAAATTCGATACGGAAACGCCGTTCGTCGCAACGGACGCCTCCCCCGCAACGGCCGCTCCGCCGATAACGGTATACGTATTGTTCAACATCGGTTTCAAAAGCGTTACGGTCAACGTCCCGTTCCCCGGAATCGGCGCGCTTATGCCGCCCTGTTCCACCCAACCGCTTTTATAGCGCCTGTACCACTCCGAACCGTCCGCAATTCCCGTCAAAATATCTTCTTTGGTCGGGAAAAATTCAATCACGGGATCGCATTCGACGGCGTAAATGCCGTTCGCTTCGGGAAGCCCCATAGCGTCAAAAGCTTCATTCGTCAAAAAATTGACGTTAAAGTTCCCCTCAACAAAACGTACATCCAAAGTCGTATCGCGGTTTAAAATCATTTCCCCCGCGCGCGTTCCATTTCCTTGCGAAAAAACGCTCCATTCCGCGGAAGCGCCCGCGTCCGCCGTCAGGGTATTCCGCTCGACCCCGTTGATTGTCGTTACCGCCCCCGTCGGAGCATTGATCGTTAATGTTGGCATTACTTTTTCTCCTTATAAAAAATAACCGCGGCGGCTCCGTCCTGTCCCGACCCCGTGCCCGGAACGTTATAAATGCCGTAACCGCCGTTCATTCCGCCCTTGCCGTACGTTTGGGCATTCAGCCACTGTCCCGCGCCGCCGTCAAAAACACCCTGAGGATCGGCTCCCGTCGGATAAACGCCGTCATGCCCCGCATTGCCGTTCACCGTCAAAACATCGGAAAGACCGGCGGGAACGGCCGAAGGAACGCCTCCGCTTCCCGCTTTGCCGTCGGAACCGCCGTCGCCTTCCCCGTCATTGCCGCCTTTGCCGCCGCCCGCAGTCAGGACGACTTCTCCCGCGTTCAGGACGGTATCTCCGCCCGCCGCACGGTACGCGTTGCCGCCCGCACCGACGCTCAGGTCAAAAACGGAAACGTTCTTTAATTCCTCCGCCGAAAACCGTTTTTTCAGCCAAGCTCCTCCGCCGCCGCTTCCCGGCGTTCCCCAATATGTATTGAAAATATTGGGGCTGTGAGCATGCCCCAAACCTGCCGCGCCGCCTGCGCCGATCAGAACGACGACGGCCGCCGATACATCGGCCGGAACGGGAATCGAATATGTCCCCGCGCCGAAAAACGCGACCGTTTCGCTTTGCACGTTTTCAACCGAAACGGCATAGGCTTTTCCGCCCCTTTCCAGCCTGAATCCTGCGTTCAAAAACCCCGTTTTAAGCATGGTTTCAGCTCCAGGATACAATGGCAAACGCCGTACCGAACGCTTTTGCATCGTCAACGGAAGCGTCTATTTCCGCCTGTTTTTCGGCAGCGTGTTCGTCAAATCCTTCAACAACCGAAGCCGCGCCGTCTTTAGACGCCTGCGCCGCCGAAGCCGCCGCTTCGGCTTGGCGGGCGGAATTGGCGCTTTCCGTTTCCGCTTCAAAAATGCGCGGAATGATCGCGTCGGGATCTTCCTCGCTCGTCACGCCTAAAGTCAGCGTACGAGTCAACCTTTCGGCATTCTGCTGCACCATCATCGTCAGCTTGTCCAGCGCGCGTTCCTGCGTTTCCGCGGGAAATATTTCGTTTTCCCGATAATCCGTTTCCTGTGTCATCGGGACGTTTCGAATGACCGTCAAACGTTCTCCGGACTGCGGAACGGAAGCAAGGATGACGCTGCCGCCGTTGAGGTCTCCCGCCCCGCTGACGGAATATTCCGTACCGTATTCCAGCTTTCTTTCGGCGGACGTATCGGACACCGACCAAACTTCTATGTCCGAATTTTCCAAAAAATAAAACGGAACCGCAAATTCACTTACGATTCCGTTTCCTTCATAAACGACTTTGTTTGTCGCACTTGATACCGTCATAACCCCTCCGTCATAAAAAAAACGGCCTTCCCGAAAGAAAGCCGCACAAAAAAAGCCCCGCATCCGAACGGAATACGGGGCCGAATGGTAGGCGATGACAGGCTCGAACTGCCGACCCTCTCGGTGTAAACGAGATGCTCTACCAACTGAGCTAATCGCCCGCAAAAAATGCGTTTAACCGCTTATAAGGCATCAAACGCCCTTTGACAAGACTTTTTTCAAAAAAACAGACGATTCGAACATCTTCGAACCGCCTGTTTTTCTAACGCATGAACTAAAATTAGTTTACAGCGTCCTTCAAACCTTTACCGGCTTTGAATTTCGGCTGCTTCGATGCGGGAATGTTGATCTTAGCACCCGTACGCGGATTACGACCTTCCGTCGCGGCACGTTCGGCAACGCTGAAGGTGCCGAAGCCGACCAGGCGGACTTCGTCTTTTTTCTTCAAAGCGCCTTCGACGGCCTTCAAAAATGCATCAACGGCCTTGGAAGCATCCGTTTTGGACAGACCGGTATTCTTAGCAACTTCAGCTACGAGATCGTTTTTATTCACGTTGAGGACTCCTCAATAAAAATTAAAAGACAAGTTAGATTCATTCCGAATCATAGGAAAAGTCTAAAACACCGACTTTTGCCAGGTCAAATAAAAAGTCGCGGTTTTTGGGCATTTTTTTTTGATTTTTTGCGCTTTTTCCCCTTGCAAAACAAAAAATTATCTGAAACATTTGACGCAAAAACGCCTAAAAGTTTTATGTCAGGGATAAAGCGTTAAAAAAGGAGGGAAAAGCTTCCCTCCTTTGATTTTTAAAAATTGCGCTCAATGGCACACGACACAGGGATCTTCGTCGTCGCGCGGCTCGGAGCCTTTTGCTTTTTCCTTTGCCTCTTCTTCGTCTTCGTTCCACTCAACGGGAATCAGGGGACGGGTTAAAGCATGGCGCAACACTTCCTCCGCCGTCGTTACGGGGATGATTTTCAACCCCTTTTTAACGTTATCGGGAATTTCCTCCAGATCCTTTTCATTATCTTTCGGAATTAAAACCGTTTTAATGCCGGCGCGCAAAGCGGCCAGAAGCTTTTCCTTTAAGCCGCCGATCGGCAGGACGCGCCCCAAAAGGGTGATTTCCCCCGTCATTGCGATGTCCTTCGACACGGGAATGCCCGTCATTGCGGACACAAGAGAAGTACACATTGCAATCCCTGCGGAAGGCCCGTCCTTCGGCGTTGCCCCTTCGGGAACGTGGACGTGAATATCGCGCTTGTCAAACAAAGACGGACGAATGCCGAAAGCCACGGCATGAGAACGAACAAAAGAACGCGCCGCCGCGATCGATTCCTTCATCACGTCGCCCAATTGCCCCGTTTGCGTCACGCGGCCGTGACCGGGCATCATGACGGCTTCAATCGACAAAATCTCTCCGCCGACCTCCGTCCAAGCAAGCCCCGTTGTTACGCCGACCTGATCCTGCTTTTCCGCAACGCCGTATGTATAGGGCGGCACGCCCGCGTACTTTTTCAGGTTGCGTTCCGTAACGGAAACCGTTTTCTTTTTACCGAGCATCAGCTCCTTGACCGCCTTGCGCGCCAAACTTTCCAAAGCCCTGTCCAGATTGCGCACGCCCGATTCACGGGTATACAGCCTGATCAAAGAACGCAACGCTTCGTCGGATACGGACCATTCCTTTTTGGTCAGCCCCGCGGCTTCGCGCTGTTTTTTGATCAGGTGACGCTTGGCGATTTCAATCTTTTCGTCCTCGGTATACCCCGAAATGCGGATAACCTCCATGCGATCAAGCAACGGACGCGGCATTTTCAGCGAATTTGCCGTCGTAATAAACATCACGTCGGACAAATCATAATCAACGTCCAGATAATGATCGTTAAACGTATTGTTTTGGGCGGGATCCAAAACTTCCAACAGCGCGGAAGACGGATCGCCGCGCCAATCGGCGCCGAGCTTGTCGATTTCGTCCAAAAGGAACAACGGGTTGCGCGTTTTGACTTTCTTCATGCTCTGAATGATCTTACCCGGCATCGCCCCGACATACGTCCTGCGGTGTCCGCGGATCTCGGCCTCGTCGCGCATGCCGCCCAGGGAAGCGCGAACGAATTTGCGTCCCGTCGCCTTGGCGATTGACTGTCCCAAAGACGTTTTGCCGACTCCGGGAGGACCGACCAAACACAGAATCGGGCCTTTGACGGATTTTGTCTTTTTCTGAACGGCCAAATATTCAATGATGCGCTCTTTGACCTTTTCCAAACCGTAGTGGTCGGCGTCCAAAATCTCTTGAGCTTTTTTCAAATCCGTTTGAATCTTCGCCTTCTTTCCCCACGGCAGGCAAATCAGCCAATCAATGTAATTGCGGATAACCGTCGCTTCCGAAGACATCGGGCTCATGTGGCGCAGTTTTTTCAACTCGCCCAAAGCCTTTTCCGTCGCTTCGGCGGACATTTTCGCCTTTTCGATTTTGGTTTCCAGCTCGTCAAGCTCCGCAGAGCCGTCTTCGTCGCCCAGCTCTTTCTGAATCGCCTTCATTTGTTCGTTCAGATAATAGTCGCGCTGCGTTTTTTCCATCTGACGCTTGACGCGGCGGCGAATCTTCTTTTCGACCTGCAAAACGTCCATCTCCGCTTCCATCAGGGCGAAGAGTTTTTCCAAACGTTTATAAACGTCCGCCGTTTCCAACAGATCTTGGCGATCCGCGATCTTCAGCGTTAAATGAGACGCAATGATGTCCGCCAGTTTAGAAGCATCGTCCACCTGTCCGACAGACAATAAGATTTCGGGCGGAATTTTTTTGTTCAAACGAACGTATTCCTCAAACTGGGCAACCAACGAATGGGAAAAAGCCTCAATTTCGGCCGTCTTATCCGCCTTTTCCGCGACGGAATCAACATCAACCTCAAAAAACGAAGAGTTTTCGACATATTCTTTGATTTTGACGCGTTCCAAACCTTCGACCAAAGCCTTTACCGTTCCGTCGGGCAAACGCAACAGCTGAACGACGCTGCCGAGGGTGCCGACGCCGTGCATATCCGCGGGCGTCGGATCGTCAACGGCGGAATCTTTCTGCGTCATCAGAACGATCTTGCGGTCTTTCATCATCGCCGCGTCCAATGCTCTGACCGATTTTTCGCGGCCGACGAACAAAGGCACGATCATATGCGGAAAAACAACAATATCCCGCAGGGGAAGCATCGGATAGATTCTGTTTTGAAGCGGGGTATCCATGACCTCATCTCCCGTTTTTTAGGTTATTATGTTTTTCATTTAAGGTGTAAAGGAACAAAACTCAAGCCCGACGAAGGATTTACGCGCTGGTTTCCATGCTTTCGCCGCTTTTCTGAGCATAAATACGCAACGGCGGCGTTTCGCCCGAAACCGTTTTGTCGTCAACGACGATCTCTTGCACGCCCTCCATGGAAGGCAGTTCAAACATCGTTTCCAACAACAGGTTTTCCATAATGGCTCGCAATCCTCTGGCTCCCGTCTTGCGATCCGCGGCTTTTCCGGCAATGGCCTTCAGCGCGTCGTCCGTAAAGGACAGCTTGACGTTTTCCATGTTGAACAAAGCCTGATATTGCTTAACCAACGCATTCTTAGGCTTCGTCAATATCTCGATCAATGCCTCGATGTCCAGATCGTCCAAAGTCGCCAAAACGGGCACGCGACCGACGAATTCGGGAATCAAGCCGAATTTTAGCAGATCTTCGGGTTCAACGCCCTTTAAAAGGTCGCCCGTCTTGCGTTCGTTCGGTCCCGCGACATGGGCGCCGAAACCGATGGAAGACTGTTCCGAACGTTGCGCGATAATCTTTTCCAAACCGGCGAAAGCGCCACCGCAGATAAACAGGATGTTCGTCGTATCTACCTGCAAAAATTCCTGTTGCGGATGTTTTCTGCCGCCTTGCGGAGGAACGGAAGCCACCGTGCCTTCCATAATCTTCAAAAGCGCCTGTTGCACGCCTTCGCCCGAAACGTCGCGCGTAATTGACGGGTTATCGGATTTTTTAGAAATCTTATCAATTTCGTCAATATAGATAATGCCGCGCTGCGCCTTTTCAATGTTGTAATCGGCCGCCTGAACCAGCTTCAGAATAATGTTTTCGACGTCTTCGCCGACATATCCCGCTTCGGTCAGGGTTGTCGCGTCCGCCATCGTGAACGGAACGTCCAAAATCCGCGCCAGCGTCCTTGCCAAAAGCGTTTTGCCCGATCCCGTCGGACCGATCAGCAAAATATTGGATTTTGAAATCTCGACGTCCCGATTCCCCGCGTCCAAAGACATCAAACGCTTATAATGGTTATAAACGCTGACGGCCAAAACCTTCTTCGCCTGTTCCTGCCCGATGACGTAATCGTCCAAAACCGACTTAATCTTACGCGGCGCGGGAATCTTATCGCTTTCGGCTTTGACTTCGGTCTTTTGCTCTTCGTTGATGATGTCGGTGCAAAGCCCGATGCATTCGTCGCAAATAAAGACGTTCGGCCCCGCGATCAGCTTTTTGACCTCATGCTGGCTCTTTCCGCAAAAAGAACAATACAAAGTTCCTTTATGGTCGTCTTTGGACGGCGTTTTCGTCATGATCTGCAAATCCTCAATTCTTGCGGCGTAACGTTATGTTACACGCGCTCAAACGTAAAAACAATACCATATAAGTAATACGGTTTCGTCTTCTTTCAAGAGCCGGCGCCCCGCCGCGATCATTCGGCGGCCTTGGGACGCTCGGAAACAACC
>CALXYE010000055.1 GCA_944392845.1 uncultured Alphaproteobacteria bacterium
GGCTGCGTTTGAGGCTGAACGGGCAGCGTATGTTCCTTTTGCTTAAACTTATAGGACGTTTCAGCGCCCGAAACCGAAGGAACGGCGGACTCGGCCGTTTGCGGTTTTGCCTCGCCTTTGTTGTCCGAAGGGTGCCTCCCCCATTTGACGGGCGCTTTTTCGGGAGCAACGAACAAGGGTTCGGGTTCTTTCTTTTCCGGGCTCTTTTGCACGGGCGGCGCGACGAAATCCGAAACGGCGTCCGTCAAGGGAGACGTTGCCTTTTTCGTCCTCATGGCGAATTCGTCGAAACGGGTCGAAACCGCGGGAACAAAAGTTTTTTTCCACCACTCGGGCACTTTTTGAGGCGGAACGCCGCATAAATAGAAAATGCCGAGGATGATGCCGATCAGTACCAACAGGTAATGGGGACGTTTGATAAAGATCATCCCCAAACGGAAAACATCTCCGATCAGAGATACGGTGCCTTTAACATAATCCGTTATCTTCATCGCCCCACTCCTTTTCGATACGTTATTCCGCTTCGGGATCCGCGCCGTAACGCGCGCAAAGTTCCGCAACCGTTTCAGGCATGATTTTGTTAAAGATCGGTTTTTCGGGCACATTAAAGGCATGCCCCGGTTTCAGCATTTGCAGAGCGGAAGCCGTATCCTCCCCGATCCAAGCCATATCGGGATCGTTCAGGTTCAACAAAGACAGCATGTCTTTCGACGCGTTCGGAATCACGGGAGCGGATAAAACGGCATAGACGCGAATCAGGTTCAACGCCAAACGCAGAATCATCGCCGCTTTTTCGCGATCTTCCTTAATAACTGTCCAAGGCGCCGCCGCCGTCAAATAATTGTTGCCTTCAACCCAAACGGCCCGCAATTCGGCCGTCGCTTTGCGAAATTCCATGGCCTGCATGTATTTCGTATAATCCGCGATACGGGTCGAAAGCGTTTTGACGAATTCGTTTTCCAGTTCGCCCCATTCGCCGCCTTCGGGTACGGCAGGCGAGAACTTGCCCGCCGTCATTTTCAGGACGCGGTTGACAAAGTTTCCCAAAACATCGTTCAGGTCTTTGTTGATCATTCCCGAAAACGAAGAGAACGTAAAACTGGAATCCGAATTTTCGGGAGCATTCGCCATCAGCCAATAACGCCAATAATCGGCGGGGAATTCCTCCAAAGCCTGATTGGTGAAAATTCCGCGCTTCTGACTGGTCGAAAATTTGCCGCCGTAGAAAGTCAGCCAGTTGAACCCTTTGATGTAATCGACTTTTTTCCAAGGTTCTTCCGACCCCAAAAGCGTAGCGGGAAACATAATGGTATGGAAGGGAATGTTATCCTTTGCCATAAATTCGACGTAACGGACGTCCTTGGCGTCATACCACCACGATTTCCAATCGCGTTCCGAGGGCGCCTTATCCGCCCATTCGCGCGTGGCGGCGATATATTCGATCGGCGCGTCGAACCAAACGTAGAACACTTTGCCGTCAAACCCGTCGGCGGGAACGGGAATGCCCCATTTCAGATCGCGCGTGATGCAACGTTCGCGCAAGCCTTCTTTCAGCCATTTGCGGGCGATGGAAGTAACGACGACGGGCCATTCGGCTTCGTGTTCGTCAATAAAGGCGGAAATCTTGCCTTCCAGTTCGGGAAGTTTCAAAAACAAATGTTTGCTGTCGCGGATCTCAAGGTTAGAGCTGCCCGAAACGGCGGAACGCGGATTGATCAGATCCGTCGGATCCAAAACCCGAGTGCAGTTTTCGCACTGGTCGCCTCTGGCCGCTTCATATCCGCAATGCGGGCAGGTTCCGACGATATAACGGTCGGGCAGAAAACGCCCGTCGTCAACGGAGTAAACCTGTTTGATCGTGCGTTCTTCAATATAGCCGTTTTCCGTCAGCTTTTTGCAAAAATGCTGAGTCAGCTCGGTATTTCGTTCGGACGAAGAACGGCCGAAATGGTCGAAAGAAAGGCCGAAACGTTCATAAATGGAACGCTGGATTTCATGCTGTTCGGTACAGAACGTTTCGACGTCCTGCCCTTTTTCCAAAGCGGCCAGTTCGGCGGGCGTTCCGTGTTCGTCGGTGGCGCAGATAAACAGAACGTCTTCTCCCTTTTGGCGCAGGAAGCGGGCGTAAACGTCGGCGGGAAGCATTGAGCCGACAAGGTTTCCCAAATGCTTAATGCCGTTGATATAAGGAAGCGCGCTTGTAATCAGATATCGGGTCATTTACCTCTCCTGCCGAAAAAATAAGGACGTTACGGCTTTTTTCGGACTTTTCGCATCGAAGTTCAAGCACAAAAAGCAAAACGTCTTTGAAATCCGCGTTTATTTTTGTATCTTAAAAAAAGTTCGGATAAAAGCCGAAAATGAAATGTTTTACAAAAATACGGAATAAAGCGATGAATGTTATCTGCCGCACGGCTCTCCCCTCTGACACGGACGCGATCATGCGCATTGAAGAAGCCGCTTTTCTGCCGGGATTGCGGGAAGAAAAAGAATTATACGAGAAACGCATCCGGGCGTTTCCCGAAGGATTCCTGTTGGCCGAGGATGCCGAAACAAAAGAGATCGGCGGCTATATCTGTTCCGAGCTGTGGCGTGAGGATCGCCCCGTCTGTTCCGAAACGCTGGCGCTGGGGCACGATCCCGAAGAAGCCCATGATTATAACGGCACGCAGTTTTACATCACGTCTTTCGGCACTTTGCCGTCATGGCGGGGACGAAAAGTCGGTTCTTTGCTGTTGGACACTCTGGAAAAAAAGATCGCCGAAAATTATCCGAAGGCAACACTCGGCGTCCTGATCGTTTCCGAAAAATGGACGGCGGCGCGGCGGTTATACGAACGGCGCGGATTTAAGGAAAAAGGTCGCATCATAGATTTTTTCACGCCGACGGGGCTTCCAGCCGAGGATGCGATTCTGATGATGAAGCCCTAAGGGTAAAGTTCGGGGAAAACATCCTTTTCCGTACGGCGGCGCTTTTTGACGGGAAGCCTGCATATA